>NZ_MWQN01000001.1:4593333-4929166 GCF_002024165.1 Embleya scabrispora
AGCAGCTTCTTCAGCCCCCGCAGGATCGGATGCAGGAACCAGTCCCAGAACAGGAATTTGATCCCCCTGCCGATCAGCCGCACCAACTCCCACAGCAGGCGCAGCGGGACCACGATGATCAGCGCGATGATCCGGGCGGGCCAGCGGACCACCGCGTACAGGCAACCCTCGCCCGGCTCGGGGCCGGTGCGTGGCGGGTACGCGTGGTCCGCGTGCTGTTGCCAGGCCGGCGGCTCCGGCCGGCCCGGTGGCGGATTCCCGCGGGACGGCTCCCACGGCACCCGATCCGGTTGCTCCCCGTTTGCAGTCACCCGGGAAGATTAGTGGTCCCGCCCCCGGCGGGGAGGCGGGACCGGCATCACTGCTTTATGTGACTATCCGACTACTTGACAGCATCGTCAGTGCCCCCGGGTGCGGCCTGTGTGGCGCCTATATATAGGGAGAGCGAGCCACTTCACGCGGGCCACCCCCTCGGCCCCGAGCCCGACCCGGCCCTCGGGTCACTCCGTCGACGTGCCCCCACGCGACGGCGGCGTGTGATCGTCGGGCCGCGCGCCACCGTTCGGCGACATGCCACCGTCCGGCGACGGCCCCGATTCGGCGCGGCGGCCGGCGAACCGGTCCCGGAGCTTGCCGCCCGCGTCCGCCGCGCCGTCGGCGAGGTCGCGCAGCAGGCCGAACAGCGGGTCCGTGGTGGTGCGTACGGACTCGCGGTAGGCGTTCGCCGAGGCCTTGGCCTCCTCGCGCACCGACGCGTTCGGGTCGTCCTCGCGACGCGGATACTCGCCGGCCAAGATCCGCCGATAGTCGTCCCCGTCCGCCCACTTGCGCAGTTCGGCGACCCGGACCACCGGGAACGGGTGGGAACGCCCCAGCAGGTTCATCAACTTGAGCACGCTGTCGCGCAGGTCGCCGGCGCCCTCGTACTCGGCGGCCTGCTCCAGGAACGCGTCGGTGCTCATCTCGTGCAGCTGCGAGCCCCCCGCGACCTTCATCAGTGCGCGCATCGCCACCTCGGGGTCCTGGCCGACCAGCAGGCCCGCCCGGTCACAGGACACCTCCGACTTGCGGAACCACTCCTGCAACGCGGTGATGATCGCGTGCACGCCGATCGTGCCCAGCGGGATCCCGGACAGCGCGGCGGCGAACCGGGTCAGGATCAGCAACATCGTGCGGTACACGGCGTGCCCGGACAGGATGTGCCCGGTCTCGTGGCCGATCACCGTGCGCATCTCGTCGTCGTCGAGCAGTTCGACCAGGCCCGAGGTGACCACGATGAACGGCTTGTCCATGCCGATCGCCATCGCGTTCGGCTGCGGGTCCTGGGTGACGAACAGCTCCGGCACGGCGGGCAGATCCAGGATGTACGCCGACTCGCGGACCATCTCGTGCAGGCGGTGGAACTGCTGCTCGCCCACCCGGACCGAACCCGCCAGGAAGGCGAGTCGGATCGCCCGCTCGGACACCAGGCCCGACATCTGTTTGAGGATGAGATCGAAACCGCTGAGCCGGCGCATCGCCACCAGCGCGGCGCGATCGGAGGGGTGTTCGTAGGCCCGGGAGGAGATCCCGGGGAATCGTCGGCGTCCCTCGAACGGTCCGATCGTCTTGTCGTCCGGCATGCTGCGCCCCCTAGCCTCGAGCAATCCACCTCCACCCTAGGCGCGTCCACGCCCCGAGGCCGAGGGTCGTCCCCGGAACCTGACCGCGCGCCTCACCCTCCGCGCCCGTACGATGTCGTCCGCACACGTCGGCAAAAACTACGCAAGGGCTGACCACGGATGACCCAGCACGCCACGACCGTCCTCACCACGCTGGCCAACGAGAGCGGCAAGCACGAGAACCTGAACGGGCTGGGCGCCGGCATCGGTGCGCTGGCCACGCTGCTCATCCTGCTGTTCGTCGTGACGCGCTTCAACAAGGACCGCTGAGCCCTCGGTCCGAACCCGGACGGCCGCGTCCGGTTCGTCGAATCTCCCTGTCCGCGCCGGGTGCCCCGTTGCCGCCCGGCGCTTCGTCATGCGCGTTAAGGTGACGCCAGGTCAGGGGAGGCCGGGGGAGGGCTCGATGCGCACATTCGCCATGGGCGAGAAGACGAGGCTGGACGATTCGGCCATCAGGGTGGAGTTCGACGTGTCGGGCGAGGGCCTGGCCGCGTACTGCTTCAGCCTCGGGACGGCGGATCTGGACGTGGTCTGCACCGCCCGACCCGCGTCGCTGACGAGCGCGGTCGCGCTCGTGGCGGGCGGGACCGGGACCGCCGAGTTCCATGTGGACCTGTCCGCCGTGGACGACGCGGTGGACCGGCTGGTGTTCGCGATCGGCGCGCAGGCGCCGGGGTTCGGCGCCGGGTCGCGGTTGCGCCTGCTCGGCGCCGACGGCGAGATCGGCCGATTCGTGCTGCCGGTGGGCGAGTTGACCCGGGAGCGGGCGCTGATCCTGGCCGAGGTCTATCGCCGGGACGGGTGGCGGTTCGGCGCGGTGGGGCAGGGCTACGAGGCGGGCCTGGACGAGTTGGTGCGGGACCTGGGCGCGGAGCCCGACCAGGCGCTGTTCACGGCCGCGGTGATGGCGGACCCGGTGATACCGGACACGGCGGCGCACGCCGAACCGGCACCGGAACCCGCCGAGGGAGCCGAGGTCGAGCCCGCGGCCGACGCGCCGGAACCCGCACGGGAGTCCGAGGCCGAATCCGAGGCCGAATCCGAGGCCGAATCCGTGATCGATCCCGAGCCCGCCCCGGAGCCCGACCCCGAGCCCGCGCCGGAACCCGAGGTCGGATCCGCCGCCGAACCCGCGCCGCCCGCCCCGGCCGATGTCGTGGCGGAACCGCCTCCCCCGACCGAGCAGTTGCCGGACTCGCACGCCGCGCCCGACCCCGAGCCCGCCGACGCCGGCCCCCGCTCGCCCCGCCCCGCGCCCGCCGTCGAGTACGAGGGCCGCGGCGACCGGGTCCTCTCCATCGAGCGCCCCGTCGACGCCGGCCCCTTCCTGGTCGAGCTGGAGTCCCGGGGCACCGACAACTTCGTGGTCTGGACGCTGGACGCCGACCTGGAGACGGACAAGCTCCTGGCCAACACGATCGGCACGCACCGGAGCCGGGCCCTGGTGGACGAGCGCGGCACCCGTACCTCGCGCCTGAAGATCGAGGCCGACGGCGCGTGGACCGTCCGACTGCTCACCCCCGAGGCCGCCCGACCGCTCACCGACCGGCTGGAGGGCACGGGTCCCGAGACGGTGCGCTGGGCCGGCCCGCGCACGGTGGTCGCGATGACACACGCCGGCGGCAGCAACTTCATCGTCGGCACCTTCACCGAACACGGCGACGACGAGGCCTATCTCGGCACCCTGGCCAACGCGATCGGCGACTACGAGGGCGAGTCGATCCTGCCCAAGGGCCCCTGCCTGATCGAGGTGGAAGCCGACGGCGCCTGGTCCCTGACCACGATCCCCGACTGACCCGGCGGCCCACCCGCACCTCCCGCCCGGCCGTCGCGACACCCGGCACCGACGCCGACGGCAGACGGCTGAGGCCGACACGCCACCGTTCGGGGGAGTTGGCGGGATAAGGGCCGGTTCCTTGATCTGCTGATCAGGTGAACCACATGCCTCGTCGTCACGGGCTCCTGGCCGTCGCGCTCGCGTTGGTCGCCTCCGTCGTCGTCGGGTGCGGGGGCGGCGGGTCCGGGCCACCCGAGCTGAACTGGTACGTACCGCCGGACAACGGGGCCTATCAAAAGCTCGCCGACCGGTGCAGCCGGGCGTCCGGCGGCGCCTATCGGGTCAAGGTCTCGGTGTTGCCCACCGACGCGTCCGGACAGCGTGAGCAACTGGTGCGCCGGCTGGCCGCCAAGGACTCCTCGATCGACGTGATGGCGCTCGACCCCGTCTACGTACCGGAGTTCGCCGAGGCGCGCTTCCTGCGCCCGTTCACCGCGGCCGAGGCCCCGACGCTGACCGACGGCATGCTGAGCAGTGCCGTGGAGTCCTCGGAGTGGCGGGGCCGCCTGGTCGCCGCGCCGTTCCGGGCCAACACCCAACTCCTGTGGTACCGAAAGTCGGTGGCCGCCGAGGCCGGACTGGACCTCACCCGGCCGATCGGCTGGGACGACCTGATCACCGCCGCGGAGAAGACGCACAAGACCGTCGCGGTGCCCGCCAAGCGCTACGAGGGCCTGACCGTATGGGTCAACGGCCTGGTCACCGGCGCCGGCGGGGCGATCGTGCGGGACGTGGAGAAGGGCGTCGACCTGAAGCCCGCACTGCGCGAGGGCGGCGCGGGCAAGCGGGCCGCCGAGGTGATGCGCCGCCTGGGCCGCTCCTCCGCCGCACCGGCCAACCTGGCCACCTCGATCGAGGACGACACCCGGACCGTGTTCCAGTCCGGCTCCGGCGGCTTCATGATCAACTGGACGTACGCCCGCGGCGCCGCGGCCGAGGCGGTCGCCGGCGGCCAACTCTCGCGCGAGGTGCTGGACGACTACGGCTGGGCCCGCTACCCGCAGACCGATCCGGACAAGCCGTCCAAGCCGCCGTTCGGCGGGATCTCACTGGGCGTCAGCCGATACGGCAAGCACGCCGCCGAGGCGGTGAGCGCGGTGCGCTGCGCGGGCACCCTGGAGAACCAGATCACCTACATGCTGGAGTCCAAGGAGACCACGGCCAGGGCCGCCGCCTACGACGATCCGGGCGTACGCGCGGCGTTGCCGATGGCGGGCCTGATCAAGGAGTCCCTCGACCAGGCCGGCCCGCGTCCGCGCACGCCCTACTACAACGACGTCTCCGCGTCGGTGCAGCGCGAGTACCACCCGCCCGCCGACGTCGACCCGAACTCCGCCCCCCGCGCCACCGACGACCTCATCACCGGGGTCCTGCACGACAAGGTGCTGCTGTGAGCACGGCATCCGCGACCCGCACCGCGCCTCGGCACAGGAAGCCCCGGAAGCAGCTCGACCACGCGCAGCGCATGCGCCGCACCGGATGGCTGCTGTCCGCGCCCGCCGTGCTGATCATGCTCGCGGTCGCGATCGCGCCGCTGGTCGACGCCGCGTGGCTCTCGCTCTTCCACAAGCGGCTGACCACCCCGGACGCCAACTCGTTCGCGGGTCTGTCGAACTACTGGGTGGTGCTCAAGGACCCGCTGTGGTGGACCGACGTGTGGACCACCCTCGCGCTGACCGTGCTCACCGTCTCGGTCGAGTTCGTGATCGGCTTCGGGCTCGCCCAACTGATGCAGCGCGCGCTGTACCTGCGCCGCACACTGCGCACCATCGTGCTGATCCCGTACGGCATCGTCACGGTCGTCTCCGCCTACGCCTGGCGCTACGCGTTCGACCCGTCCACCGGGTTCGTCAACGACTGGTTCGGCACCGACGTCGCCTGGTTCGACCACCGCTGGACCGCGCTGTTCGTGATCGCCCTCTCGGAGATCTGGAAGACCACGCCGTTCATGTCGCTGCTGCTGCTCGGCGGCCTGATCCAGGTCTCCCCGGATGTGCACGAGGCCGCGCGGGTGGACGGAGCCGGGCCGTGGCAGCGGCTCACCCGGGTCACCCTGCCGATCATGAAGCAGGCGATCCTGGTCGCGCTGCTGTTCCGGACCATGGACGCGTTCCGCATCTTCGACTCGGTCTTCGTGATGACCGGCGGCGCCAACGACACCGAAACGGTGTCCTTCCTGGCCTACCGCCAACTGGTCAGCCGCACCGCCCTGGGCCTGGGTTCGGCGATCTCGGTCCTGCTGTTCGCCTGTGTGCTGCTGATCGCGTTCCTGTTCATCAAGCTCTTCCGTACCGACGTGAGCAAGCTCGGGAGCCCCACGTGAGTCAGCCAAGCCCGGCCCGCGAGGGTGTGCGCACCCTGGTCAGCGTCGTGGTGATCGCAATCACCGTGCTCCCCCTGGCCTGGATGCTCTCGCTGTCCTTCAAGAGCGGCGACGACATCAACAACGCGCAGTTCCTGCCCAAGACCTGGAGCCTGGACAACTACCGCACGGTCTTTCGCAACGACCTCTTCACCGACGCGCTGCGCAACTCGATCGGCATCTCGCTGATCGCCACCGCGATCGCGGTCGCCTGCGCCACCGGCACCGCGTACGCGATCGTGCGGATGGAGTTCCCGGGCAAGCGGCTGATCCTGCTCGGCGCGCTGGCGATCGCGATGTTCCCGACCATCGCGGTGGTCGGCCCGCTGTTCGACATGTGGCGCACGATCGGCCTGTTCGACACCTGGATCGGGCTGATCCTGCCCTACCTGTCGTTCACGATGCCGCTGTCGATCTGGACGCTGACCTCGTTCTTCAAGCAGATCCCGTGGGCCCTGGAGGACGCGGCACGGATCGACGGCGCCTCCGCGTGGCAGGCGTTTCGCTACGTGATCGCGCCGATGGCGGTGCCGGCCGTGGTGACCACCGCGATCCTGGTGTTCTTCTTCGCCTGGAACGACTTCGTCTTCTCGGTGTCGCTGACCTCGACCAACAACTCCCGTACCGTGCCCGCCGCGCTGGCCTTCTTCACCGGTGCCTCGCAGTTCCAGCAGCCCACCGCCGCGATCGCGGCGGCCTCCGTCGTGGTGAGCGTTCCGGTGATCGTCCTGGTGCTCGTCTTCCAGAAGCGGATCGTCGCGGGGATCACCTCGGGGGCGGTCAAGGAGTAGGGGCGCGCGCTCGGGGAGCGCGGAACGATAGATTCTCGCGCCATGAGCGAGCGGAACAGACGTGTCGGTGTCATGGGCGGCACCTTCGATCCCATCCACCACGGGCACCTCGTCGCCGCGAGCGAGGTGGCGGGCCAGTTCGGGCTCGACGAGGTCGTGTTCGTGCCGACCGGTCGACCCTGGCAGAAGTCCGTGCAGGACGTGTCCTCGCCCGAGGACCGGTACCTGATGACGGTGATCGCCACCGCGTCCAACCCGACGTTCTCGGTGAGCCGGGTGGACATCGACCGCGAGGGCGAGACGTACACCCTCGACACCCTGCGCGACCTGCGCGAGTCCTCGCCCGAGGGCACCGAAATATTCTTCATCACCGGCGCCGACGCGCTGTCCCAGATCTTCTCCTGGCACAACGCGCACGAGATGTTCGAGCTCGCGCATTTCGTGGGTTGCACCCGTCCGGGGCACACTCTGTCCGACCCGGGTTTCCCGGACGGCGGCGTGAGCCTGGTGGAGGTCCCCGCACTGGCCATCTCGTCGACCGACATCCGTGCAAGGGTGGCCGGGGGCGATCCGGTCTGGTACCTGGTACCGGACGGGGTCGTTCAATACATCAGCAAGCGGGGGCTGTACCGGGGAGCTTCGTGAGCAACGACGACCGGCGCGATTGGGAGCCTTACGGCACCGAGCGAGGGGACGGCGGGCAGGCGCGGGAACCGTACGCCCCGGGGCCGGGCGACGGCGGACACCCGGGATACCCCGCACAACCGCCGGCCGGATCGGGGCCGGAGGGTCTCGAACCGGTGAACTTCGCGCCGCAGCAGTACCCGTACGACCCGAACACCGGTTACGACCCGAACGCGGCCTATGACCCGAATGCCGCTTACGGCGCGGGGAGTTACGACGCGAACGGGTACGGGTCCGGGGCCTACCCGGCGGCGAACCCCGGCGGGGACCCGAACGGGTACGGCCAGGGCGCGGGCGCCGGGACGTACGACCGCAGCGGCGGCCACGGCACGGGCTACGACCCCAACGCCGGCGCCTACGCGCCCGGCACCTACGACTCCACGTCCACCGGCCACACCTCCGGCGGCTACGACCCCAACGCGTACGACCCCAACGCGTACGACCCCAGCCCGTATGACCCCACCCCGTACGACCCCAACGCCTACGACCCGAACGCGTACAGCCCGAACTCGTACGACACGAACGCGTACAACCCCAACGCCTATGACCCGGCGACCCCTTCGGGCGAGGCGTATCCGCAGCAGGGCAACCAGGGCGGATACCCGGACGGGCAGCAGGGCCGCCCCGAACCGCAGCAACCCACCGCGTACTACGAGCAGCCCCCCGCCGCGCCCGCCCCGCCCGTGGTGCCGGCGAGCCGGCCCGGGTCGGCCACGTCGCTGCCGGCGGCCGGTACGGACCCGACCTCGATCGGGGTCGCGGCGGGGTCGACGCCGGTGCGGCCGGCGCGTTCGCGGTCCACCGAGGCGAAGGGCGACGCGGCCCCGCCCGCCGGCTCGTCCGCCGGCAGGGCCGAGGCCGGCTCGACGGGCGACGGTCGGGTGCCGCCGCCGAGGAAGCGTCGCCCGGGTCCGGGGCGGCCGGGACGACCCGGCTACGGCTCGGACGAGTTCGCGTTCGTCGACGACGAGAGCGAGCAGGCCGAGGACGTCATCGACTGGCTCTCCTTCGCCGAGACCCGTTCCGAGCGCCGGGACGAGAAGCGCCGGGCGATCCGGACCCGGCTGATCGCCCTCGTCGTGGTGATCGCGGTGGCGCTGCTCGGTGTCGGCGGCTGGTTCGCCTGGGACACCTGGTTGCGGGACGAGAAGAAGGTCGCCGCGCCGGGCAAGAACGGCGGCGTGCTGGTGCAACTGCGCGGCAAGGACGGCCGCGCCTCGGCCAACGCGCTGCTCACCGTCGACCCGGCGAAGAACACCGCGTCCATGGTCAGCGTGTCCTCGGTCACCATCGTCAACTCCGACAACAGCTCCTTCCCGCTCGGCCAGTTGATGGCCGACGAGGGCCCCGGCGCGTCCCGGGACGCGCTGTCCGACCTGCTCGGGGTCAAGCTGGACGGCTCCTGGGTGGTCTCCGAGCCGGTCCTGCAGGGCCTGGTCGACCTCGCGGGCGGCATCCAGCTCAACGCCGACATCGAGATCAAGGGCCAGGACGGCAAGGTCCTGGTCGGACAGGGTCGCAACCCGGCGAACGGGGTCGCGGCGCTGGCGTTCGCCACGTACAAGCAGCCGGGCGAGTCGCCGACGGTGTCCGGCGACCGGTTCGGCCGAGTCCTCCAGGGCCTGCTGGCCGCGTTCCCGACGCAGCCCGACGCGGTCCTGACGCTGCTCGCCAACATGGCGAACCTGCCCGACCCCTCGCTGCCGGACGACAAGCTCAGCACCCTGCTCGCGAACCTGGCCAAGGCGACCCAGGCGAAGCTGTTGCAGGTCCGGGCGCTGCCGGTCTCGCCGGAGGGCATCCTGGACATCAACGCCGCCGTCCCGATCGTGCGCGAGCTGCTGGGCGGCACCGTACGTCAGGGCCGGGTCGAGGCGGGTCCGGCGCGGGTGATGGTCGAGGACGCGAGCGGCAAGAACGGCGCCCAGGAGGACGCGCACGCCAAGCTGCTGAACGCGGGCGTCACGTACGTCCCCGGCGGCGCGTCGGGCAAGCGCGCACAGCCCACGTCGGTCGTGCAGTACTCCAACGACTCCCGCAAGGCGGACGCGGAGCAGGCCGCGCTGACCCTGCACCTGCCGCCGACCTCGGTGAAGAAGGCGACGGGGGAGATGCTGGCGGACGTGGTGGTCACGCTCGGCCAGGACTACGCGTTCGAAGCGCCCAAGCCGTAGCAGCGGCGCTTCCCGGCCCGCCGGTCCCGAATGGACCGGCGGGCCGGGAAGCGGGCCGGGTCGGCTGCGGCCCGGCCGGTCGGGAAATAACGAGTCGCCGTCGCACGCCCCGCGTGTGAGACCCTGAACGGTAATCCCCTTGTCGTCCGCAGGAAGCGAATCGTGACCGCAACCCCCCACGCCCTGGAGCTCGCCACCGCGGCTGCCGTGGCATGTGCAGAGAAGCTCGCCATCGACGTCGTCGCCTACGACGTGAGCGAGGTGGTCACGATCACCGACGTGTTCGTGCTCGCTTCCGCGTCCAACGACCGCCAGGTCAAGGCGATCATGGACGAGGTCGAGGAAGCGTTGCGCGGGCTCGGCGCCAAGCCGGTCCGCCGCGAGGGCGAGCGCGAAGGGCGCTGGATCCTCCTCGACTACATCGACATCGTGGTGCACGTCCAGCACGCCGAGGAGCGGGCCTACTACTCGCTCGAGAAGTTGTGGAAGGACTGCCCGCGGATCGAGCTGCCGGAAGCGGTGCTCCGCGGCAACGAGCAGGCCCGGGCCGCAGAGGCGGCGGGGGCGGCGGAGGGCGCGCTCTGAGCGGCACCGGCCGCCGGGTCCTGCTGTGGCGGCACGGCCAGACCACGTGGAACGTCGAGCGGCGCTTCCAGGGCCAGACCGACATCCCGCTGACCGACGAGGGCCTGGCCCAGGCCCGGCGCTCGGCCCGACTGCTCGCGGCGCTGCGCCCGGACGCAATCGTGTCCTCCGACCTGACCCGCACCGTGGACACCGCGGCGGAGCTGGCCCGGCTGGTCGACGTCCCGGTCACCCTGGATCCCGCACTGCGTGAGACCTACGCGGGCGAGTGGCAGGGGCTGACGAATCGCGAGATCGAGGCGACCTTCCCCGAGCAGTTCGCCGCCTGGCGACGCGGCGAGCCGGTCCGGCGCGGCGGCGGCGAGCTGGAGAGCGAGGTCGCCGAGCGGATGGCCGAGGCGATCAACCTCGCGGTCGAGAAGCTGCCCGACGACGGCACGCTCGTGGTGGTCTCGCACGGCGGCGCGATCCGCTGCGGACTCGGCGCGCTGCTCGGCCTGCCCCGGGAGACCTGGGGCGCGCTGGGCGCGCTGTCCAACTGCTGCTGGTCGGTGCTCGGCCCGGGGGCCCGGGGATGGCGCCTGCTGGAGCACAACGCGGGGACGCTGCCGGAACCGGTCATCGGGGACGACGTCTGACGGTCGTGACGCAAGGCATGTGACGGTCTCGGAGCCGGGTGCGAACCCGGCTCCGAGACCGTTTTCGCTGCACCCCCGCCGCACCGCCGAGTCTCGCCCCGCTTGCCGCCGAGTCCTCACCCGGCGGCCTCGCCCCCCTGTTTGCGGTACAGGTCCTCCAGGTCGGCGAGCATGCCGTCGGCGAGATCGCGCTCGGCCTGCCAGTAGCGCTCGCTCCACTTGAGCACCAGGGCCGGGAACGGCCAGCGGTCCTGCGCGCTGTCCTCGCTCGCGCGCACCTCGACCAGCGTGCTCGCCGCGTAGTCGCGGTGCTCGACCAGGGTCTTCCGCAGCTCTTCCGGCTCGCTGAGGTGGCCGAGCCAGACCCGGAGCGCGACGCCGTGCTTGAGCACGGGCGGCCCCGCCGGGGTCTCGCGCGCCCACGTGGCCAGCGCCTCCTGACCGGAGTCGGTGATGCGGTACAGCCGCTTGTTGCGCAGTTCGTCCTGCGAGGCGATCCGCGAGACGGCGAAGCCGAGCTGCTCCAGGCGCTTGAGCTCGCTGTAGATCTGGCTGAGCGCCGGACTCCAGTAGAAGAAGCGCAGGGACGCGTCGGCCCACTTCTTGAGGTCGTAGCCGGAGCGCTCGCCCGGGAACGACAAGAGGCCGAGCACGGCCCACGCGGTTGCGGGCAGCTTCGGGAGCGGATCCCCCGTCATCGTGGCCTCCATCGGTACGCGCGAGTTTTTCTGATTCTACGTCAGTTGGCTATTGACCTGACTGGTCGTCATACATCTAATTGAAGTATTCCACGCCTCGCGCACCAGGAGTACGGCATGCAGTTCTCGATGATCTTCGAAGCCCAGATGGCCAATCCCACGGCGGAACACGAGCGTGAGGTCATCCTCGACTCCGTGGAGCAGGCCGTATACGCCGAGCGCATGGGCTTCGACCGCGTCTGGGCCGTGGAGCACCACTCGACGAAGTGGTACTCGCACATGAGCGCGCCGGAGATCTTCCTGACCTGGGTGGCCGCGCGTACCAGCCGGATCCGGATCGCCCACGGCGCGGTCTGCATGCCGTTCAACTTCAACCACCCGGCCCGGGTCGCCGAGCGCATCGGCATGCTGGACACGCTCTCCGGCGGCCGGCTCGACGTCGGCGCGGCCCGCGGCGGCACGCTCCAGGAGTCCTCGCTGTGCGGCGTGGACATCGAGCAGACCAAGGCCCAGGTCGAGGAGGCGCTGCGGATCATCGGCGCGGCGTGGCAGCAGGACGAGTTGGTGTGGCACGGCGACGTGCTCGACATCGAGGGCTCGCACCCGATCCTGCCGCGCCCGGTACAGACTCCGCACCCGCCGCTGTTCCTGGCCTGCAGCAAGCAGCCGAGCCTGGTCGAGGCGGCGGAGTACGGCGTCGGCGCGCTGGTCCTCGGCTTCGCCGGTCCGGAGGAGGTGGCCAACCTCAACCGGATCTACCGGGACGCGATCAAGGAGCGCACCGGGGAGCGGTTCGTGTCCTCGGTGACCAACGACCACTTGGTCGCGCTGTGCCCGACGATCGTCTCCGAGGACGGCGCCCGGGCCCGCCAGGTGGGCGCGCGCGGTCAGCGCTTTTTCGCCCAGTCGATCGCGCACTGGTTCTCCGGCGGCAGGTCCGGCATCCCGGACGAGGCCGTGGTCGAGGGCCGAGACGAGGTGGCGGTCATCCACGAGGCCGCCGAACAGCAGGTCGCGATGCTGCACGAGGCGAAGATCCCGGTCACGGTCAACGCCACCGCCACCTACAACGTGAACCACGCGTACGGCACGGCGGAGGACGCGATCGGCTACGTCCAAAAGCTGATCGACGCGGGGGCCGACGAGATCATGTGCCTGATCCAGATGGGCACGGTCCCGCAGGCGGACTGCATGGAGACGATCCGGATCTGGGGGGAGCGGGTCATTCCGCACTTCCGCGCGAAGTACGGGGCCTGAGTGATCGAGACTTCGTTCGGGACGCGGCGCGCGAGCGCCCGTGTCCCGGGCGAGAGCGACCGGCCGGATCCGGTGCGGAGGACCGGATCCGGCCGACCCGGGGCCGAGGGCCCGACGACTGGGAGGTGGTAACCGTGAGCGATTCGATCGATCTGACCGGCAAGGTGGCGATCGTCACCGGCGCGGCGCGGGGCCAGGGTGCGGCCGAGGCGCGGTTGTTCGCCCGGCGCGGGGCCCGCGTCGTGCTGACCGATCTGCTCGAGGACGAGGGTGCCCGGGTCGCCGAGGAGATCGGCCCCGAGGCCCGGTTCGTGCGGCACGACGTGTCGAGCGCGTCGGACTGGGCGGCGGTCGTCGAGCTGGCCGTGCGGGAGTTCGGCGTGGTGGACGTGCTGGTCAACAATGCCGGGATCATGTGGACCAAGCCGATCCTGGAGGAGACGCCGGAGGGTCTGGACCGGATCCTGAAGGTCAACCTGTTCGGCGCCTTCCACGGGATCCGGGCGGTGGCACCGCTGATGCGGGCGAACGGCGGCGGGTCGATCGTGAACATCTCCTCGCTCGCCGGCCTCCAGGGCATCCCGGGACACGCGGCCTACGGCTCCTCCAAGTGGGCGGTCCGCGGCCTGACCAAGACCGCCGCCCTGGAGTTGGGCGAGTACGGGATCCGGGTCAACTCCGTGCACCCGGGCGCCGTGGACACGCCGATGATCGGCAACCGCTTCACGCGCGGGCCGGGCAATTTCCCCACCGTGCCGCTGCGTCGGGTGGGCGAGCCGGAGGACGTCGGCGAACTGGTGGCGTTCCTGGCCTCCGACGCGTCCTCGTGGATCACCGGTACCGAGTTCGTGATCGACGGCGGTTCGATGGCGGGCATCGTGCCGCCGGTGCAGGGGTAGCGGCGGCAGCGGGGCCGGCCGACAACCGTTCGGTCGGATTTCGATTTGCTTAGTTGTACTATGCAAATGCGAGCCGAGAAGTCGGCAGGCACGGATCGAAGGAACGCATCATGGCTGAACTCCAGGGCCCCAACCTGACCGACAAGGTCGTCATCGTCACCGGCGGCGCCCGCGGCCTCGGCGCCGCGGCGGCCAAGCAGATCGTCGACGGCGGCGGCCGGGTGGTCCTCACCGATCTGCTCGACGAAGGGGCCGAGACGGCCGCCGCACTCGGCGCGCACGCCCGCTTCCACCGGCACGACGTGACCAGCCAGGAGCAGTGGAAGGCCGTCGTCGACTTCACCGTGGCCGAGTTCGGTCGGGTGGACGGACTGGTCAACAACGCCGGCGTGTCCACCGGGGCGATGTTCGACACCGAGACGCTCGAACACTTCGAGTTCGTGATCAAGGTCAATCTGACCGGCGTCTGGCTGGGCATGCAGGCGGTGATCCCGCACCTGAAGGCGAACGGCGGCGGGTCGATCGTCAACATCTCCTCCGCGGCGGGCCTGATGGGGCTCGCGATGACCGGCTCCTACGGCGCGTCCAAGTGGGCGGTGCGCGGCATGAGCAAGGTCGCCGCGGTGGAGTTGGGCCCGGCGCGGATCCGGGTCAACTCGGTGCACCCCGGCATGGTCTACACCCCGATGACCTCGGTCGTCGGCATCCAGGCGGGCGAGGGCAACTACCCGAACACCCCGATGGGTCGGGTCGGCGAGCCGAGCGAGATCGGCGCGGCCGTCGCGTTCCTGCTCTCCGACGCGGCGTCGTATGTGACGGGTGCGGAGTTGGCGGTGGACGGCGGGTGGACCACCGGGCCGACCGTCAAGTACGTGATGGGTCAGTGAGACGGGTGATCGCGCCGCGTCCGGAGACGGGCGGGGCGGCTCCGGTGGAGGGCGTGGTGTCCGTGGACAGTGTGGACGGGGTGGACGGGGTGTGTGGGCATGGCTGATCTGACCGGCAAGGTGGCGATCGTCACCGGGGCCGCCCGTGGGCAAGGGGCGGCCGAAGCGCGGTTGTTCGTGGCCTCCGGGGCGAGCGTGGTGCTCACCGACCTGTTGACCGAGGAGGGTGAGCGGGTGGCCGCCGAACTGGGCGCCGCCGCGCGCTTCGTCCGGCACGACGTATCCGATCCGGCGGACTGGGCCGAGGTGGTCGACGTCGCGGTCGAGGCGTTCGGCGGTCTCGACATCCTGGTCAACAACGCCGCGATCTACTGGACCAGGGGCTTCGCCGACGAGACGGCGGAGCGCGTGGAGCGGATCATGCGGGTCAACTTCTTCGGCGTCTGGCACGGCATGCAGGCGGTGCTGCCCGCGATGAAGGCGCGCGGGGGCGGCTCGATCGTCAACATCTCGTCCCAGGCCGGCCTGGAGGGCATGCCGGGACACGCGGCCTACGGCGCGACCAAATGGGCGGTACGCGGACTCTCCAAGACCGTCGCCCTGGAGGTCGGCGAGCACGGCATCCGGGTCAACTCGGTACACCCGGGCACCATCGACACCCCGATGATCGCCGCGGTCGGGCTGGAGCAGGGCGCCGGGAAGTACCCGTCCGTGCCGCTGCGCCGGATCGCCGCCCCGGAGGAGGTCGCCGAGGTGGTGGCCTTCGTCGCCTCCGACGCGGCGTCCTACCTGACCGGCACCGAATTGGTCGTCGACGGCGGTGCCATGGCCGGGATGGTCCGGCCGGTCGGCAGCTTCTAGGCGCGGGCCGGGGATGGGCGGGGTGCCTCGACGAGCGCGCTCCGCGTATCCCCGGTCACCGGCGATCGGCGCCGGGAAAGGCGTTTGGAAGCGGTGCGGGGGAGCGTGTAAAGTACTCGTGGACGGGCGGGCAAGCCCACCGGCCAAGTGAATAGCGGGGCTGTAGCTCAGTTGGTAGAGCGCTTGCATGGCATGCAAGAGGTCCGGAGTTCAATTCTCCGTAGCTCCACAGAGATGGTGAGACCGCCTTCCGGATGCGTTCGGGAGGCGGTCTTTTTTGCGTCATGGGTGTCTGTCGGATGACTGCGGGACGCCTTCCGGACGTGTTCCCGATCGGCATCGGCGGAAAAAGTGTGAAAGCCCTGTTCCGGGCATTCTCCCTTCGGGATCTCGACGGAGGTGAGCGTGCGATGACGGAGAGTCGGTTCTGGGAGCGGGCGATGGACCGGGCGATCGTGCCCGGATACAGCCGGATCGGGTACCGGGTGCGGCGGTCGGGATTCGCGGCCGACCCCGAGCACGCGCTCAAGGGGCGGACCGTGGTGGTGACCGGGGCCTCGTCCGGGATCGGCGAGGCGGCGGTGGTCGGTCTGGCCCGGCTCGGCGCGACCGTGGTGCTGGTCGGGCGGGACGAGGCGCGGACCGAGGCGGCCGGCCGGCGGGTCGCCGAACTGGTGCCCGGGGCCGACCTCGCGGTGCGCCGCTGCGACGTGGGCAGCCTGCCGGACGTGGCCCGCTTCGCGAAGGAGGTGCGGGCCGAACAGGGTCCGCTGCACGCGCTCGTGCACAACGCCGGCGTGTTGCCCCGGGAGCGGACGGTCACCGCCGAGGGGCACGAGGCGTGCCTGGCGGTGCATGTGCTCGGACCACACCTGCTCACGCGCCTCCTCGCCGGCGACGCCGCCTCCTGCGCGCGGGTGGTGTGGATGAGCTCGGGCGGGATGTACACCCAGCGGCTGCCGGTGGACGACATCGAGTACGAGCGCGGCCCGTACCGGCCCACCGTCGCCTACGCCCGGACCAAACGCATGCAGGTCGTGCTCGCCGAACTGTGGGCCGAACACCTGGGCGACGGCGGCCCGGTCGTACACGCCACCCACCCGGGCTGGACCGACACCCCGGGGCTGCGCGCGTCGATGCCCACCTTCCGCCGGCTGACCGCGCCGCTGCTGCGCAGCCCCGAGGAGGGCGCGGACACCGCCGTGTGGTTGTGCGCGGCCGACGAACCCGGCCGCACCACCGGGCTGTTCTGGCAGGACCGCGTCCCGCGCCCGACCCACTACCGCGCGGCCACGCGCGAGAGCCGGCCGGACCGGGCCTGGTTCTGGCGGCGGTGCCAGGAACTCACCCACCCGTGGGCGGGGGAGTGCGGGGGGCGTGGGGACTGAGGGGGCGGGTCGGGGTCCGGATGGGGTAGAAGGGTGGGCCCGGGGACGGTCGACTCGTCCCGGGCCCACCCCTCGAAGCGCTCACGCGAGCGGGAATCCGACCCCGTGCTCCTCGACCGGCCGAGGTCCGTGGATGCGCCGCTCGGCCTCGGTGATCGGGACGTCGTTGATGCTCGCCTCGCGCCGCCGCATCAGGCCGTTGTCGGCGAACTCCCACAACTCGTTGCCGTAGCTGCGCCAGAAGGCGCCGGCACCGTCGTGCCACTCGTACTGGAAGCGCACCGCGATGCGGTCGGCGGTGTAGGACCACAACTCCTTGCGCAGTGCGTAGTCCTGCTCGCGGGTCCACTTCTCGGTCAGGAACTCGACGATGGCCGGGCGGCCGGTGACGAAGCGGTCGCGATTGCGCCACACCGAGTCGGGGGTGTAAGCGAGCGCGACGCGCTCGGGGTCGCGGGTGTTCCAGGCGTCCTCGGCGGCCTGCACCTTGGCGCGGGCGTCGGCCTCGGTGAAGGGGGGCAGCGGGGGCCTCACTCGGACCACCCCGACTGCTCGATCACGTCGACGAAGTTCGTGCGCTCGAAGCCGGGGACGAACCGGTCCAGGACATCCGCCTTGACGTTGCCGAACGTGGTCTGCGGGCGGTGTTCGATGCCCTCGGTGAACGCGCGCAGGATCCGCCGCTTGAAGTCCGGGCGGGGATGCGCGGCGACCACGGCCGCGCGCGCCTGCTCGGAGATGTCGTCGAGGCCGATCCCGAGCACGTCCAGTTCGACGCCGGCGGTCACCAGGGCGACCTCGGGCTCCATTCGGGTGGGGATCTCGGGGGTGGTGTGCAGGGCGATCGCGGTCCACACGATGCGGGCCTGCTCGGCGGAGAGGCCGTGTCGGAGTACGAAGTCGCGGGCCGCGTCGGCGCCGTCCAGTTCGAAGCGCTGCTGTGAGTCGCGGCGCTCGGCGGTCAGTCCGAGGTCGTGGAACAGCGCTGCCACATAGAGCAGTTCGGGGTCGAAGGCCAAGCCCCGGCGGCGACCCTGGAGCGCGCCGAACAGGTACACGCGGCGCGAGTGGTCGTAGAGCAGCGGGCCGGCGGTGTCCCGGACCAGTTCGGTCGCCTCCTTGGCGAGCGCGCTGTCGGGGATGTCGACGTCGGCGATGCGTTCGGACATGGCGTCGGTCCTTTCCTGGGTGCGGGTGATGGATCGCGGGTGGTGGGTGACGTCTGGTGGGTGACGCCTGGTGGGTGACGTGTGGTGGGTTTCCGTCTGCATCGAGCCTCGCGCTCCGGACCCGTTCGAGGCCATGTCCATTCGGACACCGATCCCTCGGATTCAGACACGATCGGCGGCTAGCCTGGATGTCATGCGACGCAGGAATGTGGCCGTGCTCGGCTACGACGGAGTACGGCTGATGGACGTGACCGCCCCGCTGGAGGTGTTCGGCACCGCCGAGCGCATGGGCGGGGCATACACCGTGACGCTGTGCTCGCCGACCGGTGAGCCGGTGACCACCTCGGCCGGCACCCGGCTCATGGTGGACGCCGCCGCGGCGCAGATCGACGCCGCGCACACCCTCGTGGTGCCCGGATCGGTCGAGTTCCCGCAGTACGCGCCGCCGCTCGCGCTGCTCGACGCGGTGGCCGCGCTCGCCGAGGTCTCCGAACGGATCGCGTCGGTGTGTACGGGGGCGTTCGTGCTGGCCCGGGCCGGGCTGTTGGACGGGCGGCGGGCCGTGACGCACTGGCGGCACGCCGCGCTCCTTGCCCGGTACCACCCGGCGATCACGGTCGAGCCGGACGCGATCTTCGTCCGGGACGGTTCGGTCTACACCTCGGCCGGGGTCACCGCCGGCATCGACCTCGCGCTCGCCCTGGTCGAGGCCGACGAGGGCGCCGACCTGGCCCGCGAGGTGGCCCGCGACCTGGTGGTGTTCCTGCGCCGACCGGGCGGCCAGTCGCAGTTCTCGGTGCCCTCGCGCACCCCGCCCGGCGCCGACGACCCGCTGCGCCCGGTGCTGGACGCGGTCGCGGCGGATCCGGCGGCCGACCACTCGCTGCCCGCGCTGGCCCGGCTCGGCGGGTTCAGTCCGCGCCACCTGACCCGGCTGTTCCACGAGCGGGTCGGCTCGACGCCGGCGGTGTACGTCGAGGCGGTGCGGATCGAGGCCGCCCAGGCGCTGCTCGCCGCCGGCGCCACGGTCACCGCCGCCGCCGCGCGCAGCGGCCTGGGCAGCGACGAGTCGCTGCGCCGGGCGTTCCTGCGCCGTCTGGGCGTCACCCCCTCCGCGTACCGGGCCCGCTTCCGCAGCACGACGGGCTGAGCGCCGGTTCGGGATTGGCCACGATCGGCTTCGGGCACCGGCCCGGCGTGATCGTCGGAATCGGGCTCGGCCTCGTCGTCGCGTGGTACATGGTGCGCGGGTTCGGCAACCGGTGGTGGTGGGCGCGGCGTTGGGTGAACCGGCTGAGTCCGTGGACCCGGCGACTGCACGCGTGGGTCCTGTCCGCACCCGTCACCTTCACCTACATGGCCATCTTCACCGCGTCCACCGTGGTGCAACGCACGTCGCCGCCACGGCTGATCGACCTGCTCACCAAGCTGAACAGCACCAACCTGTTCCGACTCGGCGACGATCCGGTGGAAGCGCTGCTCACCAGCGCCTTCTGGGTCGCCGACCACGGGTCGGGCCTGGCCACGTACGTGATCGTGTTCGGCACCGTGGTGGCCTGGGCCGAACGCCGCTACGGGCCGCCTCGGATGTTGCTGATCGGCGCGAGCGCCCACGTGTTCGGCTCGCTGATCACCGCCGCGGTGGAGAAGGGCGCGATCAGGGCGGGGCGACTGCCGGAGAAGATCGCGTTCGCCACCGACGTGGGAGTCAGCTACGTCGAGGTCGGCTCGTGCGTCGCGGCGGTGCTGATCATGACCGGCTGGGTCCGCCTGGCGGGAGCCGCGGTGCTGTTCGTCTGGGTCGTCCTGCCGGTGATCGTGGACCACAGCATCTGGGACTTCGGGCACCTGTACGCGGCGATGAGCGGCCTCGCCGCCGCGATCGTGCTGCGCCTGGCCGGGCCGCTGCGCACCCCGCCGCCGCTCAAACCACCCTTGGTCGTGAGCACGGTGACCGACCGGGTAGACTCGTAACGTATTCGCGCGGGGCTGTAGCTCAGTTGGTAGAGCGCTTGCATGGCATGCAAGAGGTCCGGAGTTCAATTCTCCGTAGCTCCACATCGCGTCGAAGGCCGCTTTCCGAACCGGGAGGCGGCCTTCGGCCGTTTCGGACTCCGCGCGCCCAGCCTGCATGTTCGTCGGCACCTATCGGACCAGGCTCGCGAAGAACTCCCGGACGTCGCCGATCAGCAACTCCGGCTGCTCCAGCGACAGGAAGTTGCCGCCGCGCTCGAACTCGGTCCAGCGCACCACGTGGTGGTCGCGCTCGGCGAACCGGCGGATCGCCACGTCCGACGGCAGCGCGACCGCCACCGCCGTCGGTACGGTGCCGCGCTCCTTCGGCGCCCACGCGCCCTGGTCGTGCGCCATCTCGTAGTAGAGGTTGGCCGAGGATCCGGCGGTGCCGGTGAACCAGTACACGCTGACGTTGGTCAGCAGGGTGTCCCGGTCCACCGCGTCCTCGGGCAGCGCGCTCGCGGTGTCCGTCCACTCCTTGAACTTCTCCACGATCCACGCGAGCTGGCCGACGGGCGAGTCGTGCAGCCCGAAGGCGAGCGTCTGCGGTCGGGTCGACTGGATCGCGTTGAACCCCATTTTGTCGTTGCGGAACTCCTGGAGCCGGGCGAGCCTGGTCTGCTCGCCCTCGGTCAGCCCGGCGAAGTCGGCCGGGTCCTCGGACGGGAAGGTGACCAGGCCGTTGACGTGGATCCCGAGCACGTGGTCGGGAGCGATCCGACCCATCTCGGCCGCGATCCACGCACCGCCGCCGTTGCCCTGTACGCCGTAGCGCGCATAACCCAGGCGGGCCATCAACTCGGTGAACGCGCCCGCGATCCGGCCGGTGGTCCAGCCGGGGCCGGACAGCGGGCCGGAGAAGCCGACGCCGGGGGTGTCGGTGACCACGATGTGGAAGTCGCGCGACAGCGGCTCGATCACGTCGACGAACTGGACGAACGAGCCCGGCCAGTCGTGGATCAGCAGCAGCGCCGGGGCGTCGGCCCGATCGGAGCGTACGTGCGCGAAGTGCACGTCCTGGCCGTCGATCCGGGTGACGAACTGCGGGAAGGCGTTGAGCCGCGCCTCGGCCTCGCGCCAGTCGAACCCGTCTGCCCAGTAGGCGGCCAGGTCCCGGAGGTAATCCGTCGGCACCCCGCGCGACCAGGCGGGCACGCCAGGCACGTCGGCGGCCCAGCGGGTGCGGGCCAGTCGGTTGCGCAGGTCGTCGAGATCGGCCTGCGGGATCTCGATCCGGAAGGGACGGATCGTGGTGTCGGCGGCGGTCTCGGCTGCGGTGCTGCTGCTGTTCTCCATGAGAAGAAGACTAGGATCGAATTAGGAACACTACGATCCTATCGAGGCGGCACGCTGAGAAAATGTTGGAAACCTCCGCGCGGTTGCTGCGCCTGCTGTCCCTGCTCCAGACACCTCGTGAATGGCCCGGCTCGGAACTGGCCGAACGACTCGGCGTGACCGGTCGCACGATCCGCAAGGACGTCGACCGGCTGCGCGAACTCGGTTATCCCGTCGACGCCTCCCGCGGCTCCACCGGCGGCTATCGGCTCGCCGCCGGTGCCGCGATGCCGCCGCTGCTGCTGACCGACGACGAGGCGGTCGCGGTCACCGTCGGCCTGACCACCGTCGCCCGAGGCGCGATGGCGGGCATGGAGGAGACCTCGGTACAGGCCCTGGCCAAGCTCGAACAGGTGCTGCCCGCGCGTCTGCGCCGCCGGGTGCGCGCGTTGCAGCGCTACGCGGTGTCGGTGCCCGCGGATCGGCCCGACACGAGGGTGGACACCGAGGTGCTCACCGTCCTGGTCGCGGCCTGCCGGGACCGCGAGCGGCTGCGCCTGGACTACCTCGACCACGCCGGCGCGGCCACGCGGCGCACGGTCGAGCCGCAGCGGGTGGTCAACTGGGGGCGCCGCTGGTATCTGGTCGCCTGGGACGTGGACCGCGACGCCTGGCGCACCTTCCGGGTCGACCGGCTCATCCCGCGCACTCCCACCGGGCCGAGGTTCGCGCCGCGTGAGGATCCGGAGGGCGACGCGGCGCGGTACGTCGCGGGCAAGGTCTCGGCAGCCGCCTGGCGATACCGCGCCAGGGTGCTGGTGCACGCGCCCGCGGCCGAGGTGCTGGAGCGGATCAATCCGGCCGTGGGCACCGTCGAGGTGGTCGACGCGCACACCTGCGTGCTGGACACCGGCGCCGACTCGCTCGACACCCTGGCCGTGCACCTGGGCCTGCTCGGCCACGACTTCGACGTCACCGAGCCCCCGGAACTCGTCGCCCACCTGCGCGCCTTGACCACCCGCTACGCCCGCTCGACGCCGCCGGAGGAGGCGGGGGCGTGAGCACGACGAAGCGGCGAGCCCGGTCGGTTTGTCGCTCCCTGCGGGCACCGGTGATCACGATTGGGGTTTTTCCCGTCACGGTTGCGTGACGGGTCGAACGAGTGGGCGAATGGTCCGGTTTCCGGACAGTAGTGTCGCCGGACGTGACCCTCACCGCAGTACTCGTGCTGGTGCTCGCGAGCCTGCTCGCGGTCGCCGACTGGGTGGCCGTCGCCCGGGAACGACTCCCGCTCGATCGCCTCCTGAAACCCGCGGTGATCTGTGCCCTGATCGTGGTCGTCTGGACGTTCGACGACGTCGACGGGGCACTGCGCGCGCTGTTCAGCGTCGCGCTCGCGTTGTCGCTGGCGCGGGACGTGCTCGCGCCCCGCTGGTTCGCCGGGGCCGTGACCGCCTCGCTGCTCGCACACGGCGTCTACGTCGGCGGCTTCCAGCGCATGGGCTGGTCCTGGTTGTGGGCCGCGGCGGGCATCGTGGTCGTGCTGTTCGCGGCGGGGGCGTACGCGGTCCGGCTGGTCACCGGCGCGCGCGAGACCGCGCCCGCCTACACCGGCATGGTGCCGGTGTACGTCGGCGTCGTGTCGGTGATGGTCGTCGCCGCGGCGGCCACCGGCCGGCCGAGCGCGGTGGCCGGCGCGTTCCTGTTCTACGTCTCCGACACCCTCGTCGCCTGGAACCGGTTCCGCGCCCCGACGCCGTACGCCCCGGTGCTGATCGTCGGCGCCTACCATCTCGCCCAGATCCTGCTGGTGTTGTCGTTGTCCACCGGGCCCGCCCCGGGATTGTGAGCGGCGCGGCCCGGGTGCCGCCCCCGGGCCGACGGCGTCCTGCGGTAACCTGGGGCCATGCGTGCCGTACTGCTGCTTACCGGGCCGCGCTGAGCAGGCCGGGTGGAGACCACTCCCACCCGACTCGGCGCGGCGACCCCTCCTGAGCGAGGGGTCTTTTCGTTTCCAGAACCGACCGTTTCGCGGAAGCGGCCGTAACCGGAGAAGCAGTCGACGGCTGCCCACACCCCGATGGTTGAGGACGATGACCGAGATGACGCAGGGTCCTGCCGGCAACACCGACGCCCCGACCGAGCCCTACCGCTACACCGCCGCCCTGGCCGGTGACATCGAGGCGCGGTGGCAGGACCGCTGGGAGGCCGACGGCACGTTCGAGGCGCCCAACCCGGCCGGCCCGCTGGCCGCGCCGGAGAAGGTCGCCGGGCGGCCCAAGATGATGGTGATGGACATGTTCCCGTACCCCTCGGGTGTGGGCCTGCACGTCGGACACCCGCTGGGCTTCATCGCGACCGACGTCTACGCCCGGTTCAAGCGCATGACCGGCCACAACGTGCTGCACACGCTGGGCTACGACGCCTTCGGCCTGCCCGCCGAGCAGTACGCGGTCCAGACCGGCACCCACCCGCGCGTGACCACCGAGGCGAACATCGCCAACATGCGCCGCCAGCTGCGCCGGCTGGGTCTGGGCCACGACCAGCGCCGGTCGGTGGCCACCACCGACCCGGCGTACTACCGCTGGACGCAGTGGATCTTCCTGCAGATCTTCAACTCCTGGTACGACCCCGAGGCGCCCGGCGCGGACGGCGGCGTCGGGCGGGCGCGGCCGATCGCCGAACTGGTCGAGCAGTTCGAGATGGGCGCGCGGCCCACCCCGGACGGGCGCGTGTGGGCCGACCTGACCGGCACCGAGCGCGCCGCCGTGCTGGACGGGTTCCGCCTGGCGTACGTCTCGCAGGCCCCGGTCAACTGGGCGCCCGGCCTGGGCACCGTGCTGGCCAACGAGGAGGTCACCGCCGACGGTCGCAGCGAGCGCGGCAACTTCCCCGTGTTCAAGGCGAATCTGCGGCAGTGGATGATGCGGATCACCGCGTACTCCGACCGGCTGCTGGCCGACCTGGACAAGCTGGACTGGCCCGAGCCGATCAAGATCATGCAGCGCAACTGGATCGGTCGATCCGAGGGCGCCCGGGTCTCGTTCGCCACCGACGCCGCGCCGATCGAGGTCTTCACCACCCGCCCCGACACGCTGTTCGGCGCCACGTACATGGTGCTGGCGCCGGAGCACGACCTGGTCGACACGATCGTGGCCGACGCGTGGCCCGAGGGCATCCCGGCGGTCTGGACGGGCGGCGCGGCCACGCCGGCCGACGCGATCGCCGCGTACCGCCGGTTCGCCCAGTCCAAGAGCGACGTCGAACGACAGAGCGAGGGCAAGGACAAGACCGGTGTGTTCACCGGCGCCTACGCGACCAACCCGGTCAACGGCGAGCGGGTGCCGATCTTCATCGCCGACTACGTGCTGATGGGCTACGGCACCGGCGCGATCATGGCCGTCCCGGCGCACGACCACCGCGACTTCGAGTTCGCGCGCGCCTTCGAACTGCCGATCCGGTGTGTGGTCCGGCCGAGCGACGACCGCTCGATCGAGGACACCACCGACTGGGCCGACGCGTTCGTCTCCTACGACGCGGCGCTGGTGAACAGCACCGGCGAGGGCATCGGCCTGGACGGGCTGGGCGTGGCCGACGCCAAGAAGGCGATCACCGAATGGCTGACCGAGCGCGGCATCGGCGAGGGCACGGTCAACTTCAAGCTGCGCGACTGGCTGTTCTCCCGGCAGCGCTACTGGGGCGAGCCGTTCCCGATCGTGTTCGACGAGGACGGCGTCGCGCACGCGCTGCCCGACTCGATGCTGCCGGTCGAGCTGCCCGAGATCGACGACTACCGCCCGCGCACGTTCGACCCGGACGACGCGGACACCAAGCCCGAGACGCCGCTGTCGCGCAACGCCGACTGGGTGAACGTCACCCTGGACCTGGGCGACGGGCCCAAGCGCTACCGCCGCGAGACCAACACCATGCCCAACTGGGCCGGTTCGTGCTGGTACGAGCTGCGCTACCTGGACCCGACCAACGCCGACGTGCTGGTCGACCCCGAGGTCGAGAAGTATTGGATGGGGCCGCGACACGAGGGCCACACCGGCGGCGTGGACCTGTACGTCGGCGGCGTCGAGCACGCGGTGCTGCACCTGCTGTACTCGCGCTTTTGGCACAAGGTGCTGTTCGACCTGGGCCATGTGTCCTCGTTCGAGCCGTTCCACAAGCTGTTCAACCAGGGCTACATCCAGGCGTTCGCGTACAAGGACGAGCGCGGCGTCTACGTCGAGGCGAGCGAGGTCGAGGAGCGCGACGGCGGCTTCTTCCTGGGTGAGCAGGCGGTCAGCCGCGAGTACGGGAAGATGGGCAAGTCGCTGAAGAACTCGGTGACTCCCGACCAGATGGCCGAGGAGTACGGCGCGGACACGCTGCGCCTGTACGAGATGTCGATGGGCCCGCTGGAGATCTCCCGGCCGTGGGACACGCGCGCGGTGGTCGGTTCGTACCGCTTCCTGCAGCGGCTGTGGCGCAACATCGTGGACGAGCACACCGGCATGCCGACCGTGGTCGACGAGCCGGCCGACGAGGCCACGCTGCGCGCCACCCACAAGGCGATCGACGGCATGCGGCGGGACATGGACGCGCTGCGCTTCAATACCGCCATCGCGAAGGCGATCGAGCTGAACAACGCGCTGGTCAAGCTGCCGGCCGTGCCGCGCGAGATCGCCGAGAAGCTGGTCCTGATGGTCGCGCCGCTGGTGCCGCACGTGGCCGAGGAGCTGTGGTCGCGGCTGGGGCACGGCGACACGGTCACCTACGAGTCGTTCCCGCAGGCGGATCCGGCCTACCTGGTCGAGGACACCGTCACCTGCGTGGTGCAGGTCAAGGGCAAGGTGCGGGCCCGTCTGGAGGTGCCGCCGACGATCGGTGAGGACGAGCTGAAGGCGCTGGCGCTGGCCGATCCGGCGATCGTGGCGGCGCTGGACGGGGCGGGTGTGCGGATGGTGATCGTGAAGCCGCCGAAGCTGGTGAACGTGGTTCCGGCGTAGGGGGTCGGCGATCGGGGTCGGGGTCGGTCGCTCCTTGTGGGGCGGCCGACCCGGCTCACGGCCTGGGCGATCGGGGCTTCGGTGCGGCGATTTCCGGTCGGTGGCGGGGGTGTTTCCGGTCGGTGACGATCGGCCCGGAACGCGGGGTTTTCCCGGCGCGTGCGTAGCGGAGCCTCGCGGCGGGGTTAGTGTGAGTGAATACCTTCCGGCCCCGACCAGGCAGGAGACGCCTCGTGGCCCTCGCCGACGTTCCCGCGCCCACCCACTCGTTGGCCGACGGCGCCGAGACCCTGGGCGTGGTGCTGGGCGCCGGCGTGCTCGCGTGTCTCGTCCTCGTGGGCGTCGTGGTGGGCCTGATCACCATGATGCGGCGCGCGGTGCGGCGCCGGATCGAACTGCACGCGCCGCGCGTGCGCGGCCTGGTCGAGGACGCCGCGTCGAAGGCCCGTTCGTACACGCTCACCGGCGGCGCCGGCGAGGCGGCCCGGATGCGCGGCTCGGTACGCCGTTCGCTCGACCAGACCCGGCGGGTGCTGGAGGCGGGCTACGCGCACGACGCGCAACTCTCCGACGCGGTCGCGCTGCTGCGCCGGCTGGACGAGTTCGCCAAGGCGCTGGACACCGATTTGAAGCTGCTCGAACGCGAGCCGGACCGGACCCGGGTCGACCGCGAACTGCCCGGCCTCAAGGACCGCGCGGACCGCATCGAGCATGCCGCGGCCTCCCTGCGGTGGGCCGTCCAGGACCGCGAACGCCACTTGGGCGAGGACGAGTTGGACCGACTCGGCATCGACGTCGAGCGCGAGGCGGCGGCCTTGCGGGCGTATGCGGAGGAGAGCGGGGCGGGCGGAGCCGGCGGTCCGGGTTCGATGGGGCTGCCGGGTCGCTCGGATGGCTCCGGTCGCTCGGATGGCTCGGATCGCTCCGATCGCTCCGATCGCTCTGGTCGCTCCGATCGCTCTGGTCGCACTGGTCGCTTCGGTCGCTCCGAAAGCAAGCGGCTGACCTGAACACGTGCCGGCGGCGAGCCCCCACGACGGGACGCGTCGGCCGCACCGTGGCGCGCGCCACCCGCGTGCCGGGGCGTGGCATGGTGACCGAAAATTGATGTGTGGTGTCCCGAATCGGCGACCCGACCCCGGGTAGCCCGGGACACCGACCCCGCCCCCCTGTCGTCTCACATCCGGGTGGTTGCCCGCTCATGCCGACGATGCCGACCGATCTCGCCGTGGTCACGGACTCCACGGCCTACCTGCCCGAGGAGCTCGTGGAGCGGCACCGCCTCGTGGTGGTCCCGCTCAAGGTCGTCCTGCGCGGGCGGCCGCTGGACGACGGCGTCGAGGCCACCCCGGCCCAACTCGCCGACGCCCTGCGCCAGCGCCGGATCGTGACCACCTCGCGGCCGGCGCCCGAGACGTTCGCGGAGACCTACCGCGAACTCGCCGAGAAGGGCGCCACGGGCATCGTCTCGATCCACCTCTCCAGCGAACTCTCCGGCACGTACGAGGCGGCGCTACTGGCCGCGCGGGACGCCGAGGTACCGGTGCGGGTGGTGGACTCGCGCACGCTCGGGATGGGGATGGGCTTCGCCGTACTGGCGGCGGCCGAGGCGGCCCGGGACGGCGCCACCCTGGAGGAGGCGGCGATCGCGGCGGAAAAGCGGGCCCAGGCGGCCTCGGCCCTCTTCTACGTCGACACACTCGAATACCTGCGCCGAGGCGGCCGGATCGGCGCGGCGGCGGCCTTCATGGGCACGGCGCTGGCGGTGAAGCCGCTGCTGCACGTGAGCGACGGCTTGGTCGGCCCAATGGAAAAGGTCCGCACATCGGCGCGCGCGATCAGCCGCCTGGAGGAACTGGCGGTCGAACACGCGGGCGCAGGCCCGGTCGACGTCGCCGTACACCACCTGGCCAGCCCGGACCGAGCGGAGGCCCTGGCCGCGCGCCTCCAGGAGCGCCTACCGAACCTGCACGAACTCTTCGTCAGCGAAGTGGGCGCGGTAATCGGCGCCCACGCGGGCCCGGGGTTGCTGGCGGTGGTGGTGTCGCCACGGTGAGGGGCGTGGGCGTGGGCGCGGGCGTGGCGAGGTGGGGTGGGGTAGGCGCGGCGCGTGCTCGGGTAGGCGCGCGGTGCTGGGGTGGGGCAGGACTTAGGGGAGGCGGAAACCCGGCCGCTCGTGGTCGTGGGTGCTGCGCGTGGCGCGGGCCGGCGCGGCGGGAAAGGCAGCCTGCGGCGGTGGGATGAGAGGGCGCCCGGGTCTCGTCGCCCGGCCGGCCCTTCCAAGGGGGCTAGGCGTTTTTGGCGAGCGTTGCGCTTGTGGCTGCGGGTAGCCGGTGCGGGGTCGGTCCGAGTCGGTGATGGGCCGCCGCCGGCGTTCGGGGTTCCGAGACTCAAGGTTCCCGATGAGACAGGCGTCTTGCTCACCGAAAACCGGCTGGCAACGGGGGGCAGGGAGGGCGCTCGGGTCTCGGCGCCCGGGGAGCCTTCCCGGGCGGGTCGGGTGCTTTCGGCGGGCGTTGCGCTTGTGGTTGCGGGTGGCTGGTGCGGGGTTGGTCCGAGTCGGTGATGGGCCGCCGCCGGCGTTCGGGGTTCCGAGACTCAAGGTTCCCGATGAGACGGGCGTCTTGCTCACCGAAAACCGGCTGGCAACGGGGGGCAGGGAGGGCGCTCGGGTCTCGGCGCCCGGGGAGCCTTCCCGGGCGGGTCGGGTGCTTTCGGCGGGCGTTGCGCTTGTGGTTGCGGGTGGCTGGTGCGGGGTTGGTCCGAGTCGGTGATGGGCCGCCGCCGGCGTTCGGGGCTCCGAGACCCAAGGTCCCGATGAGACGGGCGTCTTGCTCACCGAAAACCGGCTGGCAACGGGGGCAGGGAGGGCGCTTGGTCTCGGTGCCCGAGGAGCCTTCCCGAGTGCGTCGGGTGCTTTGGGCGGGCGTTGCGCTTGTGGTTGCGGGTGGCTGGTGCGGGGTTGGTCCGGCTCAAGAGGTGGGCCGCCGCCGGCGTTCGGGGCTCCGAGGCTCAGGGTTCCCGACGAGACGGGCGTATTGCTCATCGAAAACCGGCTGGCAACGGGGGCGGGGAGGGCGCTCAGGTCGAGTCCTCCGGGCAGCCTTTCCGGGTGGGTTGGGGTGTTTCCGGGCGGGCGTGCGCGTGTGGCTGCATGGGCTGGTCCGAAAACCCGAAGGTCCCGACGAGACGGGCGCGTTGTTCGGCGAAACCCGGCCGGCAGCGGCGGTGAGGGAGAGCGGCCGGGTCGAGTCCTCCGGAGGGCTTTCGAGTGGGCCGGGGCGCTTCGAGGGCGTTTGAAGAGGAGTTGGGCTCGAAACCGGATCGCGATCGGTGGTTGTGGGCTTTGAGCTCCGGTGACCTGCGGTTTTGTGGTGTCGAGGTGGAAAGTCGGGCGTCGAGTGCCGGTTTCGTGTGTCCTGACCCTTCAATGGCCGCGTGGAGACCGAGATCGCCCGGTCACGCCGTCCGGTTTCGTGAACTTCCGCCCCCTTACATGCCCACCCCACCTCGAAATGCCCTGGCCGGCCCACTCGGAAAGGCTGCCCGGAGGACTCGACCCGAGCGCCCTCCCCGCCCCCCGTTGCCAGCCGGTTTTCGCCGAGCAATACGCCCGTCTCGTCGGGGGCTTCAGGTCTTGGAGCCCCGAACGCCGGCGGCGGCCCATCACCGACTCGGACAAACCCCGCACCGGCCACCGGCAACCCCACGCGCAACGCGCGCCGGAAACGCCCGACCCACTTGGGAAGGCTCCTCGGGCGCCGAGACTCGAGCGCCCTCCCTGCCTCCCGTTGCCAGCCGGTTTTCGGTGAGCAAGACGCCCGTCTCGTCGGGAACCTTGAGTCTCGGAGCCCCGAACGCCGGCGGCGGCCCATCACCGACTCGGACCGACCCCGCACCGGCTACCCGCAACCACATGCGCAACGCCCGCCGAAACCACCCGACCCATTCGAAAGGTCGCCCGGAGAACCTGACCGGACAGCCCTCCCGCTGCCGGCCGCTTTTCGCCGAGCAACATGCCCGTCTGGTTGGGAGCTTCCAGCCTCGGAGCCTCGAACGCCGGCGGCGGCACATCATCGACTCGGACCAGCTCCGCACCGGCCACCCGCGACCACACGCGCAACGTGCGCCGGAAAGCCCCAACACACCCGGAAGGCCCCTGGCCTCCGTCGAACTCAACCCCCATCCGGCACCCAAGTGGGGGCATCCGGTTTCCACAGGTTGGTTGTTGTGCACAGGTGCAGGGCGATAGCTCGGTCGGGGGATGGGTTCGGCCTAGTTTCGGGGCATGTCCGGGAATTCGGCTGGTTCTTCTGCATCTCCTCCCTCGGGGTCGCCGAGGTCGGGGGCGGAGCGGGTTGCGGCGTTGTTGGGGGCGCCCGAGGTGCTTTCGGTGCAGGGGGCGGATTCGGGTCGGCGGTTGGTCGAGGCGGTTGCGGATCGGGTGCCGCCTCGGCTTCGGGTGGGTGTGGATCGGCGCGTGGTGGTTGCGGTCGCGGTGCTTGCGTTGGTGGCGGTCGCGCTGGCCGTGAGTGGGTGGTGGCGGGCGCGGCCGCAGAGTGTGGCCGCGCCCGTGGCGGTGGGGCAGGCGACGGGGGGAGCCGGGGTGGGGACACCGGTGCAGGCCGGGCCCGCGTCGGGGGTTGCCGGCGGTGCGCCGACTTCCGCGGGTGGGCCGCTTACCGTGCATGTGGCGGGGAAGGTGGCCCGGCCCGGGGTGGTCGTCCTGCCGCCCGGGTCGAGGGTGGCGGACGCGGTGCAGGCCGCCGGGGGTGCGCTGCCGGCGGCGGATCTGGCCACGTTGAACCTGGCTCGCCCCCTGGCCGACGGCGAGCAGATCCCGGTGGGCGTCCCCGGTGCCACGCCTCCGCCCGCCGCCAATCCGTCCGGAGCCGGCTCCACCGCCTCGGCGGGAGGCGCCCCGGCAGCCGTTCTCGACCTCAACACGGCAACCGCCGCGCAGCTCGAACAACTGCCCGGCGTCGGTCCGGTCCTGGCCCGCCAGATCATCGAAAAGCGCACCCAGCTGGGCCGCTTCGCCGCCGTCGATCAACTGCGTCAGGTCCGGGGCATCGGCGATCGCAAGTACAGCGACCTCAAGCCGAGGGTTCGGGTATGACCGCGCCCGACGTCCCGAGAAGCCGTGCCCGGACCGACGCCCGGCTCGTCCCCGGCGCGGCCGCCGCCTGGGCCGCCGCGTGGGGTGCGCCGCTGATCCCGCTCCGGGCCGCCGTTGCGGTGAGCGTGTGCGCCGCCGCGTGTGCCGCCGTACTCGCGTGTCGGCCCACGATTCGGCACCGGGCCACGCTCGCCGTCGTGCTCGTGTGCGTCGCGGCCGGCGGATTGGTCGCAGGCCTCCGCACCGCCGCCGACCACGACGGCCCGGTGGCGGCCGCGGCCCGGCAGCGCGCCGAGGCCACCGTCGAGCTGACGGTACGCACCGACCCGCAGCGCCGCGTCACCCGCGTCCGAGGCAGCGAACTCGGCTCGTCCCCCACGGTGTTCGAGGCCCGCATCGACCGCATCGACCCACCCGGCGGCCCACTCGGCGCGCCCGGCGGTTCCGGCGCATCGGGGGTGCCGCGGATGGCCGGCGTACGGGTGCGGACGCCCGTCACGGTGCTGGCCTCCGGGCCTGATGCGGACGCCTGGCTCGGACTGCTGCCGAGTACCCCGATCCGGGTCCACGGCCGCCTGGTTCCGGGGCGGAGCGGCCAGGCCCTGCTCCTGGTCCGGGCCGCTCCGGACCGGATCGGCGCCCCTGCGGCCCACCAGCGCTTCGCGGGCCTGCTCCGGGCACGGCTGCGGGCCGCCTGCGCGGAACTGCCGCCCGCTGCCCGGGGATTGCTTCCGGGCCTGGTCGTCGGCGATACGAGTCGGCTCCCGGCCGACCTCGAAGCCGACTTTCGTACCACCGAACTCACCCACTTGACGGCGGTCAGCGGCACCATCGTAGGAAAGAGATACTGGTCACACTGGGTGAGCACTCCCGCGTGAGATGTAGGGGCTCCACAAACAGCATCGCCCCAGGCCGCTGACCTGGGGCGATGTGGACGGCGTGCGGGATACCTTCCCCAAGGTGCCCGCGTGCCGTCCGTCTGTACGCCACGCGGTGAGGAAGGCGCGGCGAGCCTGTGGGTGGATACAACCGGAAGGCTGCCTTCCTTCCTAGTGGCCCAACCCGCCGGAAGGAAGATCGTTTTGCCAACTCACTCGATAGAGTGAAAAAAGACTCGAACCTTTATTCGATATTGACTTTCGAGCGATCTGTAATGATCAAGATTTGGCGCACGCAAGAGACTGCACGACGTGTCAGCCGAGGCGAGCTACCAGCGAGTGGCCGACGCCCTCCGCCGACGCATCCGCTCCGGCGAATTCGCACCCGGCCAACGGTTCTTGTCCCGTCACCAAATCGCCAGCGAGTACGGCGTCGGCCTCGGTATTGCCCAGCACGTGCTCGGCGTCCTCCGTGCGGAACAACTGGTCGAGGGGGCCCAGCGGCACCGGCCGACCGTGGCGCATCCTCCAGCAGTGAGAGTCCTGACCGACGCCGTGAGTTCGTGGCCACACGGCATCGGCGAGCGACAGCTAACCCGAGCCACAGCGAAGGACGACATCGCGGCCCACCTCGGGGTTCCGGACGGTACCCGCGTGCAGCGCGAGCGCGTCGAACGGCTTGACCCTGACGGACGCACCAGCCACTTGTTCGTGAGGTACACCCACCGATTGCGCCCCGCTGTCGGCGGTGAGCAGTATGCCGAAACATCGGCGCGAACAGCCGCGCCGGGCGAGGCGGGGATGCTCGGTGTTGCCATCGGTGCTGTCCTCCTGGTCGTGCGGGTCGTCAGGTTCTCGCGGGACGGACGCCCCGCAGCGGTCGACGAGTTGCTGCTGCCGGCGGACCGGTGGCGGGTGCGGCTCGGTTAGCTCCATCCGGAATGTCGGGCTCCACATTCCTAGCCTGTGCACTCGTGTGGGCGGAAGATGGATCGACCAACCGACTCCGCTCAGTGATCACCAGCGGGCTTGGCCTAGTAGGTTCCCGGGCGCCGCCGCCGTACCTCGGCGCGGGGAGCGGTCCAGATGCCGGCGGGGTCGCTCTCGTAGACCTCGACGGTCTCCGCCGCCGGGTCGTCCGTGATCAGAACCCCCCACCGGCCCTGCCCGCCGGACGGCGGCTCGTGTACCACGTGGTCGCCTCGCCGGAGCGGTCGGTCGGTCATCGCAGTCTCCCTCGTGAGTGAGTGGTGGAAGCGGGGCCGCGCGGCCCCTTGCGCGCGCGGCCCCGCGTGGTACCCCGCCCGGCCGCCGTCGGGGGTGGATACGGCCGGGCGGGAGTCGGGGGCCCAGCGGCGCTGCCACACCGCCGGGCCGAGGGCCGCCCGCCGAACGGTGCGGTCGGCCCGCTGGAGGCCGGCCCGGCGGCGCGGTGGGGGGCGCGGGCCGGGCCGGAGGCCGCGAGCGGTGCCCGTGCGCCGCGGCAAGGGGGCGGCTCGTCAGCCGCCCGAGTTCGAGAACCGGCCGCGCGACGACGCGACCCGGTACAGCAGGTGCGCCCGGATCTCGTGCTGCAGCGCGACGAGTTCGTCGGCCGTCACGTCGAACGACCTGCCGTCCGAGAGTGACACCCGGATCGGACGGTGCGGGTCACCGGATGCCGTGACACACGGCTGATCGGATTGTTCGGTGACGATCATGATCGCTCGCCTCTACGCTGGGTGAACTGATACCGCAACGCTACGAGCAGCCCCAACGGCGCGGCAGTGACCGCCGGTACGGGTTGTCGAGCCATCCGGAGGGCCCATGACCCCCGCACCCCCCGAAACCCTGACCGACACGCAGGGTTCCACCGGACGTGCCCGCGGCGGCGTCATCTCCGGGTACGTGATGCGGTGCATTCGCGAGCAAACCGGCCTCACCCAGGACGGTCTCGCCGAGCAGTTCGGCGTGAGCGTCGACACCGTCGCCGCCTGGGAGACCGGGCGTCGGCCGATCACCGCCGTACCCGTCGGCCACATGCTCGTCTACCGCAACCGACTCCTCCAGGCAGGTGCTTCGCCCGACCTCCTCACCGCACTCGATCGAGCCATGGAAGCCGACGTCCTCCTCGCCGGAGTCCTCGAGGGCGGCTCCGCCGGACCCCATCACCCCCTCGGCTCCACCGTGCTCCAGCGCAACGTGGTCGAGATGCTCACCTGGCCGCTCACCGGCCGTGCGCCCGCCACCATCGATGCCCTCCCCACGCCGCGGCGCCGCGGCCCCGTAGCCACCAGCCCCGAACTCCCCGCCACCAGCCGCCGGGCGTTCTTCACCTCCGTCCGCCACACCGCCGAGACCGCGACGCGGCCGGCCGACATCCTGACCCGCCGCCAGGCGCTCTACCTCGTCAGCTACGACCCGGCCCCGGACACAACGCCGTGGATACAGCACCAGCAGCGCGGCCGACGCAGCCAGGGATGGCTGGCCGACTGGCTCGACGCCCGCTCGGTGGCGTCCGTTGCCGTGCGCCAAGGCGACCGAGAGCGCATGACCCACTTCATCGAGCGCACCCTCGTGGACAGCGACCCCGGAGAGACCGCGAACCTCAACTACTGGGCGTACTGGGTGGGCGAGTTGCCCCGCCTGCACGGCGACGACGCGTTCATGGCGGCCCCCGTCACCCCCGGAGCCTGGGGCGGACAGCGCCTCCTGGCCCACCTCGTCGACCACCTCACGCCGGGACTCGGGTTCTCCGAGCTGTACATCCACACCCTGTGGTCACTGCTCGCGATCCGTCCCCATCTGCTCCAGGCGGCGGGCGTCGATACCGACGTGCTGCGGGAACGAGTCGATGTCCTGTTGGATGGCGGGACGTTGTCCGCGCAGGCGCGGCGCGAACTGGACGGAGTCCGGTACGCCATCCGGCTTTCGAGGACGTAGACCACAGGCAAGGAGCATGGGGTGGCTGACGAGGACCGCGTGGTGGCGAACTTCCTCTTCGAGGCGGGCACGCTGAAGAACCACAAGCGGACCGGCTGGTGGATTGCAGGCATCAAGGACCCGGAGAGCGTGGCCGAGCATTCCTGGCGGGCCGCGCTCCTGGCCTCGATCATCGCCGAGATGGAGGGTGCCGATCCGGCGCGAGCCGCGCTGTTGAGCGTGTGGCACGACACCGGCGAGACCCGCACCGGGGATCTCGCGCACATCAGCCAGAAGTACGTCGGCAAGGGCGACGCGGTGGCCATCGCCGACGACCAGTCCACGGGCATGCCCGCCGGCCTCGGGGCGCTGATGCGGTCGATCATCGGCGAGTACGAGGCCCGTGAGACGCCCGAAGCGATCTGCGCTGGCGACGCCGACAAGTTGGAGTGCCTGGTTCAGGCGATCGAGTATCAGGATCAGGGGCACAAGAACGTCGACCGGTGGATCGTCAACTCACAGAAGCGAATCCGGACCGAGTCCGCGAAGCGCATTGCCGCCGAGTTGCTGGAAACCGGATCGCTGACGTGGCTTCGCGAGGCGATGGGCGAGGCGTAGCGGTGAAGCGTCCTGCGCTGCCGAACCACGTCGGCGACGCAGGGCGCACCGCCCGGCGCGTGCACCACCCGAGTGCGCCGGCTACCGATCACCCGGGCCGCGATGCCACCCTGACCGCATGAACGAGCAGACCCCAGACCCCCGCGACCCCGACGTCACCATCCACACCGGCGGCGCCCTCTGGCCAACCCCCGGCGAGATCCGCGCAGGCCTCCCCGACGACGCCCGCGCCGAGTTCGAACAGGACTACGCGCACGCCCTCCAGGTCGCGGCCGACCTCGGCGACCTCGCCCAACTCGCCCACGTCCTCGAACCCTGGCAGCGGCGCCTGATCCACCACCGAGCCGGCGACTACGACGACATCCTCGACCGCGCCCGAGCAGTCCGGGCAGGCGAGGACGTCGGGGCGATCCCCCTCGCCCGACTCCAGGACGCCGACCGGTGAGCTACACGATCGAGTACCACCCGAAAGCCGAGCTGGTCAGGCGGAGCCTCCCGCGCGCCGCCCTCACCGCCCTCGACACCCTGGAGCGGCAGCTACAGCGCGACCCATGGGGCGCCGGGACCCGCATGTCCGGCGGGCTGAAAGACACGTTGGAGGCGCCGTTCGGCCGCTACGGCTTCGCCACCTACGTCGTGCAGGACGCGCGCGTGCTGGTCAGCGTCATCCACCTCTCCTGGGCCGGCTGACCACCCGAACGCCAGCCGCGCCCGCTCTCCGCGTATCGGCCCCGGCGGCACCCACCCACCGACATCCTGGGGACCGTGACCACACCCACCATCGCCATCGCCACCCGCGAGGGAACCAGCGGCCCGATCGCCGACGCCGCCACCGCCTACACGTCCACCACCACCGACCGCACCGCCGTCGCCCTCGTCGACGGCATGGGCCACGACCCGGACATCGTCCGCCTCGCCCCCATGCTCGCCGAGACCGCCGCCCGCGTCGGCGCGGTACGCGGAGGCCTCGCCGGGCTGCTGTCGGCCGGACTGCTACTGCACGACCCCGGACCGGACGCGGTCGCCGTCCTCGCCGTGACCCATCAAGGCGGCGGCGCCGAGATCGTCTGGGCCGGCGACAGCCGCGCCTACCACTGGGACGGCACCGAGCTGCAGCTGCTGACGACCGACCACAACCTCGCGGCGTACCTGTCGCGAGCGGCCCGGGAAGCGGGTGACGTACCCGTCTCCGCCCTGGCCGATTTCGTCGGCATCTCCTTGGGGACCGCGGTGCCGGCGACCGTGCCCTACGTCTCGGTACCCGCCGGCGGCCTGCTGATCCTCACCACCGACGGAGTCCACGACCAAGTCGAGCCCGCCGCAATCGAGGCCCTGGTCCGCAAATATGCCGTCGACCCGCAGGCCCTGGCGGATGCGCTCGTGGCCGCCGCCGAGCCGGACATCGACGGCTATCGCGACGACGCCACCGCGATGGTGATCCGCGCGGCAGCCGGGTGATGTCGGACCCGGCGGGTAGCGTCGCACGGATGCACGACACGCACGACAGCACACCCAGCCTCGCCGACCTCAAGGCCGCACGCGAAGCAGCCACCGCCGCCGTCAAGGAGCACGCCGCGGCGAGCCTCCCGAACGGCCGGCTGCCCGACGCCGAGGACGCGACCGGGTGGGAGACGTGGCGCGAGGCCCGCGCCGGCTGGGGCGCCGAGTGGCAGCGGCTTCTCCAGGCCGAGCGGGACGCCGCCGTCGCCGTTCACCAGGCCCGGCAGGCCACGGGCGAGTAGCCACCCAGGCCGCCGCCACACTGCCCGCCGCGCCGACCAGCGCGCACACCAGGTCCCACATGCCGCCTCCTCCATGGGCCGGGCGGCCCGTGGTGAGAGCGTGGCGGGAGGCAGGGCCCGGCGGGTGGGCGGCGGCGAACCTGTGGATAAACCGGCGGGCTGTGGGCGGAGTTTGGTAGGCACTTCCCATGACGCGACGCTGGTACGGATCCCGCCCGGGCGACACACCCCCACCCGACGACACCCCCGCCATCGAACTCATCGGCGGCCCACTCGACGGCGAATGGGTCGTGATCACCGGGAGCGGCGACCCGCCCTACCCCGACGGCCTCGCCCTGATCGCCACGCACGGCGCTTACGACGGCGGACGCAGCCACTACGAGCACGTCGACCCGCCGGACGGCAGGCTGCACTGGGTCGGCGACAGCGCCTAACCGAGCCCGGACAGCACGAAGCGCCCCCGCCGCCGCCCGAAGGCAGCAGCGGGGGCGGTCGTCGTTCACACACCGGTGCGGTTGTACTCCTCCACCCGAGCAGGCGGCGCCGGAGGCTCCATCCCCTGCTGACGCATCTGCGCGGTGAGCTGCCCCACGTACAAGGCGAACGCCCGCACCAGCGACCGAAGCGACCGAGCCTCAGCACGCATCTCGTCTATCTCGACCGACTGCTCGGCGCGGATCGCCCTGAACGCCTCCAGGTCCTGGCGTCTTTGCTCCGGCTCCGCCGTGATCCGAGCCGCGGCCTGCTGGGCCTCCGCCGTCGCCGCAGCCGCGGCCTTCGTTGCCCTCGCGGTGAACAGGCCGCCCAGCGTCAGCGCGACCGCCCCCACCAGCGCACCCACGACACCCCATATCTCACTCACGACCGCTCCCGGGGTCTCTCACCACACGATGGGGCACCGAGTGCTCAGGCACGGTCGCAGCCCACAGAATCACGCCGACATGGCTGGTCAAGTACCAGCCCGCCAGCCACGCACCACGCGCATAACCCCCCGACACCGTCGACCACAGATACGCCGACGCCCACACCGACGGCGGCACCAGAGCAGCAGAGAACCCGATCGCGTCACGGCCGACCGGCAGCATCGACGCCGCGAACGTCACCGACCCGGCCAGAATCCACACCCACGCCCAGCAGTGCAGCGGCGCGCGGTCGGTCAGCAGCTCCAAGCCACGGGTGGACGTCGGCGGAGCGGCGAGAAACCCCGCGCCGAGGCAGATCTTTCCGGTGCCCAGGATCACGAGGATTGCCCCGCGGCGGCCCAGGCGCTGCCGCAACCGGGCCACCGCGAGCCTCACGCCCTCGGCTCCGCTCCGCTCGGAAGCGCCGCCGCCGTACCCGGAGTACCCAGCATGCTCGACAACGCGCCCTTCACGACCGCGAGCGCAGCCGGGATCCCCGCGATAGCCGCAGCCTTCGCCACCGACAGGTCGATGGCCGACGTCGTCGCCGACGCGATCATCAGACCCAGCACGACCTCGACGTAGGTGAACAGGGTGCGCTCGACGAGGTCCAGGAAGAACCGGCCCTTGATGCTCACTTGCCCGCCTCCTTCGCCGGTACGGCCAGCGCGTCGACCTTGGCGGTCAGCGCCGCGAGCGCCTCGGACATCGCCTCGGACAGCGCCACCACGTCACCGTGGATCCCGCGCAGATAGTCCGCCGCCGACGGGGCGCCATCGTCGGTCTCGCCGAACTTGTAGTTCCACACGCCCTCCGGCGACGAGTCCTTCAGCCGCTGCCACGCATCCGGGCCGTCGTTCGGGTTGGCGTAGGACCAGGTCTCGACAGGGGTAGCCATGAATCCTCCAGAGGAGTTGCTGGGAACGGGAGGCACGGGGCCGCCCGCGAGAACGCGTTGGATGCCGGGCAGGATGACCTCGTCGAACTGCTCCACCCGGGCGTCACCCGGGCACGCGGTGCCGTCCGTCGACCACTGCCGGAACATGCGGTGATAGCCGATCCCCGGCGCGTCCCACGTCGGCGGCCGGTGGGCGGGGATCCCGTGGGTCTGGCACAGCCACACACCCAGGCGGATGATCACCGCGACCTGGGCGTCCGTCCACGGATCCGTGTGCTCCAGGTTCGACGCGCTCTCCAGGCTGATCGCTCGCACGTTGGCCTGCGCGCTGGCGTCCGCGCGGGTCAGCGTCCCGATGAACTGGGCGAGCGAACCGTCGAACCCCAAGCCGAAGTGCGACTCCAAGTTCGTCGAGTCGTGCCAGTATTCGTAGATCCGCTTCGGTGTCCACGGCGCCGCGATCGAGTGCAGGATGAACTGCGTCGGCTTGATCGCCACCTGATTGTCGGACTCGGGTTGCAGCTCCATGCGCTGCGCAAACGGGCACCAGGCCATAACTCCTCCAGGCGGGTCGAACCACTGGCCGTAATCCGGCTGGTGGGCGTCGTCGATGTCGATGTCGTAGGACCCGAGACGCGTACTCGGGACGCGCTGCCACAGGTGAATGCCGGGCACCCGGTAGGTCCCGGACCAGGCGCCCGTCTGCCACCACCAGGCTGCGGCGCCCGAGGACATCGCCCACTCGATGACGCGACGGCCGCCGTAGACGCCTACGTTCGCCGGGTCGAACACCGACCGGACGCCCCGGAAGTACTCGGCGACAGCCGCCAGATCGGACGACGAGACGTCGTAGTCGACCGCGAAATAGACCGGCCGCCCCTGGTCGCCCTCCGGCCGCCCGAGCGCGCCCGCCTGCTGGGCCGCGAGCCGGGCATCACGGCGGCCGCGGTCGTAGCCGCCGCGCCATGCGGTCGTTCGGTCCGGGCCGCCGCCCTGCCACACCGCCACCACACCCAGACCCGCAGCGCGGTAGGCGGTGATCTCGGGCAAGGTCCACGCCTTGGCCCGGTGGGGGGTGTCCAGGTCGGTCAGGTAGCTGATGGCGAAGGTGTGGCCAGCCGCGCGGGCCGTGGCGGGCGGGACGCGGCTGAAGCTGAAATCGATGCCGGTCGGCATGGCGCACCTCCTCGGAGCGTGAGAAAGCCCCAGCCAAAGGCTCGGGGCGCGGGTCGACGCTGCGTGTCAGTTCGCGGCGAGCAGGAGTCGGCAGTACCGCATGCCCACCCGCACCAGGCCCGTGCCGCTCACGCGCCGAGCCTGGACCTCGACCACGAGCGCCGAAACGGACACCCCGTGCGCCGCGACCGGAGGCGACCAGGTCACGGCCGAGAATGCGGCAACGCTCACGGTCGGGCCGAACTGCACGCTGTTGATCAGAACCCGGGCTTCCGCCGTCGTGCCGGTCTCGGTCGCCACCACACCGCCGATGTCCAGCAGGGGCCCGTCGTTCAGCAGGTAGCCGGCCCACAGGCTCTCGAACGAGCCCGCCGTCGTGGACAGATAGTCGGCCACACGCGCCGGATACATGCCACTCGCCGGCCGATGCGCCGGACCCGAGTTCGCGTCCGTGAACAGGCGCCCTGCGGCGGCCGTCTGGCCCGCGATCCAGTCCGCGGCGTCCTGCCGCTGGAGGGGATACGGCATCAGTCGATTCCCTCCAGGTAGATCTCCATCGACTCGTCGGACTGACCGCGCTCAGGCGGCCGAACCTTGAATCCGATCATGCGCCGGCTGATATCGAGGGCCGGCGTCCACCAGGAATCCGAGATGCGGATCCGCACCGTGTCGCCAAGATGCTGCGGAGTGACGTCCGTCTCGGACAGGCGCACCGTCACCGACGGCGTCGCCACCGACCCGGACGAGCGGCTCATCTCCGCCCGGGCCAGGGCCCGCAGCGTCGCACCGTCGGTGATGTCGCTGTAGTCGCGCACCACATCGACCAGCGGCCATCCCGCGTCCAGATAGTCCTGGGCGGGTTCGTACACGGTGCCGTCATCGTGCGACGCCGGCCGTGTCTCGTTGCCGACCGGGACGCCACCGCCACGGCAGCGGAAAGAAGTGCCGCCGCGGGTGCCGTCCTCGTCCCAGGTCCAGGTCAACAGGTTGCCCGGGTCCGACAGTTCGTGCTCGGCCTCGACCCGGCCCAGCCGTGGGGACCCGAGGCGCATGTGCCGCACCCGATCACCACTGCTGTCGTGGTATGTGTCGATGCCGTACTCGAATCCGCCCTCGACGTCGGCGATCTGGTCGATCGCCGCACCGTAGGACGTTCCGTTGTTCCAGGGCCACGCCACCGTGATCAGCGTCCCCGAGAGCGTCGCGTCGACGGTGATGCCCAGGTCACCGCCGGGCTCGGCCTGGACCCGATTGACGAGGTAGCGGACGACGTCGAACCGGTCCATGTCGACGAACGTCTCCGAATCGCCGATGAACAGCGGGACCTGCCTGTACAGGTACGACTCGAACGACGCGGCCTGGAGCCGCACCATGTGCGGCCCGCGGCGGGGGCGCTCGATCGTGCGGCGCCACATGATGCCCGCCCACCAGATGTCCCGATCACCCCTGTAGACGTACATCGCAGTCCGCTGCGGCTCGCACGGCCGAACGAGGTCGGCGGTGACCGGGTCCGGAATGACGAGCGTGCAGGACAGCGACCCCGGCCGGCCGATCAGCCGGTCGAACTCGACGCCGGTGGCCTCGACGTCGGCGAGGGTGCGGTCGGTGCGCAGGTCGGCGAGTTCGACCCGCCACGTTGCCGTCACGTCGCGCCCTCGTACGACACCATCAGCGTGCAACTGTCGCCGTTGCCCCAGGTGATCGGGCCGCTGGCCGGACCCCACGGGGTGTCCTCGGCATTGCTGAACGCGATCACCACGGCCTCGGCGCTGCCGACCATGGCCACGCCGTGGTGGACCCCGACACCGGCGTCGGTCGCGAGCGCGCTGCCCAGACCGGCCTGGCCCGCTGTGGTCGTGGCGCCCACGACGGGCACACTGAACGACCAGTAGCCGGAGCCGGCCGAGGTGGTGGACCCGAGGACCAGGGTCGTTCGGACGGTGATGAGGCGACCGACTCGCATCCATCGGCCGGCGAGGGTGCCGTTGCCCAGGGATGCGCCGCCGCCGGACGCGGTCCACGTCGGCGTGTACGACGTCCACGCCCCCGTGTCGATGCGCGACCAGCCCGTGTAGGTGCGGCGGTCGGTGAGCGCACTGCCCCAGACGACGCCGCCGTTGCCCGCGTTCGCGCCGGCGTTGACCCTGACCTCCCACAGGGGGATGGCCGAGGTCGGGACGGGCGGCGCGACCGGGGACGCCGCCGCGGTGCCAGCAACCACGTAGATCCGGCCGTCCTGCTGCCCGCTGCTGTCGTAGGGGTTGTCCCGGACCTGGGCCACGACGAGGTCCTGCCGCGGCAGGGTGGCGTGGCCGTCGGTGATCGTGATTGCCGCCGTCGCGTCGTTGACGAACGGGTACGCACTCTGCAGCGAGTTGCTCGTGCCCTGGATGGTCGCCCTGAACGCCGAGATGGTCGCCGTCATCGCGCCGGTCGAGACCAGGGCTCCGCCTGCGGTGGTGAGTCCCGACGTCGAGGTGAGGGCAGCAGCCGGCGGGATGGCGGTCGACGCGTAGTGCCGGTGGTCCTCCGGCGTGATGCCCGATTTCTGGAATCCGACTCGGATGGCCACTACAGCTCCTACATCCACGCCGCATAGCGGCTCACGGTCATGGTGGCGGTGCCGCTCAGGGCGCGGAATGCGATCTCCTGTGCGCCCGGCGGCACGGTGAACTGCCGCAGCAGCGCCGAGCGGGAGGTGCGTGTCATCAGCCTCGACGCAACCCCGTTGAGGGTCGCCGTGCCGGCCCGGCAGTCGACCACCAGGGTGTCGGCGACCGTCAGGGCAATGTCGAATTCGAGCACCATGCCGGTCGACACGACCGTCACCGACGGCGTGTCGCACTCGCCGGCGAACACGACGATCGGATGACTGTCGGCGTTGCCGCCATTGGTCACGGCCACCGCACCGGACGCGCCCCCAGAGCCGTAACTCAGTGGATACGTGAGGTTGTACGTCAGGCCGACCGGCGCCGACGGTAGGCCCGTTCCGGCCGCGACCTCCGTCGGGTCGTACAGCCGGGGATCGGAGGCCTCCCACTGCAGGGCGGCGTACACCCGGCCGACCCGGTGCGTCGGTGTGATCGGCAACGCCCGCCGGGTGCAACGCGCCTCGGCGTACAGCGTCTGGCCGTCCAGCCGCACGACCAGCGGCTGCTCGTCCTGGGCGACGGGCGTCCCCGCCCGGATCGCCGCCACGTTGGCCCCGAGCGGCTCGCGGACGATCACACCCTCGACGGTGATCGTCCGCGGCTGCGCGTACAGCCGACCCGGCCAGGCGCCGTGCTCGACCGGCCGGGGCGTGGTGCCGCTGTCGAGGCCCGGCATGTCGAGCCAGCCAGCGAGCTGGGTCCAGCCCGCAGCGCCGCCCTCGCCGAGCAGGAGGTCGCCGTACTGAATGTGGCCGTCCTGGGTGACCAGATCGCCGATCATCAGGCCCCCCGCTTCGTGGCTTCCCACCACAGAGCCTCGGCGATCCCCTGCTCGCTCTGGCCGTCCGCGTAGTAGTTGTCGATGTGCACGGTGACCGACCTCCCGCCCGCCGATTCACCGGATACGCCCGCCGTGGCGGAGGCCGCCGTGGTTCCGATGCCAGCGAGGGCGGGGGCGCCAACGGTCCGCGATGCAGGCATGAGTTCGAAGCCGAACGCGCTGGCTGTCCTTGCGAGGATCGCCGTCGATCGCGCGCGTTTCGCCAGTGCCCACGGGATGTAGGACTCTTTGTCGGTTTCTTCCTCGGCCCAATAGCGGCCCACCGGTGTGCCGTCGGCGATCTGCGCCACGTGCTGCTCGATCCCGCCACCAGCGTACGAGCGGTAACGGCCGGGGGTGATCCCGCCGTTCACGAACGACAGAATCCCGCCGTCGGCCTGACGCGCCATCGCCAGCGCGGCAGCGGCACCGGCACCGATAGCCGCGCTGATCAGGATCACCTTCTCGTTGGGGATGCGCGCGAGCGCACCCAAAGCCGAACTGACGCCCCGGAGCGCTCCCGACGGGTCAGCCTCGATGCTGGTGCCGACCTCGCCCGGAATTCGAAAGTACTGCTGGATGAGGACGGCAATCTGATCCTTCGTGTACCCCATCTGCTCCAGCGTTGCCCGAAGGCGTTCCCTCTGGGTGGCGAGGACTGCGTTGGCCTGCTCGCGGCTGCCGGTCTCCTGCAGCGTGGCCTCGGACAGCGCGTACGACGCCTCTACCATGTCCCGGATTGCGCCGCGGTTGTTGCGGCCCTTCTCGGTTCCCGCGTCGAGGGTCCGCCCGTTCTCCTCGATGCTCGCCGTCAGATCGTCGACCGAGGCCTCCAGGTCGTCCTGGGCGGCCATGCTGTCCAAAGCCTTCCCATTCAGGGCGTCCCAGCTGTCCTTGAGGGCCTTGACGGCCTTCTCTTGATCCTCGGCCGCCCGCGTGACGGCCTGCTGCTGGGCCGCCACCTCCCTGGCCTGCTCGACCGACTGCCCCTGAGCCTCGGCCTGCCGCTCCCACTCGGAAGTCCCGTACTTCAAGGCCTCGTTGGTACTCTCCAGCGACCCCAGCACGGTCCAGGCGTCCTTGGCGGTGTCGCCCCAGAGCCGGTCGCCGATCGCGGCCTTGACTCGTTCCCATGCCGCAGCGTTGCCCGTGGCGGCGTCCGTGACGTCCTGCATCGAGAGCCCCAGCTTCTGGGCGCTCTGCAGCACGCCCTTCTGGGACAGCTCCCCGCGGACCATCGCCTTCGTCGACTCATCAACCGCCCCGCCGGCCTTCCTGATGCTGTCGGTGAAGCGGTTGACGTCGTCCGACGATTGCTTCGACGAGTGGCCGAGCAGCGCCATGACCGTGGTGACCGCGACGGCCGCCAAGCCGAGGACGCCCATCGACACCTGGAGGACCCGCATTGCCGTACTCGCCACGGTCGCCTGGGCGGACAGCGCCGCGAGCATTGCCTGGTAGGCGCCGACCGCCGCCCGGCCCACGCTGAACGCGAGGGTCAGGCCACCGACGACCAGCGTCGCGAGCCCCAGGACCTGGATGACGTCCTTGCCGCCCTCGGGGATGCCCTCCCACATGTTCTTCGCGAACGATGCCAACTCCAGCAGCCGTGGCAAGACTTCGCCGCCGATGAAGTCGACCAACCCGGCCTGCACGGAGCGCTTGAACTTCTCCATGTTCACGGCGGCCGAGTCGCGCATCGTCTCGCCCGCGCGCTCGGCGGCACCGGCCAGGTCGCTCATGCCCTTGGTCGCGGTCTTCGGGTCGAGGGCGAACAATGCGGCCTGGGTGTCCTCCAGTTTGGTGCCGAAGAGCGCGAGCGCCGTGCTGTTGCGGAGCGTCGGGTCCTCAATGCCGCGCAGCGCGTCCAGGACCTGCTGGAGCGCCGCCCGAGCGGGCGGCCCGCCTTGCGTGAACGCCGCCTGCATTTGGTCGGCGTTCAGGCCGAGTTGCTTGATCGCGGCGGCGGCCGGCGGGGCCATGCCCTGCATGATGAGCAGGCCCTCTTTGAGGCTGTCCGCGAGGATGTCGGAGTTCCAGGCGCCGCCTTCGAGGCCCTGCTTCAGGATGCCGAGCGATGTCTGGGCGTCGAGACCGAGCTGCCGAAGGAATGGGCTGTACTCGGCGAAGGTGTCGAGGAGGTCCTCGCCCTTGTTCACGCCCTGCTGCATGCCGACGGTCAGGACGTCGAGCGCCTCCTCGGCGGTCTTGACCAGGCCGTTCTTCAGCATGCTGGACACGGCCATCGACGTCCGGCCGAAGTCTTCCTCCAGGAGCCCCGACACGTCGGCGACCTTGGTGGCGATGCTCTCCAGTTGGGCGTTCGTGGCGTCCGGCGGCATCAAGCCCTGCTGGACGATGCCCTTGATGACGTCGGCGCCCTCCTGGACCGTCTCCACGACGGCGTTCTTCCACAGCCTCCCGGCGAGGTCGCCGTATTGCTTGGCGTCCGCGCCGGTAGCGCCGAGTTGCGCGTTGAGGCGGTCGGTGATCTGCTCCCGCTCCATGACCTCGGCGAACGCCGCGATGAACGCGGCGCCGAGCAGCGCGCCCGACGCGGCGACCGCCTTGGTACCGGCGTCGAGGCCCTCGGTCAGACTCTCGCCGCCTGCCTCCCCGGCGTCCTGGCCGCCCTGGGCCATCTGGTGGGTCAGTGCCTGACTCGCGTCCTGCCCGGCGGACTGCCCCGCGTGCTGGGCAATCGCGCCGAGCGTGTGGTCCAGCGCCGCCCCCGCCTGGGTGCCCGCCGCCCGCGCACCGCCGGTGATCCCGGCGAGTCCCTGCCCGGCCTGGGTCGCCGCCGTCTGCCCGGCCTGCGCCGCGGCCGACCCGAGGGACGCATCGAGTTGCTGCCCGGCCTGCTGCCCCGCCTGCTGGGCGTGCTGGGCGATCCCGCCGAGCCCCTGCTGGGCGAGCCGGGCAGCGTCCTGCGCGCCCGACCCGACGCCCTGGGCGAGGTTTTGCCCGGCCTGCTGTCCGGCGCGCTCGGTCGTCTGGGTGATCTGTCGCCCGGCCTGCTGCATCGTCTGCTCGGCGCGGGCCATGCCCTGCTGCATGCCGCGGTCGTCGATCGTCAGGTAGGCGACCAGCTCGCCGACGGTGAGCGCCACGGATCACCTCCCGGGTGCTGGGTCCTGACGTGGTGTCAGCGCCCGGTAGAGGCGGCTGTCCGTGGAGAGCAGGCCGGCGATGCGAACCGCCATCCACCGCCAGGAGCGGCGATCGAGGGCGTCGTCGTAGTCGATGCCGTACACCTGGTGGAGGTCGGCCTCGACGGCGTCCTCGTGGTCGAGGATCTGCTGCCACTTCACCGGCGCCGTCGATTGCCCCGGCTCCGGGGCCGTCCCGTCCTCGTACTCGTAGTACTCGTAGATGCCGTCCTCGCAGGTGCCCCGGCCGACGAGTTGCCGCCCGCCGGGGCCCGTCGAGGGTCGGCACCGGTCCACACGCGCTCGGCGAGGTCCTTGCCGGCGATCACCCAGGTCACCAGCACGGTGCAGACGTGCATGAACTCGCGGTCGTCGAGCATGTCGAGGAGCGTCGTGTAGTGCTCTCCGAGGAGCTGCTTGTACTCGGCGGCGGTCTGGTCATCGCCGAGGAGTTCGCTGTCCATGCGGCCGGTCGATGCGGCCTTGACCAGCGCGCGGCCGAGCCTCGCGTTGACCATCTTGAAGCGGTACCGCGTTCCCTTGATGGGGAGTTCGAGGTACTCGCCGGTCAGGCCGAGTTGGTCCAGATCGGGAAGGCCCATCACGCCGCCGGGTTCGCGATGGTCGTGCGCTTGCCCTGCCCGGTGAGGGTGAGGTTGACGGTGTCGAGAGCGGGCGCGTCGCCGCCCTGGGGCTCCCAACCAACGTGCGCAAAGCCGGTGTACGCCTCAGGGCCCCCGGTGCGGTCGTACCAGCGGAGCTGCACCAGGCCGTCGGGGCCGAACTGGTCGTGCGCGGAGCGGATCTTCTCCTGTCCCGGATCGTAGTTGCCGGACGTGGCACCGACCTTGCGGCTGAGCGTCGCCGTAATCGACCACGCAAGCATGGTTTTTGCCTGCGATCCCCAGCCGTCGGAGTCGTAGTCCGAGTCGTCCTGCATCGTGGGGCTGATCGGCGTAGCCATCGTGGTGATCGCCCGCACCTGGGTCCAGATCGGCGATCCCGCCGTGCCGGTGTTGACGTCGATCCGGAACTTGCGCGCGAGTGTGGACGTCAGGACGGCGTCGCTCGTCGGCGCCGCGTAGGTGTACTGAGCGGTGAGGGTGACGGTCGTGCTGCCGTCGCCCAGGACGATGTTCGCCGTGCCCGCCGTACCGGGCGGAGTGAGGATCCGGAGGAATTTGGCGTTGAGGATCTCGAAGTCTGGCGCGGCCGTGCCGCCGACGGTCACCGTGGTCACGGTGTTGAGGTCGGTGCCGGACACGGTGATCGTGTCGCCGCCCAGGGTGGATCCAGTCGCCGGGTATACCCCGGTGATGGTGAGCGCCATGTGCTGACTCCCTGTCAGTCGGGGTAATGCGTGGTCGGCCGCTCGGCCGTGATCGCGAAGTTGTCGGTGCGGCCCGGGCGGTTGCTGCCGTCAAGGCCGAGCACTCCAGGGCCGGAGGCATGGAGGATCTGCGAGATGCGGATCCCGCCGACCGTGACGGCCCTGTATCCGTCGAGGTAGTCCCGGATCGGGTCGGCCACGTAGTCCGCCGAACGCGAGTCACCCGCAGGCCCGCGGGCGCGCCCCTGGATGGAGACTCGGACGTCGGCGAGCCCAGATGGTCGGACGGTGCCGTAGAGCGAGAGGCAGTAGACACGGTCAGGCATCGGCGGCAATACGCCCGCAACCACCGCGATATCGGCTGCGGCATACGTACCGGTCGGCCGGTAGACCCCGAGCCCGGCGTCGTGCAGGAGCTGCGCGAGGCCGTCGATCAGGCTGGTGGTCCAGGTGCTCACCGCAGCGCCCGCCGAATCTCCGCCGCCACCAGGTCCAGGACGGTCGGCGTCTCCTCGGCCATCGGCAACTCGAGGTATTTCGCGGTGCGGCCCGGCAGATGGTTGTACGTCATGTTCTCGTGCTGGTCCTCGGCATACGGGGTGTCATAGGACACGGCGCCCACGAGCCGCCCCTCGTCCACGCTTGCGGTACCGCTCCTGTCCAAGGGGCCTTCGTCCAGGGGGACGACCTTCTTGCTCTCACCGAGGACGTGCTCCATGCCGAGCAGCAGCCCGCGGGCCGCGCCGTCGTGGGCGAGCCCGGCGGCGACGTTCCCGGTCCAGGTCACCGTGGCTCGGGTCATCGCATCATCACCTCCGAGTTGGCGGGCAGCGGCGGAATGTCGACGCCCTCACGGCGGACCGTGATGACGGTCGTCACTCGTCCGTCGGGCAGGGTCACCCGGGATCCTGGCGGCGGGTCATGCACTGGGTGCGTGATGTACGAAGCGGACGAGGTGACCTCGCGGCCGTCGGGCGCCCGGACGAGCTGCGTCACTTGTGACAGCAGGCACGAGACTGGCGCTGGCGGCCCGTAGACCGATCCGTGTGAGCCCTCGCCCGCGTAGGTCTCGACCGTCACCACGTGGGCGAGGAGCATCCCCGGCAGGCTCACCATCGACAGCCCCCGGCGGCAACGGCGCCCAGGCGGAACACTTCCGTGGGGAGCACCGCTAGGACATCGATTGCGGACTGCGGCAGCTCGGCCGCCGCCGCGACCGGGTCCGCCGCCGCCCGGGACATGGCCACCGACCCGGCGGACACCGACGTCCAAGTGCCGCCGCTCCCGGCGTCGTCGTCGCCGTTCGTCAGCCGGTACTCGACGATTGCGCACGTCGCGTCGCGGAACGCCGCCGATACCTCGGCGTCGGTCGGCAGCCCGGATGGGCCGACGTCGTAGACGGCCGTCAGCAGTGCCCGCCGCAGCCGCGCCGACGCCCGCAGGAGCCGCCGCTCGGCGTCGTCGGGGACGTCGAGCGTGGGCGGGAGCCATGCCGTCAGGTCGTCGACCGTGGCGTAGACGAGAGGCATGGCCGCTCCCCTACTTCTTCGCGGACTTGCGCGCCGGCCTGCGCTCCGTGGCGGCTTCGTCGGACGCCCCGTAGCGGTCGATCAGTTCGTCGCGGGTCATGCCCTCGATGTCCGACTGCGCCTCGGGGTTGTCCTCGACGAGACGGGCATAGTTCTGCCACTCGACCGTGGTGGCCGATCTGGCGGGCGCCCTCGTTTCGGAGGGAACGCCGTCCTCGGTGGTCGCGAGCCCCTCCTGTTCGACATCCGCTTCCTGGTCGGGTCGGTTCTCGCGGATCGCCTGGTTGGTGACCAACTCCGCACCGGACAGGTCGTGCACGCCCGGTGCGGTGAGCGTCGGCCGGGACAGCACGCCGTCGTTGACAAGCGGCGGCAGGGGCTCGCCGTCCTTGATGCGCTCCCAGTTCGGGAGCGCTTCCAGGCGCGGGTTCGGCGCCTCGTAGCGAGCGATGTCACCGGTGTTGGTGTTGCGGTAGGAGACGCTCATGCCGGGACCGCCGTTCGCATGTCGACCTGGACGAGGATCTCCGTGGGCGAGCCCGCAGGGGCGGCGAGGACGACGCTGATGTTGTCGCCCGCCGCGCACGACGCGTTCTGGACGGTGGTGTTGCCTGCCCAAGAGTCGGTGGCGGTGGCCAGGGCGGAGGCGAGAACGTCACTCCCGCCCTTCTTCACCTGGACCGTTCCGCCGGTGCCGCCGGTGCGGTATGCGCGCACCGCGATGACGCTGGCAGCGGCGGGGACCTTGAAGAGCTGGTAGGTGCCTGCCGTGCCGGAGGCGACGCGGACTTCCTTCGAGTAGGTGCGGGCGGTGGAGAGGTCGATCTCGCCGCCCTTGCCGTCCACGGAATGGACCTTGTAGCCCATGAGGTGTCCTTCCTTCGATCAGGGGGTGGGTCCGGCTGTACCTGGCCGGTTGGGCTACGGGACGTCGGCGCCCTTGATGAGAACGGCGCGGTTGGCGTCCAAGGTCTTGGTGCCGTAGAGGCAGTCCACGCTGACGACCATCTGCTTCTTGTCCATGTCGTAGTCGTAGACCACCCTCAGACCGAAGCCCTTGTAGTTGGAGATGGCCGCGTCCCGCGCACCCATCGGCAGCTCCAGCGGCCGGAAGGCCAGGGCGAACGCCGACTTGTGGAAGGCGAGCCCTTCCTCGGTGGTGCTGTTGCCGCTGGTCTGTGCGGGCTTGGCGATGTTCTGCGTCATGTACGGGTCGAACCCGAACACTCGGCGGCCGAGGGACGCCTCGGTAAGGCCCTCGGTGGTGCCGCGCTTGTCCGCCTCGTGGAACAGCGGATCGCCGAGCCACTTCGCGGCGATGTTCGGGCCCACGACGGCGCGACGCTCGGTGGCCGGAACCTTCTGGGTGTTCAGGACGCGGCCCGCGTCGATGAGGACGCGCGGGTTGTCCCACGCCCACTCGTTGTCCCCGGCGACGACGCCGACCTCCTGCACGATGTCGGTGCGCAGGGCGAGGATGTCCCGGTCGATCTTCTGGGCGATGGCCTCCATCGCCGGGGTGAGGAGTTGCTCGTCGAAGTCCTGGATCTTCAGCGTCATGTCCTCGGACGTGACGGCGAAGGAGACGTCCGCGAAGTGGTTCAGCGTCATGTTGATGCTGTTCTCGGTCGCGTCCTGGACCGTGATGCCCGCCGCGCGGTTGTACTCGTTGGCCACGAACGTCGTGGGCTTGCGAATGGTGATCGCGTCGCCTTGCTTGCGCGCGAACTCTGCCTCGTAGTCGCGGTGTACGAGCGACGCCATGACGGTCGTCTCGTACAGGTTCGCCAGTGCCTGCTGGGCGATGACCTGCGAGGTCAGGAAGGTGTTGGCCATGGTTGAGTCCTCCTATCCGGCGCGGCGCTTGCGGCGCTCGGCCCGGATGTCGTCGATGCTGCGGGTACCTGATGGAGGCTCGTCGCCGGTCCCGCCGGAGAACTCGCCGGATGCGCGCGCCGGGGCCTGCCCGGCGGCGGAGAGCTTGGGGTTGTCCTTGACCGCCTGCTCGATGGCCTTGCCGACGGCCTTGGTGAAGCCGTCGGCGGCCGGGTCGAGCTTGGCCAGGGTGTTGAGGAACGCGCGGCTGTCGGTCAGCGCGTCCGGGTCGGCGCCGTGCGCGGCGGCCCCCTTGTAGACGGCGAGTTCGACGGCGGTGTCGCGGTGCGCCGCCTGGGCGCGTTCGATCTCCGCCATGAGCTTGGCCGGGTCGGGCGGCGGCGCCTTCTCGTCCTTGATCAGCCCGAGGGCTTTGCCGAGTTCCTGCACCATGGCGGCGCGCGCTTCCGTGGCGGCGGCTTCCTTTGCCGACACGCGCTCCTTGGCGGCCTCGCCGCGGGCGCCCTTGAGTTCCTTTTCCAGGCGGGCAATGGTCGCCGCCGGATCTTCGTCCTTGCCGGCGGACGACTTGGTGACATCCTTCGGTGTCGGCTTCGCGTCGCCCTTGGCGCTGTCGGCAGCGCTGCCTGCCGCCTCCGCTTCGGCGCCGGCATCGGTGCTTGCGTCGGCGTCCCCGTCGCCGGCGGACTCGCCAGCATCGCCGGCGTCCTCGGAGCCGCCCTTGATTGGCCAGAAGGCGCGGCCGGTCCGCGGCGACACGTACACGGCAGTCAGGCCGGTGCCCGGGTGCACGGGCATGACGAGGTCGGGGGTCTCCATAGTTTGCCCTCCTGGGGCTGGTGGGGATCCGCGCCCGGCGGATCGGGTGATCAGCTACCACTTGAGAAGTCGTCCCCGAGCTGGGCCCGGAGCCGCGCGAGCGAGAGGGCCTTCATGCGCTTGTCCGCAGCGGCGGCAACACCCGGCGTCTTCGCCTTGAGTTGGCCCCTGCGATACAGCCATTCGGCATCCAGCTCACGCCAGTTCATCAACGCCGGGTCCTCGTACCGGCGGCCCATCCTCGGCGGGCGTGCCGGGGGCGGCGGGTCGACATCGGGGATGGGCTTGTGCATGCTGTGCCGCTCGCTGTAAGCCAGCGCCTGAGCGCGCCCGGCGTCGGTGACGACACCGACTTCGTCGATCCACCCGCGGGCGTACAGCGCATCGAGCGCCTGATCACGGGCCCGGCCGTGGATCCCGACGGTGCGGTACGGCAGCCTCTCGCCCGACTTGGTGCGCACCAGTTCGCGCGCATCGGGAGTGAGTGGTGGGACCTTCGTCAATGCTGCGCGGCGCGGAAGATCCTCGGTGCGCACCGACACCGCGAACTCTCCGGCCGGCCTCCTGTTGGACGCCGGGTCGTCGACTGCGTGCGCGGGCGCCGATGGTGTCGCCGTTGGTGCGGTAGCGGCGTGTGGCGTCGGGGTTGGCCTCGGCTGTGGCGTGATCGCCGCCGGGGGTGACGTTTGAGGTCGTGGTTGTGGCCGCGGCATCGGGGTCGGGGCCGCCGTCGGGCGGGGCGCCTGTACTGGCGGTCGGGCTGCCGGTGCAGACGGGGGCGCGGGAGGGCGTGGCGTCGGGTCAGCAGGACGCGCGGATGGACCGCCCCGCCCGGGGCGGCCCGCCGACGGCTTCTCTCGCTCCGGCTTTCGCTTCAGGCCCTTCGCGCCGGTCAGCTCCCTGAGCTTGGTCTGGCTCTCCGCCACCTTCCGCCGTGCGACCTTGGCAGTGTCCTCGTCGAGCGCCGCCGCTTCCCGCTTGCGCCACTTGCGGACTTGGCGCTCCAGGGCACGCTGGCGTTGCGTATCGGCATACGTCGCACCGGCCGGGTGCGGCACCGATTCGGGCGGAGTGGAGACGCCCGGCAGGTAGGCGGCGATCGAGCACCGGCAGTTCGGGTGCAGCAGGCCGGCGGCGCGGGCTTCGGGGAGGGATCCGGCTACTTTCACCGTGGCCCACTTGCCGTCCTCGGTGGCGTGCTCGACCATCACCGTGCCCGCCGTCGCGGCACCCGAGCGCCACAGGATCTTGCCCGCCCATTTGTCGCAGCGCGGGCAATGCAGGGGCTGGTCGGACACCATGACCATCGGTACGCGAGCCGCGCCCAGGCGATCCGAGTGGGCCTCGATCGCCGCCCGGCCTACTGCGGTGCGGAGCGCCATCTCGGCGTACTCGGCCATGCCCCACGCGCGCCCGCGGGTATCGACGAAGTTCACGATGCCCCGGTCGACGAACGCATCGAGCGCCCGCTGCGTGGCCTGCCTGCGGGTCTCCGCGCCCAGGGCCGGAGCCGCCGCGGCCTGGGCAATCACGCTGCGGTACACGTCCTGCGTCTGCCGCAGGATCGCGGTCCGCACCGGCGTCAGCGTGTCCAGGACGCTTGCGGCGAGGCGGTCGACGACCGGCGCGGTGGGCAGCACCGACGCCACGACCGCAGCCTGCCCGACCGCGACCGCGCTGAGTTCCGCGACGGCCGCCTGCTGCCCGCGGTCGTAGGCCGTGGACAATGCCTCGCCGACCGTGCCAGCGGTCTCTCCGGCAAGGGCCTCGGCGATGCCCGCGAGTGCGCTGGACAGGTCTCCGAGCGCAGCCAATTTGCTCTCCGCCCAGTTGGGCAGCGACATGCCGGTCGCCAGGGTGCGCTTGATCGTGTCGATCAACACGTACTCGGCGGCCCGGTACAGGTCGCCGAGCACGCTGGCCAGGCCCTCGGCCAAGGCGGGGGACACCGGCATGCGTCACCCCTCGATCGGATCCGACTCCTGCCCGAAGTCGTCGCCCGGCGGCAGCTCGTCGGCGCCGAACGCTGTCGGGTCCTCCGTTGCCATGCCGGTCTCGGCCAGGATGCGCGCCACCTCGGCGCTCACCTGCGACGGGTCCCAGTCCGGATGGACGATCTCGACGAGCGTCTGTGTCGAAGCGGCCTGGGCGCGACGGAGCGCGTCGACCGTGTTCGCCAGTGTCAGCATGTCCTCGCGGATACCGTCCGCGAATGCCACGGCGGGCGGCTCGGTCGAGACCTTCGCGCCGAAAACTTCGCGGTACGTCGCCAGCCAGTTGCCGAGCGCGTGCGACAGCTCCGGGCGCCACGTGAGGACTTTGTCCGCCTTGGTCAGGCCAGTCAGCCGCTCCTTGCTGTCGACCTCCGTGGCGGTGATGGCGACCTGGTCACTCGCGCCGAACGTCTGCGTGCTGTACCCCGCCGACGTCAGGATGCGCTCGACGAGGTCGTCCACCGTGGCCTTGTGCTCGGCCGCGCGGATCGCGAACTGCGTGACCGCCAGGGTGAGTGAATTGCCCGGCCGCTGGAGGGCGTTGAGGGTTGCGTACACCTCGCGGTCAACGTCGAATCGCGAGCCGCGCCCTGGGCCGTTCGAGTCGAGCATCGATTCGGGGACGTGGACGCGGCCTTTGGCCAGACGGATGTCACGCATCCAACTGCCGTACGCCTCGTCCAGGTTGTCCATCAGCGACACGACGCCGTCCAGGTCGGAACGCCCGAGGTGCTCCAGACCGGGCATGCTCCGCCACCTGCGACTCATGCGGTTGGCAACGTACGTCGGCCCGAGCCCTTTGATGTTCGTGGCGATGCGGCCCTCGGAGTCGACCTCACGGGCCAAACCCGCCAGCGCGGGCATGTCCTCCAGCGGCACGGGCATGCCGAGCTGGTCCCGTGTGCCCTGGTAGAGGCCGTGCATGACCCACCCGGGCTCATGCCGTTCCAGGTGCCGCCAGACCTGCCCGTCGTCCTCGGCCATGATCCGCCAGAATGTGACCGCGCGGAGCATGCCCCAGGTGAACTCGGGAACGGCGCGGTCGGCGTGGACGGTGTCGATCCACGGCCGGTCCGAGATGTCGGTGTCGTGGACCGTGCGCAGGTAGACGCCGCCGAGCATGGCGGACACCTCGGCTGCGTTCTTGAGGCGGGCGTGCGCCCGGTCGTCCAGGTACTCCGTGAGCTGGTCCTGGGTGCCACGGTCCGCCGCCGTGATCTTCGGGGGCTCGGCAAACAGCAGCCGGGCGGACATGGCGCAGATGTCGCCCGCGATCGGCACGTGGATGTGCGAGCGCTCTTCTCCGGCCGGTGTGGGCTGCCCCCACCACCAGCGGGACAGGCGGCCGACGAGCCCGCCCGCGTACTGGCCCCGCTTGGGGTCGAATCCGCTGGTGACGCCACCGCCGTACAGGCTGGTCAGCCGGTCGGGGTCGCCCGCCCACCAGGTGTCCCAGATGTGCATGTCGGTGAGCGCCGGCTTGAGGTATCGCGGCGGCCATGGCATGTTCCCGCCCTCGGGCAGAGGCATCAGGCAGCCACCTCCAGGTGGGTCGGGATGTAGGGGCGCCACAGCGCCTCGGTGGTACGGATGCCGTAGCGGAGCGCGTCGCAGGAGTGGTCGTTCTCCTTGAGCGGTTCGTCCCGACCGGCCTCCGCCGCCGCGTCGTCCCAGGCGTAGCCCGGGAGTTCGTCGATCAGGCCGACCGCCGACTCGTGCACCACCAGGCGCCCGGCGGCGAACAGGCTGGACACCGTGCGGATGCCGTCGAGGACGGCGTTGTCGGCCTGGGACACGCCGGTCACGCCGTCCCGGTGGAGTTGCTCGATGTAGGACGACGCCGACGGGTCGACGATCGTCCACTCGGGCTGCACGCCGAGCACGTTGGACCCGGGATGCGGCACTGCGGCGAGCCATCGCCGCCGGGCCTGGCTGTACTCGGCGTCCGTGAGCTGGCGCCGGGCGAGCCGCGAGTCGTGCCGGTACTCGGACACGACGTAGAGCCGGCGGTCGACGCCGAGGCCGATCAGCACGTCGCTGTAGGGGTTGACGGTGCCGTAGTCGATCGCGTCGCACAGCCACCGGTCGATGCGCGGCAGGTCACGGACGACGTGGCGTTCGACGTCGAACATGTCGTAGATCGAACCCTCGGACTGCGTCCACTGGCCCTGGATGAACCGCCTGTACCAGAGGCCCACGTACTCGGCCTTGAGCGCCCGGACGTAGGCCGGGTCCAACGAGGGGTTGTCGTCCAGGGTGAAGTGCCATGACCTCAAATCGAGTTCGCCCTCGCGCTGGAGGAACTCCCGCTTGAGCCAGTGCCCCGGGTTGTCGGGGTTTGTCGTGGCCAGGAGTCGGGCGCCCGCAATGGACAGGCGCGCGAGCATCTGCCTGAAGAAGTCCTTCGGCAGGAGCGACGCTTCGTCGATGTACGCGAGGCAGACCGTTGCCCCGCGGATCTTGCCCTCGGACCGCCTGTCGTTCGCCCCGATCAGGTGCACCGTGCGGCCCATGATCACGGCCGTCGACGCGCCCGGTGTCCACCTGATCAGCCTGGACAGTGGCCCGAACAGGGCCTGGTCGACGAGGGGTTCCATGATGTTGCGGCCGATGGTGTCGAGTGTCCGGCCGGTGATGATGATCAGGCCCCGGGGCGGGGCCGCCGCCACGGCCGCCAGGAACGCGATCAAGCTCGCGATGGTCTTGCCCGATCGGACCGCGCCGTGCCAGATGCAGATGCGGGCGTTCGCCTCGACGATGCTCTGGATCTGCCGCGGCGACAACAGCCGCCGGATCTCCTCGGGGAGCATCAGGCCCCCTCGTCTGTGGCCTCCTGCTGATCGCGGTGGATCGCGGTGAGCCCGGCCATGAGGCTGGTGATGAGGTCGCGGCCGGCCTGCTCGTCGCTGGACCCGGCGTCGGGCGGGCACAGCTTGAGACTGCGGTCGTAGAGCATGCTCGCCGCAGAGGCGAGGGCCCGCTTGTCGGAGGCGGGCGGTTCGTCGACCGCACGCTCCTCGTAGGTATTGTCCTTGCCGCCGAAGCTGAAGACCACGGCCGGCTGGCTCATCTGCTCGCGTATGCGCATCGCGTCCAACAGGCAGAAGTAGGCCTCGCGGGTGCGCAGTCCCTCCAGGTCGGCCTTGCGAGCGGCGGTCGCCGCCTCGACCTCCGGGCCTCGGGCGAACGTGAACCCGGCATCGGCGACGGTCAGCGAAACCGTGCCCGAAGACCGGCGGGTCTCCCGGCAAATCTCGTTGCGGGTCATGCCCTGCGCGTGAAGGGCGAGGATGTGCTGCCGTTCCTCGTCGGTGACCGGGACCTGGCGGACGCCGCGTGGGGTCACGATGCACCTCCTACCGGATGGTCAGCGTGCCGGACCGCAGGATCACGGTTTCCGGGTCGGCTGCGACGCGGACGTGGACGCTGTACCGGCCGGGCGTGAGGTCGACGCCGCCCGGGCCAACAAGTAGCTGCGCGCCGCCCGTGGTCAGTTCGGCCGGGTGCCATGTCGGCAAGTCCGGCAGGGGCAGCCCGAGGGCGGTGAACGCCAGGTCGATCGCGGTCGGTGACTCGCCCGCGGCGGAGGTGACAGGCACCTCGACGTACTGGGTGGAGTCGTCGTACAGCACAGCCACGGCGGTCTCCCTACGTCGTCGGCGGCCCGGCGGCCCAGGTCGTGCGTGGCGGGCCGACGCGGATGTGGTGCGGCCCCGGTGGCGTGCCGGTGGCGCCGACTGCGGCATCGACGAGGCCGATGGTGTCGACGATCGTGGCGGTCAGGACGCGGTCGAGGGTGGCGGTCACCGTGTCGGTGAGGCCCAGTAGTTCGCCTGCCGAGCGGGCGCCGTCGAGCGTTGCCGCAGGGGCGTCGGTGAGCCCGAGGAGGTCACCCGGCCCGCGGGCCCCCGCCTGCGTGGCGTCGACCGCGTCCGTGAGCCCGAGCGGGTCGATGATGTCGCGCGGCCGATCGAGTCCGGCGGTGGCCTGGTCGGTCAGCCCGAGGGGATCGACCGCTGCCCTGTCGGCGTTGATCACCGCGTTGGCCTGGTCAATGAGCCCCAGTGGATCGGCGGGGCCGCGGTCGAGGGCCTGCGTCGCTGCGGCCAGGTCGGTGAGGCCGAGCGGTTCGCCGGGCGAAGCTGTGTAGTCCGTGCCGCCGGGGTTGACGTCGGCGATCGTTGCGTCGCCCCAGTAGCAGCCACCGTTGAATGTGGAGGCGGGCGCGGCAATTGCGCCGGCCTCGTCGAAGCGGCCGTTGCCGACGGGCGCGGTGGTAACGGCGCTCGCCGCAGGGGCGGTGATGATGCCGTTGCTGATGCCGCTGGCGCCGGGGCCGCTGGCGAAGTACCCGCCGGTGCCGGCGTACCTGTCGGTGTGCCGAATGACGATGACGTACCTGGTGCCCGCCGACAGTTGCACAGGAGCGGCGAGCGTGGCGGTATGCCAGCCGGTGCCGCTCAAGGTGAACGTGACGGCGGTGCCGGTGACCTGGGTTGCGGTGGTGACGTTGTAGATGGCCCCACTGACAGGGCCGAGTTCGCTGAGTGTTGCGCGCCAGAAGTGGAGCGCGGTGACCCACCCGGTAGCGCTGAGGATGATTTCGGTGCCGAGGTTGATCGGGTTGGTGGCCTCGTCGGTCGGGCTGCCGTTGGTGGCGGGCCAGAGGCGGTACGTGGCCACTGTGGCCTCCTCGTCAGGCGCCGAGCAGGTCGTGGCTCCAGGTCACAGTGAGCGTGTCGCCGGAGCCCTTCGACCCGATGCCGGTGAGGAGCGCGCGGGCGATGGTTGCTGCGGCGAGGCTGGTGGCATCGGTCAAGGTCTCGTTGACGAGGACCACCTCGGTGATCGGGCTCGCGGTGGTGGCCTTGCCTGCGGCCCACACGGCGCGCCAGGTGATGCGGCGGGACGCGGTGGCGAGGGACGACTGCGGGTAAGTCGCGGCGATGGCCTGGTGGGAGTCGGTCAGGTAGGTGGCGAGCGCGGCGCCGCCGCCGGTTTTGGCCGGGGTGGTCGAGCCGGTGCCGAGCTTCATGCCGGTGACCTGGGCGGGCGGGCTGGAGATGGCTGCCGCGCGCTCCATGTAGTACTGGTCGCCGACCTGGGTCACCAGGTTCGTGGTCTCGCAGCGGCCGATGATCCGGCCGGCCGGGTCGACGAGTTCGGCGATGACGAGGCTGTGGATACGGACGAGGGATCGGGGGTCCATGGCGCCCTCCTCCGGGCATGAGTAAGGCCCCGCACGACGGCGGGGCCTCGGGTGGGCCGGCTACGGCAGAGCGGGCGTGCCGGGTGACGGCCCGTCCGGGTCGGGGCAGTTCATGCGGATGGCCGGCCAGCGGTCGGCCGTGAAGTCGCCGCCGGTGTACAACTCCGAGGCACGCCCGTCCTTGAGCCATCGGCCGCTGCAGACGTACACCTTGCTGGTCTCGGAGCGAACGACGGTGATGTCGACCTTCTCCATGCCTTCGCCGCGGTTGAACAGCTTCGAGTACGAGCGGATCACGTCCTGGGCGCCGGGGATCGTGGCGTCGGGCACGAGGAGTTCGACGTTGCCCGTCCTGGCCTTGAGGTCCTTGATTAGGACGGTGTAGTGCGGAACGGGGCCGCTCGGATCGGTCAGGTCGGGTGCGTCGCCGCTGTCGCTGCTGCGAACGACCGCGAAGCCGATGGCGAGCGCCAGGACGACGACCACGAGGACGCCGATCCACACGCCTGTCTGTGCGCTGCGGCGCGGAGGCGGCGGCGGGGGATGGTAGCCCGGCGGCGGTTGCTGGTAGGGCTGTTGCGGACCCCATTGGCCCGGCTGTCCGGGCTGTTGCGGCGGCTGGTAGCTCATGATCCCCCCACGGGTCAGGTCCCGGGGAGGCTACGCCCACCAGCCGTCGGAGGGCGGGTGCTTGGCCGAGTCGTAACCGATTGCCGCCGAGGTCAGGTCCGTTCGGGCCAGTGCCAGGTGCCGCCGGCGTGTTCGGTCTCGTCCTGGATGATGTCGCGGTTGAAGAACATCCCGGTTGGGTTCAGGACGCACAGGCCGACCGCCCAACATCCGGTGCCGCCGTCGTTGGGGCAGCCGTCGTGCGGTTCGTCGGTGCGGTAGGCGGGAACTTCGGTGACGATGGCCGCGCGGCACTGTGAGGTGTACTCGCCGCCGGGGGTGCCGTAGCTGACGTAGTGGACGATCCGCCCGACGGTGGGCGCGGGTTCGGTCATGGCGGCCTCCAGCCACTCGGGGACAGGGGCATCGGATGTGCCGAGAGCCCCGGGCCGGTGCGGCTCTCGGGGCTCTCGAAGTGCGTTCGGGCACGACTCGCCTGTGCGGTTATCGTGCGCGCTCAGGATGCACGACCGGTGATCACCCGGTCAAGCAGGCTGTTTCCGCTGCTCACGCTGCTGCATCGCGGCCCGCAGGTCGCCGACGTAGTACAGCGGGTACCGCTCGGTCCCGCCCCAGCGGCGGAGTTGGCCTCGGCGGACCATGCCGCGCAGTGCGGCCGGGCTGAGCCCGGTGATCTCGGCGGCGAGGTCGGCTCGCATGATGCCTGGCGGGAGCATCGGCCGGGGTTTCGGTCGCATCCTCCGATGATCGCACCGGGCCGGGCTACGGGCGCCATTCCTCGCGGTCGTCGGTCACGCTCCACCTCCGGCGAGCACTCGTGCCGCCACGACGACGGTGACGATCGGCGTGCTGATCATGGCGCTGAGGATGACGCTCTCCCGGTAGGCGGGGTCAGACCACCAGTCGCGCAGCGTGTCGGTGATGCGGTGCGCGAGCCAGGTCATGCGTTCTCCTCGACTGCGGGCGGGCGGACGCCGTCGGGTGCTACCGCCACCTCCGTCAGCGCGCGGGCACCGTCGTTGAGCAGCCTGCCGACGTGGGCCAGGTACTCGTCGCGCAGAACACCCTCGGGTAGGTGCGGGGCGGTTGCGGTCGCCAGGCTGGACATCTCGGTCAGCAGGGTCACGGCGATCTCGGCGAGCCGAGCAGCCATTGCCCGGGGCGCAGTCCACAGTTCGGTGACCGCTGCCTGCACCTCGGGCGACGGCTGACCGGCGGCCGCTCGGGCGACCTCGCGTCGCGCACGGCTGTGGCCGAGGGTCGGTGCGAGGCGGGTGGTGAGGGCGTTCCGGAGGTCGGGGCTCAGCGGGACGGCGATGGTGTCCATGGACAGATCCTCCCCTATCGGGCCGACGCTCACAGGGCGTTCCGCTCGAGCGAGAAGTGGAGCGTGGTGGCTTTGTTGGTGCGGATCTCGCGGAGGGCGTGGGCGAGGATCGTCTGATACGCCGTCTCGCGGGTGTCGTTGGGCGTGGGGCTGTATGTCCCCTGGTCGGTGTAGGTCCCCATCCCGCCGTCGGGCAGGGTCCATTGCAGGGTGATCACGTAGTGGTACGTGCCGTCGGCCATGTTGGTCTCCCGTGTGGTGTCGAATGAGGCGTCAGGTGGTGGCGTCTGACGCGTCAGGTCGTCGCGCGCATGCGCACGCATAGGGCCCGGATCGCCCTGACGCCTGACGCGTCTGACGCGTCAGGGCAGGTCAGGCGGGGACGAGGTCGCGGATGCGGTAGTTGCCGCGGCCGTCGTCCTCCAGCAGGCCCGCTTTGACGAGGGCTTGGAGTTCGCCGGTGACCCAGGTGCGGGCGCGGCCGACCCGCGCGCGGACGTCCCGAAGATCGTGCGGCCGGAACTCGGTGCGGCCGGCGCGGTTCATCTCCACGATTGTCTCCCGCAGCAGCGCGACGGCCTGTTCACGGGGCATTTCTTGAGTGGCCGGCCGGGCGAAGGTGATCGACGGCGTGGTGGGCACCTCGATCGGCGCGTCGACGTCGGGCTCGGGCAAGTCGGGCTCGTGGTTGACGGGCAGGTCAAGGCGATCGGTGTCACGAACGATCACAGCGGGCCCCTGGCGGGGGGCGGGCATGGTCGTTGTCGTGGCGTCCCGGTGCCGGTTTGCGTAGGCGCCGCCCGCGGCGGCGGCGGACACGGCGTCCAAGCTCGCGCGGATCTCGGCGTACCCCTCGACGGCCTCGGCGAGCTGCTCGGCGGTGATGCGGTAGGCCCGCATGGGCGTGGCGTACCGCTCCTCGTCCACGCCGGGTGCCACGAGGTAGGCGTAGCCGGCCCGGCGGTTCGCCCACGCTTCGGGGGCGGCGCCCGCGGCGCGAACCTCCGGCGGGAGGGCCATCTTCGCCGTCGTGCTGCCCTTGACGCCGAAGCACCAGGTGGCGCCGATCTGTTCGCGGTCGTCGCCGGACATGATGCCGACCGAGGGCCGCTGGAGGGAGATCACGATGAACACGCCGGCGGAGCGCGCGGTCTCCAGGAGGCCGGTGATGTCCTCGCCGATTTCGTCGCGGAAGAGCTTGGCGGCCTCTTCCCACCACACCACGAGGGCCGGCATGTCGTGGGTCTCGAAGACGTCGGGGGTCCACTGCTTGTGGCCCCACCGGCCGAGCTGGTCGGCGCGGGCGGCGATGACGTCGGGGAGGGCGCGGATCTGGTCTCGGCATCCGGCGGTGTCGGTGACGACCCAGTCGCCGCCGGCCCGTACCGCGCCGAGGGTTTGTTCGCCTTTGACGGGGTCGCCGAGCCACAGGCAGGCGTCGCGGCGGGTGAGGAGGTCGGCCCAGGTGACTTCCCCGCCGGAGGATTTGCCGCTGCCGTTCATGCCGAACACGCCCAGGTGGGTGGCGTTGCGGCCTGCTTCGGGGTCGCCGTTGAGCCAGAACACGGCGGGGATGCCGTCCTCGTACAGGCCGACAGCGAAGCCGTCGCCGATGCTGCCGCCGGGGGCTGATGGGCCGGGCCAGGGGATGGTGTGTTTGAGGTGGTCGCGCGGGACGACGATCAGTTCGGCGCGGCCCGCGTCGTCGGGGTCGGCTTGGACGCGGACGCTGTTGCGGCCGACGCCCAGGGCCGCTGCGATGGTGCGGGTGGCGTCCTGTACGCGCTCGATGTCGCCTTCGGGCGAGACCACGTGGAGTGGTGCCTTCACCCGGCCGCCTTCGACGGCGGGCGGGCCGATTTCGACGCCCTTGAGGGCGCGGACCTGGGCGGCGAGGCCGCTGTCTCCGGCCGTGAGGGCTTTCGGGCCGTCCGAAGTGGTGCCGCCGTTGCGGGTGATGCGGCGGATCGTCCACGACAGGGGCGTGGCGATGCCCAGGATGGCCCAGGCGGACAGGGCGCCGGGGCTGGTGGGGTCGATGGCGGCGGAGAGGGCGATGCCGCCGGTGGCGAGGCCGACGGTGGCGGTGGCGTGCGCGCGCCACAGCGGTGCGGACGTGGGGGTGATGTGGCTGGTGCCCCAGGTGACGGCGGCGGCGAGGAGCGCGCTGGCCATGGCGGGGCCGGGCTGGTCGTGCCATGCGGTGTGCGCGGCGTGGGCGAGGCCGTAGGTGGCGGGGGTGGCGAGCCAGGCGGGGACGTAGGGGGCGACGGTCGAGAGGGCGCGTTCTGCGGCGCGTTGCTGGAGGGCGGCCATTACTTCTTGCCCCCGATCTTGAAGTCGGGCTTTTTGGCGGCCTTGGGCCTGGTGGTGCCGTAGGCGTCGTCGAGTTCGGGGGCCATGTGCTTGGAGAAACTCGACTTGGCGCGTGCCGCGCAGACGGCGGCGGTGTTGAACGCGTCGGCGGCGGACTGGATGTGGCCCGCGATCAGGGACGCGCGTTTTTTCGACGAGTGATCGGCGTCGGGGTGTTCGGGGAGTTCGGACAGGAGTCCGCGGATTTCGTCGGCGAGGTAGGAGATGTGGGTGGCGCCTTCGCGTCCGATTTTGCGGATGCGTTCGCAGAGTTCGTTGAAGGCGATGTCGTCGGTGACGTCCTGGTCGCCGATTGCTTCGACGATGGAGCGAGCCATGGTGGGGTCCTGTCGTGGGCCCGGGGGCGGCGCGCGGCGCCTGCTCGCCCGGGGTGTGGTGAAGGCTAGTTGGCCGAGCTGACGAGCTTTTCGACGTCGGCGCGGGCGTACATCTTCCAGCCGAGTTCGTTGCGCCCGGCGAGCGGGACGATGCCGTTGGCGGCCCAGTCGCGGAAGGTTGCCGGGTGGACGCCGAGCATTCCGGCGGCCTGGCTCGCGGTGATGCGTGCGGGCTCGGGCTCCGCGCTCGCGGGTCGCATCTCGGGCTCGCCGGTCGCGTCGTCCGCCCGGTCGTGGGTGTCGGTGTCCTCGCCGGCCGGCGCCTCGGCCGCCACCTCGAGGGCCTGCGGCTCGGGGGTGGGCGCGGCCTTCGCGTGCTTGCGCTCGACCTTCGCGGTTTTGGGCGCGCGGGTCGCGCGTTGGGCGAGCCACACGTCGAGGAGGCCGCGTACGCGCTGGAGCATCACGGCGACGAGGTGCGCGCCGAGGGCGATGCACAGGTTCGGCGCGGCTGCGGCGAGCGTGACGTGCGCCCAGGTCATCGACGCGGACTCGTGGGTCACGCGCGCCGCTTCGAGGCCGTGCGCGACGTTGAGGACCGTTGACACCGCGGTCAGACCGACGACGGTGCCCATGGCGGCGCGGTAGCCGGCGCGGCCGTAGAGGGTGATAGCAGCGATGATCGCGACGCCGTCGAGTCCGTCGATCGCCAGGGGATACCACCGGCGGACCTCGCCCAGGCCCACGTCGACGGCGGTGTCGCGCAGCGGTACCCAGGACACGCGCATGCCGACGATCACGGTGAGGACCAGGAGGCCGGCCACGATCGTGAACGCGAGCATGGCGGCCGAGACGTGCCAGCCGGTGACGCGGGGCTCGGGGGTCGAGCGGGGTGGGCGCGTGGGTCGCGGGGGTGCCGCGTGGGGGTGATGTGTGGGCGTGTCCTGGGGGGTGATCACCCGGGAGCGCCCACGTTGGATAACGTGCGTCGCAGCCATGACGAGGTCCGTTCTCGTTCGTGGTCAGGTCCTGCGTCCGGTGCTACCAACACCGGCCAGGGCCGTTTTTCTGTTCTCGTCCCGTCGTTATATCACGGATTATGATGGTCTGTTGCGATTCTTTCGAGGGTCGCGTAATGATCAAGTAGCGGGCGCGGCCCGCGAGTTCGACGGTGCGCAGGTCGAGCGGTCGCGGACGGCGGTTGTCGGTCCGGAGAAATGCGAAGCGCCCGCAGCCCGCCCTCCGGCGCGAGGGTCGAGTTGCGGACGCGAGGGTCGCGTCAGGTCGCGCGCTTGCGCTCGACCCGCGAGTAGTCCTCGCCCGGCAGGCGCTCGACCCGCGCGCCGGGGACCCTCATCACGAGGGTGTGTTCCTCGCCGTTGACCCAGCCCTGGTACTCGATCAGGGCCCACCACGCGCCGGTCGCGTCCCGCTGCCACCAGCGGATGCGGGCGTCGAGCCGGCCGCCGCCGGGTTGGGCCACCCGAACTGGCGGGTGGTGCGCGGCAGTCGGCGGGCGCGTGTCCATGGCGTCATCGTGGCCGGTTCGGTCCCCAGATGTCTCGCTCCCCGGGGATGACGCAGTCGGAGTCGTACACCCAGTCGTCGGCGTAGTGGCGGCGGTCGTCGCCGGTCCACTCGGTGTGGATGATCACGGCGCCGGATCGGAGCTGGGTCCAGCCGGCGATGCAGCCGTGGCGCCAGGCGCCGTCGATGGCGAGGAGGGCGTAGGGCCAGGGGTGGGGGTGGCCGCCGTGGCGGATGGTGTCGTAGTCGCGGGTCGGGGGCCAGGCGAGGCTGCGTGCGGGGGCGGGGTGGTCGGTGTCCACCCCGCCATGATCTCGCACATGTGTTCGGGTATCAGTCGGCGTTGCGGACGATCGGACGCCGGCAGGTGCTGCACTCGTTGGGGACGATGCCGGCGACGATGTCGTGGCCGGAGTGCGTGGTGTCGCCGTCCTGCGGTTCGCCGTAGCAGAGCAGGCACAGCAGGCGGCTGTTTCGGTTGATTGCGGCGAGGCCGTCAAGGCCGCGCGGGTACGGGTTCGGCATAGCGGTGCTCCCTGCTGCTCGCGGCCGGCTGGTCCGGCGCACTCTCCGACCCCGGGCGTGTGTCCGGGGTCGGCGAGCGGGACGGCGTCAGGCGGGGTGGAGGGCGGCGATACGGCCGTCGGCCTCGACGGTCAGATCGATGAGCGCTGCCCGGCGAGGACGCGGTAGGCGCGAGCGGCGGCCTCGTAGTACTCGGCGGCGGCGGCGTAGTGCCGGAGCCGGGCGTCGGGGTCGGCGTCACTGGCGGCGATGCAGTCGGCGGCTGCCGCGATGTGCTCGGCGGCCACGTCTTTGAGGATGCGGACTCGGCGGTTGGTGTCGGTCATGATGGGTCTCCCTGCTGCTCGTTGTGGGTGGATGTGGGGCCCGGGGTGGCCAGCTTGCTGCCAGGCGGTGCGGCCATCCCGGGGCGGGGCTACGCGGCGAGGCGGTACGCGAGGCGCTCGAACGTGGCGGCGGCGGTGCGGTCCTTCGGCCGGTAGACCAGCGCGCGGGCCACGAAGGCCGGCAGGTCGTACAGCTTGACCGTGACGCGCTTGGTGACGCGGCCCCGGAGCTTGATGCGGCCGGCGGTGGTGGCGGTGGGCTCGACGCCCCGGGAGAACGCTCCGGCGAACCGCTTGGCGGAGGCGGGCTCGATGCCGGCGGCGGTGAGGTGGTCGGCGGCGGTGGCGAGACCGGTGGCGACCGCGCGGGTGGCGGTGCGGCGGGCGCGGTTGGTGCGGATGGCCTGGCGGGTGTGGTGGCGGGCGGCGCGGGCGGTGGCGTTCACGGTGGACTCCCCTGTTGAAGCGGTGTTTCTGTGTCCACATAAAAGCATTCTCCCGGTGAGTACGCAACCCCTTCTCCGCATGTCACCCTTAGAATCTGTGACCACGGAAACTCAAGGAGGACTCATGGCCAAGCTCGGCAGACCCGCAACGGGCGAGACGCCCATCCGCCGCTTCCGATCCGGCGCGATCTGGGACGCCGCGAAAGCGAAGGCCGACATCGAGGGGCGGACGATGACCGACGTCCTCAACGACGCACTGCGCAAGTACGCGGCGACGCCACCGAAGCCGCCGACCCCGCCCGCCAACTGACCTCACGCCGCCGACCACCCAGCCCGCAGCCGCTGTTCGTGCTCGTCGATCAGCGGCGGCCGGGTGTCGACGCGCTCGGGCGGTGCGGCGGCGGTCAGCATCCACCAGTCGTCCCGACCGCGCGCCTCCCTGCACCGGCCGCAGGTGATCACGTCGTCCCCGGGTGCGACGGTCAGCGTCGACCCGCACGGGCACCGGCCCGCGTACCGCTCCTCCTGGCCGTCGATCGCCGCGTACACGCCGCGCAGCACGCTCGCCGCCGTGGACGTGACGTCGTCCTCCAGCAGCGCGGGGAGCCCGCGTTCGACCGCGCCGAGGAGCCACAGGCAGGCCCAGGGGGCGCCGTGCCGCCACGTGTAGTCCCACCTGTTCGGGTCGGCGCCGGTCAGTTCCGTGTACGTCCGGGCCGGGACGCCGCGGACGAGGCTGTGCCGAAGCCGCCGGAGCACGCGCGACGGCGGCGCCGCGGGCTGCACGGCCTGGGCGATGCGGTCGGCGAGGGAGCACAGGTCGGCGGTGAGGCGGTGGGCGGCGAGGAGCTGGTCGAGGTCGCACGGTGCGGGTGAGGCGCCGCGGCCGTGGATGCCGAGTTCGACTTCGCGGCGTTCGGCGACCCACTCGACGTAGCGGTCGAGCTGTTCGGCGGGGGTGAGTTCGCGGCGGGGCGGGCGGGGCCTGCGGGTGCCGGGCTCGCCGGTGAGGAGGGGCCAGGTGTTGAGGATGCGGGTGAGGTCTCGGATCGCGTCGTGCATGGTCGCTCCCTGGGCGGTACGGTCCGGGGTGTGAGGCGGGACCGTGCGGCCCTCGGGTGACCGGGGGCCGCCGCCGCGTCCGGGTCAGCCGGCCGACCGACCGAACGGGAAGCCGCGCTCGTACTCCTCCCGCGTCATCGAGGGCACCTCGGGCGCGGGGTCGATCCAGGTGATGACGGTGGCGCCGCCGTGGCCGTGGACGTGCTCGGCGTCGTGGATGCTGGCCCAGTTGACGGTGCTGGGTCGGGCGCCGCGCCAGCGGACGGTGACGGTGCCGTCGGGCCACATCACGCCGTCGGCGACCCGTCCGGTGCCGGAGGCTCCGGTGACGTCCGTCCGGCGGTCGAGGTAGAACCTGCGGGGCTCGGTCATGTTCGTGCTCCTTGGTGTGTCTGTCCGGTTTCGTTCCGGTCTCGAAACGATCTACGTATGGCGGTCGTTGCAGGTCGGGCGTACCGTCCCTGGTCCGGCCCACCCCCCCGGCCGGTGTAGGGCCCGTGCTCTCGGAGCCGCCGATCGAGCGCGGGCCCTCGGCGCGTCAGGGCGACCAGCGCCGGTCGCAGCGAGCGCAGTACGGCCAGCCCGCGTATCCGGAGACGGTGCCGTCGGTGCGGAGCGTCAGCGCGCCGTGCTCGGGGCAGCGTTCGTGGTTGGAGCGGAGGACCCAGTACCAGGAGCCGCAGGGGCAGATGGCGGGTTCGTCGCCGGCGGGGGGTCGGCGGTCGGCGAGGTTGATCACGGGGCCGGTCACTTCGGCCCCCGGTTGTCGAGGGCGGCGATGATCCGGTCGGCGCATCCGGCCGCAGTGAGGCCGTGGCCGGCGGGTCGGGCCTTGAGGCCGTTGGCGTAGTCCCGCACGCGCTGGTCGGCTTCCTCGGCTCGTTCGGCGCGCTGGTAGTGGTGGTCGTAGCCGCGCCGCCACCGGTCGCGTTCGGTGGTGAGGCGGGCGATGCCGGCGCGGAGGCGGTCGGTTTCGGCGCGGGTGAGGGCGTGGCGTTCGGCGCGGTCGAGGAGGTTGTCGAGCTGCTCGGCGGTGGGCTCGGTCATGTCGGGTCGGCCTCCTCGGCTTGGGCGAGCGCTTCGGCAACGGTGTGGCCATTGACGGTGACGTGTGGGGCGGCGGCGCGGGCGAGTTCGAGCGCGGTGTCGAGGTCGAAGCGGTGCTCGCGGAGCCAGTCGTCCTCGCGTTCGGACGGCCGCATCTCGTAGTCCCAGGTGCCGTCTCGGCCGAGGCACCGGCTGTGGCGGGTGACGGCCCAGAGATCGCGGCCCCGGTACTCGACGTCGATCGTGTAGGACGGTTCGTTGATGTCGCCCTCGGGGAGCGCGCACACCTGGTAGCGGGTAGGGCGGACGTGGATGCGGGGCTCGGTCATCGCTGCGGCTCCCGTGTGTGGGTGGCGGGGGTGCGTGTGCCGCACGTGTTGCACGTCATCCCGGCGGGCGGCGTGCCGGTGCAGGTCGGGCAGTCGGCGGCGGCGAGGAGGCTGTCGGCGGTGACGCCGAAGACCGCTGCGAGGACGGCGAGTTGGTCGGCGCTGACGTGGACGGGTGCGCCGTCGCTCATGCCGCGTTCGATCTTGCTGATGGTCGCGCGGTGAACCGCGAGGCCGTGTTCGGTGCAGCGGTCGGCGAGTTGCTGCATGGTCCAGCCGACCTGCTTGCGGAGGGCGCGGGTGTTGAGGCCGACGGCGCGGGAGGCGGTGGCGGTCATCGCTTCGGTTCCTCGCCGATGAACCCGGCGCGCTGCGGGGGCTGGTCTGCCCGGTAGCCGATGACGATGACGTCGTCGTCGATGGTCACGAGGACGGAGCTGTCCGCGTTGGGGTCGTTGTCGCGGGCGACGACTGCGGCGTTGATGGCGTCGGCGACGTCGGTGTAGTGCGCGGGGGTTTGGAGTGTCCATTCGTGGTGGACGACGGTGCGGGTGCGGCGGTCGGCGAGCATGGTGGTCTCCGGTGGTGGGGCCGGGGCGCGTGGCCCCGGCCGGGCGGGTGGTTCAGGTGCTGCGGGTGGCGAGTTGGTGCTCCAGGTCGGCGACGCGACCGCGCAGCGCGTCGATCTCGGCCCGTGCGGCGATGAGTTCGGTCTCCGGGTCGACCGGCATGCGGATGCCGTGGTCGGCGAACGCGGCGACGACGTCGGGGTCGTCGAGGAACAGCTCCAGCGACTCGTCTTCGGTGTCCCAGTCGCCGTCCTGGAGCCTCCTGATCAGGTCGCCGAGGACCTTGCGCTTGGTGGGTCCGTCGACTCCGGCGTCGATGAGCGCGCGGGCGACGGGGTCGAAGATGTGGCCGGCTGATGCCCAACCCATGGGTCTCTCCTGGGGGTGGTGGTGGGTACGGTCTGTGCGGGCCCGCCCCTCGGTTCGCGCGAGGGGCGGGCTGTTGCGTGGGTCAGGACGGGTCGGGCAGGAAGTAGGCCCGGTCGAGAGCTGCCATGGCCTGGCGTGCGTTGTCGCAGGCCAGGGAGCCGTCGCATTGGTTGCTGGCCGCCTGGCAGGCCGGGCAGTCGTCCCAACCGCCGAGGACGCTGATCTGGTGGGCAACGAGTGCCTTCGCGGCGCCGAGGCCGGATCGGAGGACGCGGATGGTCTCGGCGTCGGATCGCGCGGCGGGGGTCATCGGTGGTGTCTCCTGTCGTCGGCCGGGCTCGGATGGCCCGTGCGCGCGGCTGTGTGCCCGTCTGCGGGCTCAGCGGGTGTCGGGTGTCTCTTTGGATGCGGGCGCGCCTGCGGGGCTCTCAGGGGCGCGTGGGGCGTCGAGCCAATGCGTCGACTCCACCCGGAGCACCCGCACCTCCGACGCCCCCGGCCGTGCACGCCGCCGGGCAGCCCGGGCATGGGCGTCCTCGCGGCGCGCATACGGCCCCCAGTCGTCCACCCAGCCATCCGCCGCCGCCCCCGGCTGCCACGGCTCGCGGGCTTGGACGACCCACTCGACGCGCGGCGGGTACAGCGGCGGCTCGGCGGCCGGCGAACGGTCCGTCACCCGCATCCAGCCCAGGGCTCCCCGGTGGGCGTAGGTCTCGGCAAGCGCCCACCGGGCCACGGCCACGGCGTCACGGTGCTCGACCCGCAGCTCGTGCCGGCCCCGCCAGGCGGACCGCCACGCCGACCGCAGCCGGGCAGCGTCGTCCCGCGCCTCGTCCCGCTCGGCCTCCAGCCGCTCGGCCGCGTGCTCGGCCGCCCATGTCCGGTCCCGCGCCAGCCGCCAGTCGCCCCGCGTGGGCATCCCACGCCCGGGATTCGCGTCCGCCTCGTCTCGGCGCCCGATCTCCGCCGCCATGCGTCCGGCGAGGTCCGCCGTCAGGGCGCCCAGGCCGGGGCCGATCGCGACGGCGGTGGTCCGCAGGCGCTGGATCTCGGCGGCCTGTTCGGCGACGACCGCCTCCAGCCGGTCGCGCTCCGCGTCCGTCGCCGCGATCGTCTCGATCAGCGCCTCCCGGGTCGGCTCGCCGTCGTCGTCCTCGTCGGCATCGCGGGTGACCTCGATGAGCGCGGTGTCGTAGCGGGCGATCGTGGCGTCCCGCTCGGCGAGTGCGGCCAGCAGCGCGGCCACGTAGTCGGGCGCCCGCTCGGTGAACCGGGCGACCGCGTTGTCGATACCGCCCGCCTCGTCGACCAGTTCGGTGCCGGAGAACATGCTGCGGCCGTCGCGGACCTCGTGGAACAGCACCTCGACGTCGCAGCCGTCGGGGTCGGGTTCGTGGTCGGTCGCGATGACCACCGTGCGGCCGGCGACGAGCACCGTGTGGCCGTCGACCTTCCATCGCCAGGGCGGGGCGGGGACGGCTGCCAGGTCGGCCCGGATCGCGTCGAGGTCGAGCGGCGCCGCGGTGGGCTCGGTCATCGGGGCGTCTCCGTCGGGTGGTCGGCCGGGCTGCGGCCGTGTGTGGTGGTCGCGGCGGCGTCGCGGACCATGCGGGCGGCGTCGTGGTAGGCGTCGCGGATCTCGCGGCTGGACAGCTCGCCGCCGGACTCGCGGAGTTCGTCGCCCCGAGCCTGGATGGCGTCGGCGATGCGCTCCTGGGTGGTGGGTGGTGTCCAGCCCTGGTCTACGGCAGCCCGGACGACGGCGACGGCGAGCCAGGCCGGTTCACGGCTGGTGAGGTCCTCGATGGCCGCGGTGATTGCATCGGCCAGGTCGAGTTCGGCCGGGGTGGGTGGCCGGCGGTGGCTGTCGGGCGTGCGGGGCATCAGGTGCTCCTGGTGGCGGGGTCGGTGGGTCGTCCGGTCGTGGCGGCGAGCCGGAGGCCGGGGACGCCGTGGCCGTAGAGGGTGATGCGGTAGTCGCCGAATCCGCCCTTGCCGTAGGTGAAGGACTCGTTCTTCGTGGTGATCGTCTGGGCGTCGACCGCGACGAGGTCGCACCATTGCTGCCACTGGCCCATCGAGGCCGGGCGGGTGTGGACGGAGGCGTGTCCGTCGGAGCAGTCGACTGCGTGCGGGAGGACGAGGCCGGCTGCGGTGGCGGCGTCGGCGAGGTGGTTGGCGAGGGGCTCGGTCATGTCGGGTCCTGGGTGTTGGGGTCGGGCAGGAGGCGGTAGCTGGCCCTGGCGGGGTGGGTCAGAAGGGGGCTTCGTTGCTGGAGTTGGGCGGGTTGCCCCAGCCGCTCTGCCGGGTCTGCTGCCGTGCGTTGCCGCCGCCACCGCGGCTGGCCTTGGTGACCGTGGCGGTGGCCCACTTGAGGCTCGGGCCGATCTCGTCGATCTCGAGCTCCACGACGGTGCGTTTCTCGCCCTCTTTGGTCTCGTAGGACCGCTGCTTCAGCCGGCCCTGGACGATGACGCCCGTGCCGCGCTGGAGGGATTCGGCCACGTTCTCGGCGAGTTGCTTCCAGGCGGAGCAGCGCATGAACAGCGGTTCGCCGTCTTTCCATTCGTTGGTCTGCTTGTCGAAGGCGCGGGGTGTGGACGCGACGGTGAAGTTGGCGACGGCGGCGCCGCTGGGGGTCCATCGGAGTTCGGGGTCGGCGGTGAGGTTGCCGACGATGCAGATGGTGGTGTCTCCGGCCATGTGGGTTCAGTGCTCCAGGGGTTCGATGTAGCCGCGGCTGAGGGCGATGGCGACGGCATGGGTGCGGTCGTTGGCGCGGAGGCGGATGGAGGTGCGGCGGATGTGGCATTTGACGGATGCCGGAGCGAGGTAGAGGGCGCGCCCGATTTCGGCGTTGCTGTGGCCGAGGGCGGCGAGGGCGAGGACTTCGCGTTCGCGGGCGGTTGGTGGGGTGTCGGGGCGGGGGTCTCCGCGTTGGGTTCGGGTCGGCATCGGGCCGGGTGTCCTTTCGAGAAATTCACCAGCCCCACGACCTCGCCCCTCCCTATAGGGGAGGGGGCGGGGCGAGGTCGTTTTCGGGTGCTGGCCGGTGATCGGGGGCGAGGTGGGGGCGAGGTCGGGGCGAGGTGTGATCGTTTAGGTGTTTATGCAGGTCAGAGGTGGTTTTGACCTCGCCCCTGATCATGGAAGTTCAAAGCTGACGATCCGTCAGAATCGCGCCGGTTATGTCCGATTCGACCTCGCCCCCACCTCGCCCCTCGGCGGGGCGAGGTCGCGGATGTCCGAACTGTCGGAGTAGGGACCAAGATCAGGGGCGAGGTGGGGCGAGGTCGTTCAGGACGCATCCGGAGCCTCCCGGTAGGGCCTCGCAGACCGGTGGACGAGCGCGTTCCGCTCACCCTTCTCGACCACCACGAAGCCTTCGCGAACGAGCAACTCCATTGCCGCGCGGACGGCCTCTCGCTTGCCGCCGGTCAGCGCCTCCAACGACGCCTTCGACAAGCCCGGGGTCTCCTCGACGATGCGGCTGACCTTCTCCATGAGGGCCGTCGGCCGGTGCGTACCGCCCGCAGACCCGGGAGGGCCGTCGTAGGGCCGCGGCGACCGCAACTCGACCCGCACGCTCCGGTCCTCGGACGAGAACATCTGCAGGTCGCCGATCACCGCGCCGACCGCGTGTTCCCGAACCCGGCCCGGCCGGTCCTTCGCCACACGCACCCGACTGATGCCGTGCGCGCCGTACCCGAACGGCTTGATCGGCTCGACCAGGTAGGCGGCGCCGTCGATGCCGGCGAGCTTGTGCTGGGCGCCCATGGCGTACCGACCACGCTTCTCCGCGTCCTTGACGACGTGGTCGATCATCGCCACGGCCGGGCCCTTGCGGGCGACGAACCGCGGAACCGCCTCGTAGAACTGGGCGGCGCCCTTGTTGTCGAGCGGGTCCAGGCCGTGAAGGTTCATGGCCTCGGTGACGCCGTCCACGACGCACAGGCCGGGCCGGTCCCGCTCGATGACGGCGCCGATGACGGACCGGGCCGCGTCATCGATCGGGATGTCGGGTCGGCAGTACCGCAGGCCTTGCAGGATGAGGTCGGCGGGGATGCCGAGCGCCATGAGGCGCCCGACGATGCCCTCGGCGGAGTCCTCGAAGTCGAGGTACAGAACGACGCCGCCGGCGCCGATGAGCTGGGCGCAGGCCAGCAGCAGCAGCCAGGTCTTGCCGGATTCCGACTCCCCCGACACCGAGTGGATCTTGCCCGCGTACAGGAGGGACTCGCCGTCGTCGCGCTGCAGGAACTCGGGTGCGGCGTTGAGCTGTTTGCCCGCGACTACGTCGGTCAGGTCGAGCGGCGCCCAGGGGTGGGCGACGTCCAGGGTGGCGGCCGTCCGCTTCTCGACGAAGCTGGTGATGAGCTTCCCGGCGAGTTCGCGATCGTGGTCGGGCGAGTGGCCGTTCTGCATGAGTCGGGTGCCCAGGGCGATCTCGGAGCGGATCTCCGCGTGTTCGTGGATGATCGCCGCGTAGTACTCGGCTTGGCCAACGACTGCGGCCTGGGAGTACACGGTGTGGAGGTAGGGCGCGCCGCCGACGCGTTTGATGTCGCCGCTGCGGGTCAACTCGTGGTTGAGAGCGATCGGATCGGTGGGCGTGCCTTCCGCATGGAGGCGGGACAGCGCCCGCCACAAAGTCTCGTGGGCCGCCCGATAGAAATCACCCGGGTCCATGAGCGCAGCGGCGCGAGCGTGCTCCGCGGGGTCGTACATGGACAGTCCGAGGATGCGCATCTCGGCGTCGATGTCGTGGGGCGGCAGGCGCGTCAGGGGTCCCTCGTCCTCGCGCAGGTAATGGACGTTGTCCACGGGACTCCTCGGTCAGATGAGCGTGAGCTGCGTGCAGGTGGGCGGCGGACACATGTGTCGTCGGTGGCCGGCCGGGGTGCCGGTCGAGAGTGCGTCGAGGGCCTGGTCGGTGGTGATGGACCCGCCGCCGGGGAGGTATGGGCCGTATAGGTGCGGGTCGGCGTCGAGATGCCCGTCGGTGGGGCTGTGGAGGACCGGGGCCGAGCACCGGGGGCAGGCGTGCGGCCCGCCCCCGGTGTCCTGGTGACGGTTCGTCACGCGTCCATGCGGGCCCGGAACTCGGCCTCGGACGGCAGGCGTTCGGTCATCTCGTCCAGGTACAGGCTCGGGTCGCGCGGGCCGGGTCCGACCTCGTCGAGGGTGCCGTCGAGCTTGCGCCGCCGGAACATCGCCCGCATTGCCTCGCGCAGCCCACGTTCCTCGTCGGGGGTTCGGGCGGTCTCGGCGAACGTGACGCGGACGACGACCTGTGGCGCCTTCTCCTCGCTCGCGGCGGTGCCGCTGTACTTCTTCGCGGTGAGTTCGACGACGGCCATGACGGTGGAGTCGGGTGCCTCGAAGAGTTCCCGCCGCTGGTCGCGGGTCAGGCTGATCTCAACAGCGCCGCCGGAGGAGTCGAGCTTGACCTCGGGGACGGCGTCCTTGGGGAGTCGGGGCATGGTGGGTCCTTTCGGTGGAGGTGCTTGGGTGGGTCAGGTGGTGTGCGGCTTGTGTCGGCCACAGGCGGGCCACCAGGCGCGGACGTCGGTTGCCGCGCCGTGGGTGAGGTAGGCGGCTCCGTAGGCGTCGCACTTGGGCCACGTCTTGCCGTGGCCGCTTTGGAAGATCCGGTGGACGCAGGAGCCGCAGCGCAGCCCGACGGCTTGCTTGTCGCGGGCGTCCGCGGGCGCTTTCGGGTTGAGGCCGCCGCCGGTGAGCGGGTGGCGTCCGGCGGCGACGTCGGCGATCTGCCGCTTGGTGCGGCGGACGCCGGCGCTGTCGTCGGAGACGGGTGGGCGCGTACCGGCGAGGACGGTGGGGGTAACGGCGCCGCCGAACAGGTTGTCCTGGTGGGCGCTCATGACAGGGCCACCGCGACCCGTTGCCCGATCCGCCATACGCGGATGACGGCCCCCGGGCGCCGCAGGGCGTCGACGCCCTCCTCCGGGTAGACCTTCGTGGCGGTGACCTCAACGACCCGTGAGTCGTCCTCGATCGCGCCGCTGTCGGTGAGCGCGTCGAAGGTGGCCCGGACGAGCTTGTCCAGGTCGCCGCTGTACCGGGTGATCGGCCATGTGGTGCGTCGCTTGGGCGCGGAGGCGGGCTTGACGACGGTGAGCACGATCTCGACCGCGAGCGGCCCGCCGAGGGGGTCTGCCCCCGTACCGTCGAGCACCTCGCGGACGGCCAGGCAGACGGCTTCACGCCACGGCTTGACCCGCTTGGAGGACTCGATCAGGCGTCCGCCGCCGACGTGGCGCTTGCTGCCCTGGGGTGCCGGGATGCCGTAGGCCACGACCTCGAGGTCGGGCCGCACGGCGTGGAGCGTGCGGGCCATTGCGGCGCGGGCCCGGGCGATGTCGTCGATGGCGGTCATGCGACACCTCGCCGGGCGAGCGCGGGCAGCACGACCGGCTGGCCGCTGGCGGGCGTCCACTTGCGGCCGGGGATGCCGTGCTCACGGGCCGCCTTGATCATGTTGGCGGTGCCCCATGCCCCTGGCCCGGCGAACGCCACGAACTCCTTGGCGCCGCGCTGGGCGAGCGCCAGGTTGCGGCGGGGACCGGCGCCGGGGCAGTAGGTCGGCAAGCTGCCCGGGTGGTGCACGTCTCCCGCCTTGCGCGGTTTGCGGTGCGGCCTGCGCGGGCAGGTCGGCGCGCAGTGGTCCCAGTACGCGGGGAACGGGTCGCGGGCGATGCCGAATTCGGCGGCGATCGAGTCGGCGAGGGCGTCCGCGCCGGTGGGGCAGGCGCCGTGGGCGATGACCAGGTTGCGGCCGTGCTCGTCGTGGAGATCCCCGATGACGGCCCGGATGATGATGGGCTTCGCCCACCAGCGGGAGCCGGTGAGAATGACGCGGTATGTCATGCCGCAGTCCTTTCGATGTGCCAGCGGCACGCACCGCTCGCGCAGCTCCTGCACAGCGGCGGCGTCAGGTGCAGGTGGCGGCGGGCGCGGGTGACCGTGCGGGAGGCGACGCGCAGATGCTCGGCGATGTCGCGGTAGCTCAGGCGGCGTTCGGTGAGGATGCGGACGGCCTCGCGGCACTCGGCGGGGTTGAGCTTGCCGGGGTTACCGGCGACCGCGCGTTCGACGGCCATCGGGTCGACTTCGTCGGGTCGGCGGCCGGTGCCGCGGGTGAGTTCGCTGCAGGTCGTGCAGATGCCGCGGAAGCCGTCGGGCAGCCGGGCGTCGCGCCAAAACTTGCTGACGGTCCTGTTCCGGTGGCAGCGGTTGCATTGCTTGGTCGCGAGGGACATCGGATCCTCCGGTTCCGTGTGGCGGGGTGTGTTCGGCGCGGTTGCGGGCTTTGGCCTCGCGCAGGACCGCGACGGTGCAGACGATGAACGCGAGGTAGGCGAGGACGGCGTCGACGATCACCCGGGCCTCCGGTGGCGGCCGGTCGGTACCGGCTCCCACATGGAGCCGGGCGCGACGTACCAGTCCTCATCGGCGAGGGTTTGGCCCGGGGCGCGGTGTGGCCGAGGCGGGATCGTCACGGTGGTGACGACGTGCGCGCCGTTGCAGACCGGGGCTGCGGTGCGAGGGCCCCGCCGGGCCGGAACGACCCGGCCCAGCAGGGTGGCAATGCGGCCCGTCACGAGACGCCGCCCGCGTAGGGCACCACCGGCCACGACCGATCGATCGCCGCCGTCGGGTCCTTGCGCCGCAGGTACTCCTCGAACGACGCAGCCCAACGGGCATGCCACACCACCTGCCACGCGTGCAGCTGCGCGGCCGGCACCTGCAACTCGGTGAACTTCTCGGCGATGCGGACCGCAACGTCGAGAGCGGCCTGCGCGTCGGCGTCGGCGGCGTGCGCCCGATCGAACTTGACGCCGTAGTGCGCTGCGAGGGCATCCAGCTTGCGGGAGCCCTTGCGCCACTTGTCCGCCGCCCGATCCAGCACGAGCGGGTCGACGACGTGCGGCTCTTGGCCTTCGAGGCGATCCACCAGGGTGGGCAGGTCGTGTCGGCGGCACTCGCGGTCGAGGACCGTCAGGTCGTAGGGCGCGTTCATAATGATCAACACCGAGCGGGTGGCGACCTCGTCCGCGAGACGTTCGCAGATGTCGTCGATCACCAGGGCGGCCGGTTGGCCGTGCTCGCGGGCGTGCTCCGTCGATACGCCGTGGACTGCGGCGGCCTCGTCCGGGATGTCGATCCCGGGGTCGGCCAGCCACAGGACCGGTTCCCGGCCCGGGACTACGAGCGCCGCGGTGACGATCCGCGCGGTGTCCACGTCCACCCCGGTCGTCTCGCAGTCGTACGAGGCCAGGCAACCCGTGTGCCAGGGCGCGCTCGCGACGCCGCCCAGGTGCGGTTGCACGAAGTCGCTCACGAGGCATCAGCCCCGACGCGTTCCTTGCCGATGCGCACGACCATCGGCCCGATCGCTTCCTCGTCGCCGACCTCGTTGGTGACCCGCGCGTCGAGCAGGCGGGCCTGCTTCAGCTCGTAGTGGATCTGCCGCAACCGGCCGGGAGAGGTCCGCGGTTCGCAGATCTCCTCGACGTAACTGGCCGCGGACCGTGCCGGAGCCTCGCCGCGCTCGATGTACGAGCTGTCCGGGTCCGGATCCTGCGTCGGCACCATGCCGCCCTTGGTGAGCAGTTCGCGCAGTGCGACCGACTGGGCTTTCGCCGTGGCCTTGTCCGCCGAGTCGAGCGCCTCGCCGCACGTCTGCAACAGGGGCAACGAGTCGCCCATGGGGCCCATGACCTGCCACGTGCAGGTGACGGTGCACTCGTGCATGCGGTTGTTCTTGCTGCTGACCGTGTCGCGGTACACGGCGACGGTGCGGACCGGAAGGATGTTCACGCCGTGCTTGAGCGTGATGGGGCTGTACACGTTGACGACGGTGTCGACGCCGCGGAACGCGAAGCGCGTGCCGCCGCCGTTGTACTGCTCGCCCTTGCCGATGAAGCGGATGTCGCGGCGGACCCGCAGCCACGCGAGGTGGACCGGGATCATCTCCGGGTCCTGGTCGCCGACTTCGTAGGTGCTCATGTCGATCTCGGGTGCCGGGGCGCCGGTGAACTGCGTGGTGGACGAGTCGGCTTCGGTGTCGGCCGGGGTGTCGCTGCTGCGGCCGGCCGCAGCGGCCGCGCGCTCGGCGAGGGACGTCATCGGGCATACTCCTTGCGCACCGCATCCGGGATGCTCAGACGGTCGTGGGTCTTCTCGACGACGCACGCGGCGTACGCCTCGGGGAACTCCTCGCGGAGCCGCGCCAGGTCCGGCGTCGACTTCGAGGACTGCTCGATCGAGTACGCGGGCTTGTCGCCCAGCACCGCCATGTACGCGCCACCGAGGTGACCGAGCAGCCTGGCGTGCGCCTGCTTCTTGGCCTTCTTCGCGGCGGACTCGTCAGCTGCGGCCTCGCAGTAGTCCCCAAGTGCATTCTGGGCGTCGCCGTCACGGTCGATCCGGACGAGGCCCTGGCGGTCGGGGTGCAGCCGCCGATACAGGTCGATCAGCGGGTCCGGGTCGGCGTCGCGGTCGAGCACGGGGGGCCGACCCGCCTGGATCTGCTCCCACAGGTGGGCGCCGGCCGCGCGCAGGTCGTCGATCGTCGCCTCGTAGTCGGCCACGCGGATGACGAACTGGCGGTAGTCGTTGCCTCCGATCAGGCAGGCGGCGTGGACGTGGTCGAAGCCGGTGACGTCGGCCTGCCACAGCACCTGCGCGAGGACGTCGTCCGGGATCCCGGCCCGCCACTGCCCGGCTTTGAACGCCGACCGGCATTTGATCTCCAGCGCGCACGCTTCACGCTCGGCCGACAGGGGGCACTCGACGATCCGCCGGTCCAACGTGCAGCGCTGCCAGGGGCGTTCGGTGTGGGCGACCAGGCCGACGCGGCGGCCGAAGGAGCGGTTCCGCCGGCACCACTCGCGGGCGACGGTGTCCTCGATCGCGCGCCCCCACAGTGCGGGTTCGGAGTCGTCGCCTTCCAGCGGCAGGCTGCCGCGCTTGTCGTGGTAGACCGACAGGGCGTTGCCGTACTTCGACAGGCCCAGGACGGCGGCGATGTCGGAGGAGCCGATGCCGCCGCGGCGTGCGGTCAGCCACACGTCGTGGTCGGCGTCGGCGGGGGTGATCAGTCGGGCGGTCGGGGTGACCCGGCGTCCGCTCAGCGTGGTGGTCACGGTTCACCTCGGTAGGTGTCGTCGGCGGAGCCCTCGATGCCGGTCCCGCCGCAGCCCCAGCAGCATTGGGCGGGGTCGGTGGGCTCGACGGCGGATCCGCCGCAGCGCGCGCAGCGGATGTCGGTGGGGGCCGCCGCCCGGAGCCTCGGGGCGGCGGCGGTCGGGGTGCTCACTCGTCCAGCCCTCCGTTGGCGGCGCACGCGTTGAGGTCCGCGCACACCCACGCGCCCGGAGTCGCCTGCAACTGCTGGCCCGGCCGCCCGCAGCAGTCGCACGTACCGACGCACACGAGGTCCGCGGGCGGCATGCCGCGCTGGATGCGGTCGAGCCGGATGGTCAGCGCGACCTGCCGCACGGTCCACCCGGCCGGCGCCGCCCGCATTGTCTGCAGCCGCTGCCACACGTTCTCTGCGGCGGCGAGTTCGGCGAGCGTGAGCGGTGGGTCGATCGCCGCATCCTGCTCGCGCTGTTCGCGCTGCACGACCGGGTCCCGTTCGATCTGGTACATCGGGCGGCCGGTCTCGGTCATCAGGTCGTGGATGCGCTGCCACTCGCCGGCCGAGCACGCCGCACCGACCGAGGAGTAGTTGTTGTCGGGCAGGGTGTTGCGCTCCCAGGCGCGGACGCCGCGCAGGCGCTTGGCGATCTCTTTGAGCCGGAGACCGTGCGCCTGCCGACGGACGTGGGCGTCCCATTTGGCGCGGGTGGCGGGGTCGATCATCGAGTCCTCCGGGCGATGGGTGTGGGCGTCGTCTGCGGGGGCCGCCGCCGCCCTGGGGGGCAGGGCAGCGGCGGCAGTCGAGGGGGCGGTCACGCGAGGGCCTCGCTCGGATGCGAGACGGCCGGCCCGCCGGGGAAGCTGCCCGCGAGGTAGTCGTGCGCCAGGCACACGTCGGCCTGGCACGCGTACATCTCGGCCTCGGTCACACCCGGGTCGCCGCAACGGCACATGACCGGCGTGGACGCCAGCACCCGGTGCCCGGTGTACGGTTCGCGCGGCAACAGCACGCCCTGGCCGGGCGGGTCCGGGATCGGCCGCGGCGTCGGGTCCGGGCCGTCGTCCTCGTCCCGGTACTCGGTGCACACGTACTGTGTGGCGATCGAGAACAGGCCCGTCTCGCCGCGCGGCCCGTCGAGCCACTGCACCGGCCGCTTGCCGATCATCGCGATCAGCAGCAGCGGGCAGCCCGGACCGGAGTCGTCCCGGATCGGCTTGTCGTGCACGCAGGTGTCGCAGTTCGCCGCCATCCAGCCGTAGCCCTCGGTGCCGTTGCTGAACGTGGGCTCGTCGAGCGCCTCCGCCTCCAGCGCGTCGTAGTCGTCGGGGGTCACTTGGCACCGCCCGACTCTGTGCCCGAGAGATAGTTGTGGTTCCGGATCACGGCGTCGGCACCCACCGTCGGCACGGCGTCGGAAGCCACGAGGAACCGGCCGCCCTCGAACGGGCCCGGCCCGTACAGGAACCAGCCAGCCCCGGGATCGTCCGGGCCGATCTCCGTCTCGTCGCACTCCTCCAACGCCCACATCACGCCGTCGACGCGGCGCTCGTACCGCTCGACGTGGATCTGACGCCACCCGCACAAGCCGGTGGTGCAGGTGCTGTTGTGAGAGGTGCCGCGCGCTTCGGCGTCGTCCAGCATCTTGCTGAACCACTCGCCGTAGGACTGCGGCTGCCCACCGGCGGCCTTGACGATCTCGTCCCATACGAGCGGCAGGACGATCGCGAACGCGCTCGTGTCCCAGTACCCGGGCTTGTACGGGCTGCCGAAGGTCTCGGCCGTGTGGCAGGACTGCGGCCAGGTGCGGCATCCGCACAGGTCGGCGTGGTAGTGGTTGTTGAGCGCCGCGTTCATCGCGTCGGCGAGCGCATCGAACTCCTGCGGTGTCGGCGGCTTCATGCGGCACCACCCGACTCGGCCGGAACACCGACCGGGTGAGCGGCGATCCACCGCTCCGCGTACACCCGCGCCATCTGGGGCCACGACCCCAGCCACTCGCCCGACGTGCCCGGCCCAACCAGGTACCAGCCCGGCCGCTCACACGTCAGGCGGTGCTCCATCGCGTACCGCTGGTCCGACGTCTCGCAGTGGCAGTCGTCTCGCCACACCCACGCCAGGCTCGGCGGCAGCACCTCGTCCGGCGACGGGTCGCACGGGTTCGGCTGCGCGAGCAACTCCTCGACCGACACCCGGCGCAGACCGGGGATCGTCGGGCAGGCCGGGTCGCAGGCGAACACCTGGCCCCGACCGGGAATGATCCCCACCGGCGTCGAGACTCGCGGGTACGCGACACCGCAGAGCACGCACGCAAGGCCGTCGAGCTGAGCCTCCGTCAGTCCCTCCGCGCGAAACACGTGGACGTTCATGCCGCCACCGCCGTCGCGTACCGGTTACGGCCAGCCAGCACCAGCGACTCCCACGACGAGCGGGCCGCGACCAGGTCGCCCGCGAGCGTGCCCGCGACCTCCTCCGGCCGGTCCTCAACCTCCCGGGCCTCCTGCTCGGCGACCTCACGCAGGTGCGTCGCCGTGTACCGCATCAACTCGACGACCTCGGCCGCGTCCTCGGCGGCGTTGTCGGCCCAGCAGTCCAGCGACCCGCACAGGACCTGCGCGCACATTTCGATCGCGGTGTGTACCAGCGGCGGCATCGGGCGGACGTACACGCGGCCGGTCGCGGCCACGCAGATCGCGGTCTCCGCGCCGAGCGGGCCGTCCTCGTGCCGGTCGGTCCAGGCCTCGTGCCGCAGCAGGCCCTGGGTGTCGATCAGGTCGGCCGCCCTGTCGAGCAGGTCGGCGACGGTCTCCGGGGGGATCGGATCGGTAGAGTTCATCTGTCCTGCCACTCCTTCGGATCAACGCTTCGGTGGTGGTGGGTCAGCGGGTCGCGCCGTGCCATCGGTCGCGGCCCGCACTGGTTCAGGTGAGGCTCAAGCCGCGGCGGTCTGCTCGGCCGGGCGAGCCACCTGGGCCTCCGCGAACACGCGGCGGAGAGTGTCGAGTTGCTCCGGGCCGAGCGGCGGGGCCGCGTCGACGAGCCGATCGATCTCGGCCATAACTGCAGGCCCGAGACGGGCTGTGAATGCCTCGCGGCTGTAGTCCTTGGCGGGGCTCATGCGGCGCACGTGGCTTCAGCGTGAGCCGTCTTGTCTCTCGACGGAGACGCCGGGGGCGTGAAAAGCACCAGAAGGGCGACGCCGACGGCCTCCGCGATGCGATGCGCCGTGTCGGCCCTGCAGGACTCCCGCTCGCCGGTGAGGAGATGGCCGATGGTGGAGTGGTGGCAGCCCACGGATTCAGCCAGTTCTCGAACGCTGTACTCCTGGCCGCGCCCGGGGTTCAGCATGATGGTGCGGAGCAGGCCCGGGTCTCGAAGCCTGTAGAGCCGGGGGGTATTCATGGATCACCTCTTCTCGTAGACGAATCGTCTCTCGATGGAGACAGTCAATCATGCTGTAGACGGACTGTCTACAGATGGAGACGATCCGGATCGGAAACTTGCCAAATCATGCGCCCGTCGACTCAATCCGTAGACGAGTTGGGTCATGTGCATGTATTCACGAGGTGCCCAAGCTGTACGTATGCGAGCGTCTCGTGAGCCCATCTGTAGACACCCGCCGCTGTCACCCGCCCAGGGGGAGTGCATCATGATCCGTGTGGCCACTGAACGAGACGACCTCTCGCGCCTGGTGCGCGAGGCCCACGACGCCGGGGCGTCCTACGGTGAGATTGCACAGAGGGCGGTTGACCCGGAGTCGGGTGAGACATTGTCGAAGCCCTACATTGCTCGGCTTGCGCACGGACAGGTCGACAATCCGCCTCGTGCGTCGATGCTGCGAGCGTTGGCTGCCGGCCTGCGATTGCCCGTTTCCGTGGTGAAAGCCGCTGCGGCGGCCCAGTGGATGGAGTACGTCGCCACGGGTCTAACGGGCTACGGGGATGATGTCCGAATCATCGTGGCTCACCTGGGCGACATGTCGGAGGATGAGGTCGCGCGTTTCCGAAGGCTCGTGGAGTCTTGGCGCGAGTAGCCCTTGTGACCTGCGGTGATTGAATGATCGCTTACCGTCGATCTTCGATAGTGGCCGAGCGGCATTAGTGTGACGGACAGCGTTTTTCAGCCCATCCGTGGTGCAAACCAGGCGTACGCTAGGTCTCCCTTCCCCAAGGTGTTCGAATGTTCGTTCGAATAATGGCGAAAGGGGGCGGCCAGGTGGGGCTCGACGAACAGGAGTACCAGTACGCCGTCGTAGAGGAGCCCGGGCTCACGACCACGGACCCGGTGGTGATCGCCGAGTGGCGGTCCGGGAGGCTGGTCATCGGGTGCGCTCCGGGGGAGACGACTCCGCAGTTCCGCGCGGCACTTGCCGCAGCACTCAAGCGTTGGCGCCCGGGCCGGAAAGTGGACCGGGACGCCGACGAGGAGCCCCAGGCGTAAGCCAATCGAGGGTCACGCGACCAGGGCGAATCGACCTCGCCCCCTTGCCGGTCGGATTGACGGTGACCGTGACGATCGCCCGGAGTGCCTGACGGCGCTCCGGGATCGTCAACCCACCCCAGACCTCGCGAGCGTTCGGACCCACCAGCTGCTCCAGCACAGGCGGAATACTCGATCTCCGAGCCCGCTCACGCGCCGCCTCGATCTCCGGCATCCAGGCCGCCTCCATCGCCGCCAGCGACGTCAACGACAAGGTGCCCTTCGTCGCGAGTGCCCGCGCCTCCTCCAACTTCGCCTGCTTTTCCGAGATTTCGGCAAGCGCCGCCTGAACCACATCGTCATCATTGGAGGCGTTCAGGAACGCGTCCGCGGCGTCCGGCCGTTCCAGACGCTCCAAGACCGCAGCCTCGACGTAGTCGTCCAACAGATGCTCGGCCATGGCCACATGGAAAGCGGCAATACACGTGTAGCAGAACGCATTTCGCGGGTGACGCATGCGCAGATACTCGCCACAGCCCGGGGCACCACAAAACGCCAGGCCGCTGAGAAGGTGCTTCACCGCGTTGTCCCGATGCGTTTTACGCGTCGGATCGGCGATGATCGCGGACGCCTGCCACCAAGCGGTGACGTCGTCGTCCTTCAGCAGCGGCTCCCACGTGGCCTTGCCAATGACCTTGCCCTGATGGACGCGCATCCCGATGTAGGCGGGGTTGCTCGCGGTTCGAACCACCTGGATGATGTCCCATCCTCGAGCGTTGCGAAAGGGCGTAGGAATGCCGCGCCGGTTGAGATCCTGCGCGATCGAGTACGCCGATTGACGTGCGGCGATACGCCGGACGATCTCCCGCACGATCGGCGCCTTCGGATTCGCCAGCGCCTCGAAGGCGAACTCGGCCGTCGGCAGGGCATCATCCGGGATCTGCGCGATCAACTTCCCGGTGTCCGAGTGGTAGATCCTTCGGTACCCGAACGGGATGCGGCCATGAGGTTCGCCGCGCTCGGCGCGCTGACGCACGGTGCGCAACACGCCTTCCCTGATGCCCTCGCCGGCGTCCTCGTCACGGACGGCGTCCAGGGCGGTGCGATTGCGGTGCGACCGCAGGGTGAGGTCGTACAGCTCTCCCGTGTACCACCAGAGCGTTTTCGTGTCATGGCACAAATCCCGGAGCGCGACATAGACGGCAAGGTCGCGTTGCGCGCGCGCCGACTCCCATGTCATCAGGACATCGCCCGCCCCTGAGCGGACGGCTTCCATCATTGCCGCGAACTCGTCGCGGGGCTTGCGGGCATGCCGGGTTGCAGACATGCCGACGTCGCGGAACTCGCCGACGATGGGCCACATTTCCCGGGCGGCGACAGGACGCATTTCCGCGAACTGGTCGTTGACGGAGATACCTCTTCGGGTGCGGTCGTGGGAGTTTCGGGCGTAGAGGATGGCGCGCAGGCCCGGTCGCCGAAACTGCGTGTCGTCGATGCCGCTCATGGCGGGAATGTACTCCCGGAACTCACATGTCTGTACTACCTTCGCAGGAACCAACATCACAATTTTGTTGGGTTTCGTACTGTTCGTGCTCCGTCGTGTGGGAGTCCACGGACGTACGCTGCCGATTGCCGGCGCCGCCGCCGTGGCGTGCTTCGTGGTCGTCGCCCGTCCCGAGCCCAGCGTGCTGCGGGCCGCCGCGATGGGCCTGGTCACCGTGGTCGCGCTGTATACCGGCCGGCCCCGGCGAGGGCTTCCGGCGCTCGCGGTTGCCGTACTCGGCCTGGTCCTGCTCGATCCGACCCTGGCCCGCTCCTACGGTTTCGCGTTGTCCGCGCTGGCCACCGGCGCGCTGCTCCTGCTCGCCCCGCACTGGACGAAGCGCCTCCGGGCCCGGGGCTGGCCGACGTGGGCCGCGGTCCTGGTGGCCGTACCGCTCGCCGCGCAGGCGGTATGCGGACCGCTCGTGGTGACCTTCGCCGGCCGGATCAGCCTGATGGCCGTCCCGTGCAACCTGCTCGCCGAGTTCGCGGTCGCACCGGCCACGATCCTCGGCTTCGTCACCCTGCTCCTCGCCCCGATCTGCCTCCCGCTCGCCCGGCTCACCGCCTGGCTCGGCTCGTGGCCGATCGCCTGGATCGCGGCCGTGGCCCGCACCGGCGCCGACCTGCCCGGCGCCGCCGTCACCTGGCCGACCGGCCTCTTCGGCGGCGCGGCACTCGCGGCGATCACGATCGCGGCCGTCCCGACCCTGCGGCTGCTCCGCCGCACGCCGCGACCCGAGCGGTCCGGGCGTGGGCGGGCGATGTCGACGGCCCTGCTCGCGACCCTCGTGGTGGTCCTCCTGCTGCGTCCGCCGATCCTGGTGCGCCCCTTGACCGGCTGGCCGCCCCCGGGCTGGCACTTGGTGATGTGCGACGTCGGCCAGGGCGACGCCCTCGTCCTGAACGCGGGCGCCGGTGCGGGCGTCCTGATCGACGCCGGCCCCGACCCGGATGCGGTCGACGGCTGCCTACGCGACCTCGGCATCCGCCGGCTGCCGCTGATCGTGCTGAGCCACTATCACGCCGACCACGTGGAGGGACTCCCCGGAGCACTGCGCGGCCGAGGGGTGGGGCTCATCCAGGGCACCCCGATCCTCGATCCTGCGGGCGAAGTGGTGCGAGTCCGCCGTTGGGCCGCCGGAGCCGGTGCCTCCTTGAGCACCCCCGCCGGCGCCGTTGAGCAGCGCACATTGGGGTCGCTGACGTGGCGAACGTTTACTCCGTCGAACCTGGAAGCCCTCTCCGCCCATCCGGCGGATCGGCAAGTGCCGTCGCGTGCCGCGTCGACCTTCATACCTGCGGATCCATTCGGGTGTGCCCGATGTGACGCGGCAGCGGGTGCGGTCGACTTGCCGGTGCTGGGTGTGGGTGGGAGCGGGACGTCGGGGCGGGCTGTGGGTGGGTCGGTGGCCAACAACGCGAGCCTGGTGGTACTCGCGGAACGGCACGGGGTTCGGATGCTGCTCACCGGTGACGCCGAAGTCGAGGCGCAGGAAGCGCTGCGGGGGCGGCTGGCCGGTGTTCGGGTGGACGTCCTGAAGGTTGCGCATCACGGCTCGGCTCGACAGGACCCCGCTCTCGTTCTCGGGCTGCGCCCCAGGCTGGCCCTGGTCTCGGTGGGCAAGGACAACCCCTACGGCCACCCGTCGCCGTCCGCCCGTGCCTTGGTCGCCGCGTCCGGCGCCCGCCTCCTACGCACCGACACCGATGGGCCCATCGCGGTGACCGGCTCCCCGGCTCACCTCGAGGCGGTGGCCCGAGGACCGGCCACCCGGCATGCCCATCGCCCTTTGGTGGATGGCGGTCGGCCCGCCGTTGTGGTCGAACGTAGTTCCCGGCGAGGGTGGGGTGTTGGGTGGCGGAGCGGGCGCCGCCGGGTCGGGGGGCGTTGCCGCTGCGCGGCGCCTGGAGGTTCCGGCTCCGCTGCGCTCCACCGCTGCCTGGATCGCACCCGGGGCCGGGTCGGGCCGGGTCGCGGCGGGGCGGAGTCGGTGGAGGCGGTTTGCGCGGCCGGAGCCGGATGTCTGCGCGCGGTATGGCACGAAGCAGGTGCCCGAGGGCTGGTTTCCGGCATTCGCGCCCGGAGTGCCCGTGTCGGTCCCGAGGGGCCCAGAGGGCGGCGGAACCGGAGCCCAGGGCGGCTCTCCTGCCTTCTCGCTCGTGCCGACCTGCGGTTGCACCTCCCAGTCGCGGCGCAGGCCCCGTGCGATTCGGTTTCGTCGATGGCGCCGGTCGGTCGATGCCAACTTTCGGTGTGGGTGGCTCGGGATGTGGGTGGGTTGGGGTGTCTGTCGGGCGTGGGATGCTTGGTCGGGTGGCCAGACGAATGCAGGATGATCCGCTCGCGCCGGTGACGCTTGTCGTCGGGGCCGAGGAGTTGCTCGTGGATCGGGCGATCGGGGATGTGGTCCGTGCCGTTCGGGCGCAGGATCCCGAGGCGGATGTTCGGGACGTGGCGCCGGGGGCGTTGCAGGCCGGGATGTTGTCCGAGTTGGCCAGTCCCTCTTTGTTCGGTGAGCGCAAGGTCATCGTGATCCGGTCCGCGCAGGATCTGGGGACGGATCTGGTCGGCGAGGTCACGCGGTTGATCGCCGATCCTGCCGAGGAGATCGTGCTGGTGCTCGCGCATCTGGGCGGGCCCAAGGGCAAAAAGCTGTTGGACGCGGTGCGCAAGGTGGGTGTGCGCGAGGTCGCGTGTCCCAAGGTGACCAAGGTCGGGGATCGCATCGCGTTCGCGCGGGCGGAGTTTCGGGTGGCCGGGCGCTCGCTCACCGAGGACGCCTGTCGCACGTTGGTCGAGGCGATCGGCAACGATCTGCGGGAGTTGGCCTCCGCGTGCAGCCAGTTGATGGCGGATGTCGACGGTGTGGTCGACGAGGAAGTGGTCTCGCGCTACTACAGCGGCGTTGCCGAGGCGTCCAGCTTCACCGTCGCCGACAAGACCGTCGAGGGGCGTACCGCCGAGGCGCTGGAGCAGTTGCGCTGGGCGTTGTCCGTGGGTGTTGCGCCGGTCATGGTCACGAGCGCGCTCGCGCAGAGCGTGCGGCAGATCGCCCGGGTCGGCGCCGCCCCCCGGAACGCCCGGCCGAACGATTTGGCGCGCGACCTCGGCATGCCGCCGTGGAAGGTCGACCGGGTTCGACAGCAACTGCGTGGCTGGACTCCGGACGGCATCGTCCGAGCCCTCACCGCCGTCGCCGACGCCGACGCGGCGGTCAAGGGCGGCGGTATGGATCCCGCGTATGCACTGGAAAAGGCCGTGGTGACGATCTCCACCGCCCGCAACGCCTGACCGCCGCGACCACCACCCCGGTGGCGGGCCGAATCGCTCGTCGCTTCGCCTCCGGACGACCCGACCGTCCAACTCCACCGCCCCACCCCGAGGCACGACCCCGCCTACCGGCGGCCCAGAAACCAACCCGCCACCCCAAGGCCGGATCCACCCGCCGCCCCAGGGCCGGACGCCACCTGGGCGCGGATCGCGGGGGTCGCCGACGTCCCACAGCCGGGTGCCGCCGTCCTCGCTCCCGGTGACCAGGACGCGCCCGTCCGGGCCGAAGGCGACGGTGCCCACCGTCGCGGTATGGCCGGCCGGCGCGGACAGCCGGGTCGGGGTGCGACGGTCCGAGATGTCCCACAGGCGCACCACACCCCCCGCGCCCGCCGTGACCAAAAGGCGCGCGTCGGGACCGGGCACGGCCCGGAACACCGCCTCGTCGTGCGCCGCGAAGTGGGTGATCAGCACCGGAGCGCGGGGATCGGACACGTCCCACAGACGCACCGTGCCGTCATAGTTCGCGCTGACCAGCAGTCGGCCCCCGGCATCGACGGTCAGCGATTCCACGTCCTCGGGCCGGCCGGGCAACTCCGCGAGCACGGTCGCATGCCGGGGGCAGATCCCATCCACCGCTCCGGGCCCGATCCACCCGCCGCTCCCGGGGGCCGGACCGACCCGCCACTCCGGCGGCCGGACCCACCCGTCACTCAGGCGGCCGGACCCCATCTCCCGCTCCGGGCCGGATTCACTCGCCACCCCGAGGGTTGGACCGATCCGCAGATGCCGGGGGCGGACCCCACCCACCGCTCCGGGCCCGATCCACCCGCCGCTCCCGGGGGCCGGACTGACCCGCCACTCCGGCGGCCGGACCCACCCGTCACTCAGGCGGCCGGACCCCATCTCCCGCTCCGGGCCGGATTCACTCGCCACCCCGAGGGTTGGACCGATCCGCAGATGCCGGGGGCGGATCCCATCACCCCTCTGGAGCCTGATCCACCCGCCGATCCCGAGGTTGGATTGATCCGCCGATGCCGGGGGGCGGACCCCACCCACCGCTCCGGGGCCCGATCCACCCGCCAATCCCGGGGGCCGGACTGACCCGCCACCGCGGCGGCGGACCCATCCGTCACCTTGGCGGCCGGATCCACCTGTCACCTTGGCGGCCGGACCCGCCTGTCACCTTGGCGGCCGGATCCACCTGTCACCTTGGCGGCCGGATCCACCTGTCACCTTGGCGGCCGGACCCACCCGCCACCCCGACGGCCGGACCCGCCTGTCACCTTGGCGGCCGGACCCACCCGCCACCCCGACGGCCGGATCCACCTGCCACCCTGGCGGCCGGACCCACCCGCCACCCCGGCGGCCGGACCCGTCCGGCGATGCCGGCCCGTTTTGCCACCGCCGCCCACCTCCGCACACCACAAAAGCGCCGCCCCCCGAGATGGGGAGCGGCGCCCTTGTAGTGCGCTGAGCGGAGTGCGCTCGGGTGTCACGCCATGGTGATCGGTGTTGCGAGTCAGGCCTTGGCCGTCGCGACACGCTTCGCCAGGGCCGACTTCTTGTTGGCGGCCTGGTTCTTGTGGATGACACCCTTGCTGACGGCCTTGTCGAGCTTGCGGGCCGCGAGGCGGGTCAGCGCCTCGGCCTGCTCGACGTTGCCGGCCTCGGCGGCCTCGCGCGCCTTGCGCACGAAGGTCTTCAGCTCCGACTTGACGGCCTTGTTGCGCTGGCGCGCAATCTCGTTCGTCTTGTTGCGCTTGATCTGGGACTTGATGTTCGCCACGAAAGAGCCTTCTGAGTACTAGGTCGGGATCCGATCCAGGGAGAGGGCCCGTTCGGACGTTGACTTGCGTGGCAGAGACACGTACGCCACACGCGATCCATCAGATTACCAGCAGCCGGCGGCCGGTAAGGACACGGCCCACATTCCGACCCCGCCCCGGCCCGCCGAACACCCCCGATCCCCGCCGCCAACGCGGCGTACCCATGCCGCATGGGACGATAAGGAGGACACCTGTGCTCCGGCGCGTGATCCGATAACGATCGCCCGCGGCCCGCACAGGGCACTCGCAGCATCCGAGCTTGACCTTTGCTTGACCTTTGCCCGACCCTCGCCAGTCCACCCGATCGAGAATCTGGAAGCCCGCGTGCCCGCGACCCCGCCAGTGAACGTGCCGGAGCCCAGCCGTACCGACCCGGCGCTGATCCGGAACTTCTGCATCATCGCCCACATCGACCACGGCAAGTCGACGCTTGCCGACCGGATGCTTCAGATCACCGGCGTGGTCGATGCGCGGCAGATGCGCGCGCAGTACCTCGACCGCATGGACATCGAGCGTGAGCGCGGCATCACCATCAAGTCGCAGGCGGTGCGGCTGCCGTGGACGGCCCCCGACGGGCAGATCCACATCCTCAACATGATCGACACCCCCGGCCACGTGGACTTCACGTACGAGGTGTCCCGCTCGCTCGCGGCCTGTGAGGGCGCGATCCTGCTGGTCGACGCGGCGCAGGGGATCGAGGCGCAGACGCTCGCCAACCTCTACCTGGCCCTGGAGAACGACCTCCAGATCATTCCGGTGCTGAACAAGATCGACCTCCCGGCCGCCCAGCCGGAGAAGTACGCGGCGGAGCTCGCGCACATCATCGGCTGCGACCCGGAGGACGTGCTCAAGGTCTCCGGCAAGACCGGCGTGGGTGTGCCCGAGCTGCTGGACGAGTGCGTACGCCTGGTGCCGCCGCCGATCGGGGTCAAGGACGCGCCCGCCCGCGCGATGATCTTCGACTCGGTCTACGACTCGTACCGGGGCGTGGTCACCTACGTCCGTGTGGTCGACGGCGACCTGAAGAAGCGCGAGCGCATCCAGATGATGTCGACGGGGGTGACCCACGAGCTTCTGGAGATCGGCGTCATCTCGCCCGAGCCCAAGCCGTCCGACGGCCTGAGCGTCGGCGAGGTCGGCTACATCATCACCGGCGTGAAGGACGTTCGGCAGTCCCGCGTCGGTGACACCATCACCTCCCTGCACCACGGCGCCACCGAGGCCCTCGGCGGGTACAAGGACCCGAAGCCGATGGTGTTCTCGGGTCTGTATCCGCTGGACGGCTCGGACTACCCCGAGCTGCGCGACGCGCTGGACAAGCTCCAGCTCAACGACGCCGCGCTGGTGTACGAGCCGGAGACCTCGGTCGCGCTCGGCTTCGGGTTCCGCTGCGGCTTCCTGGGGCTGCTGCACCTGGAGATCGTCCGGGAGCGGCTGGAGCGCGAGTTCAACCTGGAACTCATCTCGACCGCGCCGAGCGTGGTGTACCGGGTGGTCATGGAGGACGGCAGCGAGCACACCGTGACCAACCCGAGCGAGTTCCCCGGCGGCAAGATCGCCGAGGTGCACGAGCCGGTGGTGCGGGCCACCATCCTGGCCCCGAGCGAGTACATCGGCACGATCATGGAGCTGTGCCAGACCCGGCGCGGCGTCCAGATCGGGATGGACTACCTCTCCGAGGACCGGGTCGAACTGCGCTACACGCTGCCGCTCGCGGAGATCGTGTTCGACTTCTTCGACGCGCTCAAGTCCAAGACGCGCGGCTACGCGTCGCTCGACTACGAGACCACGGGCGAGCAGCAGTCCGCGCTGGTCAAGGTCGACATCCTGCTCCAGGGCGAGGCCGTCGACGCGTTCAGCGCGATCGTGCACAAGGACAAGGCGTACAACTACGGCGTCGAGATGACCAAGAAGCTGCGCGAGTTGATTCCGCGTCAGCAGTTCGAGGTGCCGATCCAGGCCGCCGTCGGGGCGCGGGTGATCGCCCGCGAGAACATCCGCGCGATCCGCAAGGACGTGCTCGCCAAGTGCTACGGCGGTGACATCAGCCGCAAGCGCAAGCTGCTCGAGAAGCAGAAGGAAGGCAAGAAGCGGATGAAGATGGTCGGTCGCGTGGAGGTGCCGCAGGAGGCCTTCATCGCGGCGCTGTCCACCGACGACAGCGGCGGGCGGAAGTAGTACCGAGTAGGGCCGGCGGTCAGGGCCGCGGTAGAACTGCGGTCAGAGCCGAGGTAGGGCTGAAACAGGACATTCGGGCGGCTTCGGTCGCTCGGGAGGAGAATCGATTACTCGATTCAGCAACTGATCCGAGAAAGCTACTACCGCGTAGCCGTCGAGCAGCGTACGTTGCGGGTGCATCGGGCAGAATCGATGCACCCGCTTCGCGTTTTGTCCGCGCCGTACCGAAGCCACAAAGGCCGAGCCGCGCACCGAACCAACCATGCTCCATCCTCTGATCACTTCATCGGCTTCTTCCGCAGACCGGTTGGTCGGTTTCACTGCTCGCCCCGGGCACGCGCATACCGGTATCGATACGGGTATGTGATCGCGACACCGCTCGGCACCACCACCACACCCGGAAATCCGCCCTGGACACGGAGGCCGAAGTGAGTTCAGAGTCCGCCGCCATCGAGAACCGTTCGCCGTCCATCGCGGTGGACTTCCTGGAACGTATTCGGGCCACGCCCGAGAACGAGGCGTACCGCTACCCGGTCGCGGTGGGCGACGGCGACCGGGAGGAATGGCGCTCGATCACCTGGGGGCAGGCGGGCGAGCGGGCCAAGGCGATCGCCGCCGGGCTGGCGGCGCTCGGGGTCGAGGCCGAGGACCGGGTCGCGATCGTGGCCGAGACCCGGCTGGAATGGGTGCTGGCCGACTTCGGCGTGATCTGCGCCGGCGCGGCCACCACCACCGTGTACCCGACCACCAACGCCGACGAGGCCGCCTTCATCCTGACCGACTCCGGCAGCGTGATGGCGTTCGTGGCCGACGACACCCAACTCGCCAAGCTGCGCGGCGCACGGGCGGACCTCGCCGCGATACGCAAGGTGATCGTCTTCGACCCGCCGAAGCCCGGGCCCGAGGCCGAGCCCGCCGACGACTGGGTGATCACCCTCGCCGAACTGGAGGACCTCGGCCGCGCCCGGCTGGTCGAGGAGCCGGACCTGGTGGAGACCCGGGTCGCCGCGATCACCCGGGACCGGCTCGCGACCCTCATCTACACCTCCGGCACCACCGGTCGGCCCAAGGGCGTCCGGCTCACGCACGACACCTGGGCGTATCAGGCCGCCGCGCAGGTCGCGATCGGGGACAACGACGCCGACGAACTCCAGTACCTGTGGCTGCCGCTCGCGCACTGCTACGGCAAGGTTATGGTCTGCGGACAGATCCGGATCGGCTATGCGACCGCCATCGACGGCCGGATTCCCAAGCTGATCACCAACCTCCCGATCGTGCGGCCGACGTTCATGGCCGCCGCGCCGCGCGTGTTCGAGAAGGTGTACAACTCCGTGCACATGCGGGTGCGCGCCGAGGGCGGCCTCAAGTACCGCATCTTCCGCTGGGCGATCGGCGTCGGCCGGGAGATGTCGCAGGCCAGGCAGGCCGGCCGCACCCCGTCCGCGGTGCTCGCCGCGAAGTATCGGGTGGCCGACCGGCTCGTCTTCGACAAGCTGCGCGCGTTGTTCGGCGGTCGGCTCAAGGGCTGTATCTCCGGCAGCGCGGCGCTCTCGCCCGACGTCGCCGAGTTCTTCGACGCGATCGGGATACCGATCCTGGAGGGCTACGGCCTCACCGAGGCCAGCGCGGGCAGTTCGGTCAACCGCTTCGACCGGCACCGGATCGGCACCGTCGGCCCGGCGCTGCCCGGCTCGGAGATGCGCATCGCCGAGGACGGCGAACTGCTGGTACGCAGCCCGGCGGTGATGCAGGGCTACCACAACAACCCCGAGGCGACCGCCGCCGTGCTCACCGAGGACGGCTGGCTGCGCACCGGCGACATCGCCGTGATCGAGGACGGCTATCTGCGGATCACCGACCGCAAGAAGGACCTGATCAAGACCTCGGGCGGCAAGTACGTCGCGCCCAGTGAGATCGAGGGCCGGTTCAAGGGCCTGTGCCCGTTCGTGAGCAACATCCTCGTGCACGGGGAGGGCCGCAACTTCTGCTCCGCGCTGATCACGTTGGACCCGGACGCGCTCCGGGGCTGGGCCGCGGAGCAGCCGGCACTGCGGGGGAGGTCGTACGAGGAGCTGGTCGGCGCCGAGGAGGTCCGGGCGCTCGTCGCGGACTATCTCGACCGGCTCAACGCCGATCTGCAGCGGTGGCAGACGGTGAAGAAGTTCGCCATCCTGCCGCGTGACCTGAGCGTCGAGCGCGGTGAGCTGACGCCGAGCCTGAAGGTGAAGCGGCGGGTGGTGGAGCAGGAGTACGCGGCGGTCCTGGACGACATGTACAAGGGCACGCTGGTCACCTGACGGCGGTTGCCGTCGGCGGGTCGGTCGTGTGCTCGTGGACAATGGGGGGATGCCCTCCGCACCCCCCGACGGTCTGCCCGTGCCCGAAGACGGCTCGCTGCCCGCGTCCGCGCTCGCCGAGTTCGCCGGCGCGAGCCGTCCGTTCGGCTTCTATGTGCATGTGCCCTACTGCGCGTCGCGCTGCGGCTACTGCGACTTCAACACCTACACCGCGACCGAACTGGGCGGGTCGGCCTCGCAGGGGTCCTACGCGGACGACGCGATCGCCGAGATCCGGCTGGCCCGGCGGTTGCTGGGGGACGCGGACCGGCCGGTGGAGACGGTGTTCTTCGGCGGCGGCACCCCCACGCTGCTGCCGGCCGCCGACCTGGCCCGGATCCTGGGGGCGATCCGGGACGAGTTCGGGCTCGCGGCCGGGGCCGAGGTCACCACCGAGGCCAATCCCGAGTCGGTGGACCCGGCCTATCTGGACACGCTGCTCGCGGGCGGGTTCAACCGGCTGTCGTTCGGCATGCAGAGTGCGCGCGAGCACGTGCTGCGGGTCCTGGACCGGCGGCACACCCCGGGGCGGCCCGAGCGGTGTGTGGCCGAGGCGCGCGCGGCCGGGTTCGAGCACGTCAACCTGGACCTGATCTACGGGACGCCGGGGGAGTCCGACGACGACTGGCGGGCCTCGCTGGACGCGGTGCTCGGTGCGGGGCCGGACCACGTCTCGGCGTACGCGCTGATCGTCGAGGACGGTACGCGCCTGGCCGGGCGGGTGCGGCGGGGCGAACTGCCGATGCCGGACGACGACGTGCTTGCCGACCGCTACCTGATGGCGGACGAGGCGTTCGAGGCGGCCGGGCTCGGGTGGTACGAGGTGTCCAACTGGGCGACCGACGCGGCGGCGCGCTGCCGGCACAACGAGCTGTACTGGACCGGGGCCGACTGGTGGGGGGCGGGGCCGGGGGCGCACAGCCATGTGGGGGGTGTGCGGTGGTGGAACGTGCGGCATCCCGCCGCGTATGCGAAGCGTTTGGCGGCGGGTTCGTCTCCTGGGCAGGGGCGGGAGTTGCTGGGTGCGGAGGATCGGCGGGTCGAGCGGATCCTGCTGGAGCTGCGGCTGGTGGAGGGGGTTCCGCGCTCGCTCCTCACGGAGGTGGGGAGGAAGGCGGCGGATCGGGCGGTGGGGGATGGCCTGCTTGTCCGCGACGCGGGGGATCGGGTCGTGTTGACGTTGCGGGGGCGGTTGTTGGCCGACGCGGTCGTGCGGGATCTGGTCGACTAGCCGGCCGTCCTCGGCCTGTCGGCCTCAAGCGCCGGCCGGGCTGTTTCGCCTCAAGCGCCGGCGGGGCTGATTGGTTGGTGGCTTTGAGTGTTGATGGCCTGCGGGATCTTGTGTGTTGGTGCGGCCGGCCGGGCCGGCTTTGCTCGGCCGGGCTCGAAGGGTTCGGGGGGTTTACATTGCTACGTCCATGATCAAGTCGGCCAAGGATTCGTCGACTCGGTTTAGTTCCTGGGCGTAGCGGCGCATTTCTGTGCTTTCGCGCTTTGCGTCGGATTCGCCCTGTTCCTTCGTGCGCAGGGCTGCGCCTACCTCGTCGCGGATGGATTTGATCTCCGCGTCCAGGCCCTGGGCGATCGCGTCGCGCATCTTGCGGAGTTGTTTGACGACCTCTTCGCCCAGGTTGGTGACATCGGTGTCGGCCTGCTTGCGCAGTTCCAGCTGGACCTGCTCGGCCACCTGCTCCTTGAGCCGGCGGTTGGCCTTGTTCAGTTGCAGGGCGCCCTTGAACACGGTCGAGCCCAGTACCGCGCCCAGGATCACGAACGGCCCGAGGCCGACCAGAAAAGCCGCCGTGCCGACCGCGATCTGCGGGAGCAGGGCGGTGAGCATCGAGCGCAGGTTGAACTTGCCGCCGGAGACCGCCGTCGCCGGGTCGAGTACGAAGCTGACCGCGTCCGCGAGCAGTCGCTCGATCGGCGTCGAGGGTTTGCCGTCCTCCTCCGTGCCCACCGGCCCGGCGGTGAGCGAGGCGCGGATCTCGTCGATGCGCGTGACGAACTGCTTCACGTCGTCGTCGATCATCCGCTCCATGTCCTCGACACGGCGCGCGACGAGCGGCTTGAGCTCGTTCTCCTGCCACTGCGCGAACTCGACCTGGACCCGCCCGGAGAGATGGTCGGTGATCTCCTTGACCGCCGCCTCCATCTTCTCCCGGGCGTTGAACGGGTTGGCGCCGATGGTGTTGCTCGGGTCGTATTCCTGCGCCCAGGTCGGGATGTTCGCGGCGACCCGGTCCATGAACCGCCGGGTCGCGCCCTCGACCTCGCCGCGGGTCTCGCGCAGGTGCTCCTCCATCTGCGCGACGATCACCCGTCGGTTCTGCTCCAGGCGGGTCAGCGGACCCTGGACCCGCTCGTAGGTGGCGCGCAACTCCTCCACGTCCTGGGTGAGCAGCGCCTCCTTGCGGTCGATCTGCTCGCGCGCCTCGATCAGCAGGTACTTGAGCTCCCGGGCGGGGGACAGGATCTTGGCCCGGCCGCGCTCGCGGGTCAGGAACTCCTCCAGGCCGCGTTCGAGTTCGGGCATCCCGGACCCGGCCAGCAGGTCCGGGTCGCCCTTTTGCCGACCGGTCAACGCGGCCCGGGCGTTGACGAAGAAGACCCGGTCCGGGCGGGAGAGGTACGGCGACAGGCGCTTGCGGATCTCCCGCTGCACGTCCTCGCGTTCCTCCTCCTCGACGAGGTTGATCTTGTTGCCGACGTAGAAGACGTCCTCGTGGCCGCGCGCCTTGACGTGCACGTCCAGGAACAGCTGTTCGCTGCGCGACATCGCGGCCTGACAGTCCACCACGAACACGAGCACGTCGGCCTGTTCGAGATAGTTGAGGGTGACCTTCTCCCGCTCCGGCGCCTCGTTCAGGCCGGGGGAGTCGACCACCACCACGCCGTTGCGGCACAGTTCGAGCGGCCAGCGCACGACCGCCCGCTCGTACGGGTTCGGGGTGTTGTCGTCGTCCGCGCCGATGGTGACGTAGTCGGCGATCTCGTCCACGCCGACGGTCAGCGGCTCACCGGCACTGCCGTCCGCCTCCAGCGGATAGATCAGCGCCGAGCGGGTGTCGCCCCACGTCACCTCGTTGATGATCGCGGTGCACGGTCGGGCGAAGGAGGGCAGCACCTTCTCGCCGAGCATCGAGTTGATCACGGTGCTCTTGCCGCGCTTGAACTCGCCGACGATCATCACCTTGAACGCCTCGGACGCGGCGCGCTGCTTCAGCGAGTCCAGCTTCTTGACGCCCGCGCCGATGCGCAGCCCGGCCACGATCGGCGTGAGCCGATCGATCAGGCCGACCAGGGTCTCCTGCCGTGCCCGCCACGCGCCGTAGCCCGCGTAGGCCCCATCGGCCGCCCCGTGACCCGTGTCCACCTGACCGCTCCCCTCCTCGACGGCTGCCCGATGCCGGGACCTGCTCCGGTCCCGGCATCGGCGTCCGGCACTAGCCTCTGGCGCCCAGCATGGTGTTGAGCTGGACCGCCAGCTGCTCGCTGCGCGAGACCAGATCCTGCCATGCGGGCCCATCGGCGCCGACCTTGGCCAGCGCGGTCTGCCGATCGGTGCGCCAGGCCCGCTGGCCGCGCACCGCCTCGTCCATCACTCCGGCGTACAGCGTGTGCAGCCGCTTGGAGACCTCCTCGGAGAAGCCGCCGAGGACCTCCTCGACCACCGGCTCCAGGGCCTTCATCGCCTGCGCGCGCTGTGCCTCGGTCAGCGAGGTCGACTTGACCTCGCCGAGCACCATGCCTCCGGCCGACGCCGCCATGCTCGCGCCCATCGGCAGCGCGGAGACGCCGCCGGTGAGCGGGATCAGCAGCGCGCCGAGCACGGCGACACCGGTCGGGCCGATCCGCCAGGCCAGCTTGCGGCTCTTGAGGTCCTTCAGGCCCAACGACTCCGCCTCGCCGAGCTCGAACTCGGTGGACAACTGCTCGACCTTCTCGAGGCGGTAGCCGCTTCCGCGCCCGAAGTGCAGCTTCATCTTCGCGTCCAGCCACTGCACGTCGGCCTGCACGCTGGAGTGCAGCTGGGCTTCGAACTTCTTGGCCAGCGCGGTCAGTTCGCGGCGCAACCGGAACGGCAGATCGCGTTCCCACCAGGTCCGGGCGTCGGGCGCGCGTTCGAGTTCGTAGCGCAGCGTGTCCAACAGGTCCCCGCGCGAGAGTTGCAGGTGCTCGCGGAACTTCTCCGACGTCTGCGTGCGGCGCTGCTGGAGTTCGACCCGGACCCGGCCCCATTCGCCGGCCATCCGGTCGATCTCCACCTCGGACTCCTCGACGGCGCGCCGCCGTTCCGTCTCGCCGAGCGCCGCGGCGGCCAGTCCGTCCCGGCCCAGGCCCGCCATCTCGTCGAGCAGCGCGAGCAGTTGGCCCGCCGTCTGGCGCGAGCGCATGCTGCGCCGTCCGCCGGAGGTGGTGTATTCGGTGATCCGCGCGTACACGCCGGCCGCGGGCGAGGCGTCCTCGCGATGCGGGCCGGCCAAAACCTGCAGCGTCGGCGAGATGCGGCGCACCCGGCCGCCGAGGTAGTCGACGATGTCCTCGCGCTCGTCCTCGTCGACGGTGTCCAGCTTGGACACCACCACGGTGATCCGCGGCACGTGCCGGGCGATCACCTCCTCCTCCAGGAACGCGGTCTCGGACAGGCCGAGCGGCGCGCTCGCGGAGACCACCATCAGCACCGCGTCGCTGGCCGCGACCGTACGGCGGACCAGGTCCTCGGTGCGGCGGTCCAGGTCCTCCGCGTCCTCGCCCTTGCCCCGGCCCGCGTTGACGCCGGGGGTGTCCACCAACTCGACGTCCAGGCGGGCCAGTTCGGGCTCGGCCACCAGGACCCGCACGCCGACCAGGCGGGAGGCGGCCTCGGAGTCGCGGTCCGCGCCGAGCCGGGACACCTCGTCCCAGGTCGCGGCCACCGCCGGACGCGGCTCGGCGTGCCCGTCGGCGAACTGCAACTCCAGGCGCGGCTCGGGTCCGGCCACGACCACCAGCGGCACCGGGGTGTGCCGGCCCTCGGGCAGCACGGGGGCGCCGAGCAGCCGGTTGATCAGCGACGTCTTGCCGCGGCCGAACTCGCCGACCACCGCGATCCGCAGCCCCGGTCGGCGCATCCGCGCGCGCAACCGGTCCAGCTCGGCGGCGATCGCGTCCAGACCGAAGTCGGTGGCGATGGTGTGCGCGTCGTTGATCCGCCGGCCGAGCGTGGTCGCCGACGGCGCCTGCCGGACCAGGCTCGTCACCGAGCCGGGAGGCGTGGCGGAAGGGGCGGGGGCGAGCGGCGGAGCCGACACCGGCGCGGCGGGGGCTTCGGCGCCCGGCCGCGGCGCCGGCGGCCGAGGCGCGGTCGGCGCCACCACCGCCGGCGTGCTCTGCCCGGCCGGCCCGGCGTGCGCCGAACCGGCGCCGGGCCCGGCCGCACCCGGCGCACCCGCACCCGGCGCACCCGCACCCGGCGCACCCGCACCCGGCCCACCGCCGACGCGCCCCGCCCACCCCTGGTTCGGCCCCGGCGTACCCAAAGAGTCGTCGCCCGCCGGGCGCGGACCCGGAGCCGGGGCCTGCCTCCGGTCCGCCGTCTGCCCCGACGGGCCGGGTCGGCCGGTGGGCGAGTCGCCCGAGTCGCGCCGCGCGCCCGCCTCACGCGGTGCACCCGCACGCAGCCACGAGGCGGTCGACGGCACCAGCCGGTGGTACGCGGCCACCGCCCCCACGGGCATCACCCGCGCGTAGAGCCCGGCGAGGATCTTCGGTCCGCCGCGCGCGTCCGCCTCCGGATCGGCCAGGAATCGACCGAGCGACTGGAAGAAGCGGGCCCGTTCCGCCAGTGCGTCCGGCTGCATCGACAACGTCCAGGCGGACACGTCCGAGATGGTGCCCTCGACCGATGCCGCGACCTCGGGCAGCTCGCTCAGCTTGACGTGCCGCAGCACGTTCTCGCTCGGCCAGGCCCACTGGACCGCGCCCCAGACCGGATGGATCGGCAACTCCCGCCGTGCCGGGGTGGCCTTGCCGACCCCGATCAGGCTCCACAACGTCCAGCCGTCGGCGGTCCGCTCCGGTACCGGCGGCAGCGCCACCGACTCCATGGTGATCCAGCCGCGCAGCTCGTCGCTGCGATGGATCCCGCTCAGCAGACCCGCGACGCCCGGACGGCGGCGTGGTTGTACCTGCGCGGCCTGGCGCAGCACGTGTTCACGATCGAACGACATGTGTGGTCCCTACTCCCGTCGAATGTGTGCTGGTGTCGAACGATCAGGCGTGCGTGGGGTGGGCCACGATCATCGTGGTGTCCCGGTCCTGCCACGCGTTGACGAAGTCGGCCAGCGGAATCGGCTCGACCTTGCCGAATGGCGCGCCCGGGTCGTTGAGCAGCACGTACGTCGACCCGTCGGGCCGGGTGTCGACGCCGGTCACCCACACCGCGTGCCCCATCGTGGGGTCCTGCTCCAGCGGCGCGCCGGTGGTCGCGTCGTGCAGCGGCGACCAGATCTCCTGCGCGTCGAGGGCGACGATCACCTGGTCGCCCTTCTGCAGGGCGTCGAGCATCTGCCGCATGTCGGCGCCCGGGACCATGTCCGTGTCCACGCCGTGCATTTCGAGCAGCTTGCCGATGTCGCCGGTCTTGGTGCCGTTGGCGGGGTCGTAGATGCCCGCCTGCTGGGCCTCGGTCACCAGCGCGTTCTCGTCCATCGGCATGCCGGTGAGCTTCTCCAGGATCATGCCCTGGGAGACCACCGCGCAGCTGGTGTCGCCGGCCTGCTGGTGCCAGTACTTGGCGTCGCCGACCGGGTCGCCGGTGCCCTGGAACTGCTCCGGCGCCCAGTCCGGCGCGTGGTAGGTCCAGTTGCCCTGGTCGTCGTAGACCGCGCCCCACGAAGCGGGCGTCGCCTCGGTGTAGGTGCTCGGGTCGTACGAGGCCGGGTCGGCGTACGGGTCGGTGCCGTAGGGGTCGCCGTACGGATCGCCGTACGGGTCGCTGCCGTACGGGTCGCCGTAGGGATCCGCGTACGGGTCGTACGGGTCCAGGTACGGGTTGTTCACCTGGTCGTCGTGCCACTGCTGACTGGGCGTGGGCTGGTTGCCGTCGGTCGGGTCGAACGCCTTCGGGTCCCAGGCGTCGACCTTGCCGTCGCCGTCGCTGTCCGCGTGGAACGGGTCGTAGTTGGGGTCGTGCAGCGGATCGAAGTTGGGATCCGTGTAGGGAAGGGTGGAGTTCGGGTAGGCGCCGTTGAATCCGCCGGCCGCGTCGGTCTCCCACAGTGGCGCCGCCCCGACGCTTCCCCCGTCGGCGGTGTCCACTGTGTCGATGGTGTCGTCGGAGACCACCGCGAACAGGTCGTCGTCGTGCGTGTAATCGCTCATCAGCCGAAATCCCCCCGGTGCGTTAGGCGTTCGCGTTGGCTGTTCACCGTGGCGCGACGCCGTTCCGTCTGCCTGTCCGCGTCCTGCAACAGGTTTCTGCGAGCCGCGAGAATATCCTCGCGGCGTTGATGTTCGGCCACCAGTTCGGCGACCGTCGCCTCGTAGGTGGCCCGGTAGCGGTCCACGTGTTCCGAGACGTCCTGCGAGTAGTGCGTGGTGGCCGTGCGCACGGCCTCGTCGATCTGTCCGGACAAACCGTCCGCGACGGTTCGCAGTGTCTGATGCATTTCGGCGCGTGCGTGGTTCCGCAGGGCCGTCATGTCGGTGGATGACAACGAATCGGCCACTTTGGCGATGAATCCGCCGAATCCGATCCGCCCGGGAGGAGTGCCCGGGGAGCCGTTGCGGGTGCCGCCGAACCACTGGTCCAGGGCGCCGCCGATCCGCGCGCCCGGGGTTTTGGGCGCGGTCGGGTCGAGCCGGACGGCTCGGATCTGCTGGGTCACCCCCGTGACGGAACTCTCGTACGCCCGCATCGCCGCGTCCGCGAGTTGATGCCCGGTCAACACGGTGACCGCGTCCGATCCGGCCGGTCGGGCCACCGCGCCGAGGCGGGCGTAGGCGGCGGCGAACGCGGTGTCCACGGCCGAGCGCGCGGTCTCGGCCGCCGTCGACAACGCGCCGGTGACCGCCTGTTGCACGATGTCGCCGATCCGGGGCAGGCCGCGCCGGATCAGTTCGGGGGCCTGTTCGGCGAGCACCGCGCGCAGTTCGTCGGGGGTGTTCGCGCGGTTCAGGGCCCGATCGATCTCGTCGCGGGTGTAGCCCCACCACTGCGGGGCCATGCCGCCGACCGCCTGCTGGGCACGCTGGGCGCCGGCGCCGAGCAGGCGAGCGGTCTCGCCGTGCTGGGCCCGGACGAAGGCGGCCATGTCGGCGATCCTCGCCTCGGCCAACTCCGCCTCCTCGGCGTCGAGCCGCTGCTCGGCCAGGGTCACCTCGCGGCGCAACTCGTCGAGCAGGTCCTCGAGCAGTCGCAGCAGGTGGTCGGAGACCGCGACGATGCGCTGGCGCCGCATCAGGTCGCGCAGCCGGGCCACGGTGCGCGGAAACTCCTGGGCCCAGTGCTCCTGTTCGGGGCCGCGCAGGGGCCGTCCGGTGGCCAGCCGCACGACCGGCTCGGCGGCGACCGGTTCCAGGACCGGGTCGGGCACACCGAGCATCCGGGCGAACCGCTGTCGGACGTGGGCGAGCAGATCGTCCCGTTCGTCCTCGTCGATGTGGTCCATCTTGGTGACGAGGATGATGCAGCGGCGCAATTGCCCCGGATCGAGCGCATCGGTGAGGAATTCGGTCAGCGACACCGGCGACGGCGACGTGGACGCGGTCAGTACGGCCGCCACGTCGGCGACGTCGCGCATCACCGCGCGCGTGATCTCCGTGTGACCTGCCCGGGCGTTGGTTCCGGGCGTGTCGATGATCACCAGGCCGTCGCGCAGGGCCGGCGCGGGGTGGCGGACCTCCAGGCTCTGCACCTGCGGGGCGATCGCCCCGTCGGCGGTGAGCAGGCGCAGGATGCCGGCGGTGTCCTCGGGGATCGGGGTGTCCGGCGCGAGGTGCGCGAGCATCCGGCCGAGCGGGCTGTCCGCCCCGGTGTACCGCCCGGAGGGGTACACATAGCGGATCCCGTGGCCGGTGAAGCGCACCTCGACGGAGAGCTCCTCCCCGTGGGTGATCCGAGTCGCGGCGCCGGTGGTCGGCAGTGCGGAGGTGGGCAGCAGATCGTCGGCCAGCAGCGCGTTGACGAAGGTGCTCTTGCCGGCCGAGAACTCGCCGATCACCGCCAGGTAGTAGCGGTCGTCCCGGAGCCGGGTCTCGATCTCGCGGATGCGCGCGGTCAGTTCCCCGAGCCGTTCCTGGTCGCCGACGATGCGGCGGACCATCGCCAACGCGAAGTCGAGGTGGTCGGAGGTCTCGGTGAGTGCCTCCACCACCTCGCGTCGCCTCGCCCGATCCCCGGCGATGCCGTGTGAATCCACCACCGCGCCCCCTCTCGACGGTGCCCTCCCCGATGTACGGGCGATCCTGTCACGCGGGCGGGAATCCCGTCTCGGTCTGTGGACAGTGCGTTCGGCGCGGTCGTCTGCACCCCTGTGCCCCTTGTGTGACGCCCGTCCGGATGATGCGATGAGGACGTCGAGGCGATCCCTCGCAGCTGATTCCCGTTGCCGTGGCCCCCGACCCGATCGGTCTGAAAGGCATGAAAACGGCGCATACTGGTTGCGTGGGTGCCGCGACTTGTCCGGCGAGTCGATTCCGATGCGATCAGGAGATGGCATGTTCGAGGAGGCCCAGTATCTGGCCCCGGTCACCCGTAGGGCCGACGGCGGAGTCGAGGTCGAGCTGTCCCGCAGCCACCCGGGGTTCGCGGACGAGGTGTACCGCGAACGCCGGAACCGGATCGCGGGGCTGGCCCTGGACCACCGGCGCGGCGACCCGATCCCGGAGGTCGAGTACACCGACGAGGAGCACGAGGTCTGGCGCCTGGTCTCCCGGGAGTTGTCCGCCTCGCACGCGGAGTACGCGGTCGCGGACTACCTGGACGGCGCCGCGCGCCTGAAGCTGCCGACCGAGCGGATCCCCCAGTTGGAGGAGGTCAGCGAGGCGCTGCAGCCGCTCACGGGCTTTCGCTACCTGCCCGCGGCCGGCCTGGTCCCGCTGCGCGACTTCTACGGGTCGCTGGCCGACTCGTACTTCCACTCCACGCAGTACATCCGCCACCACAGCGTGCCGCTGTACACCCCCGAGCCGGACGTCGTGCACGAGGTGATCGGCCACGCCAACATGCTCGCCTCGGACCGCTTCGCGGCGCTGTACCGGGTCGCGGGCGAGGCGGCCCGCCGGGTGGAGAGCCGCGAGGCGCTGGAGTTCGTCTCCAAGGTCTTCTGGTTCACCCTCGAGTTCGGCGTCATGCACGAGGGCGGCGCGCTCAAGGCCTACGGCGCCGGGATCCTGTCCTCCTACGGCGAGATCCGCGAGTTCCGCACGGTCGACATCCGCGACCTGGACCTGGTCGCGATGGGCACGATGCAGTACGACATCACGCACTACCAGGACATCCTGTACGCCGCCCACTCGATGACCCAGCTGGAAGACGTCGTCGGCACCTTCTGGGCGGACTGCACCGACGACTCGATCGCCGCGTTGTCGGCCTCGGCGAAGACCCCGTAGCGCCGCCCCGCATAGTCGTTCACCCGTGCGGGTGACCGGAACCCAAACTTTCCGGTCGCCCGCACGACGCGTCCCTATGCTCGCGTCGACTACGGAAGGGGTTCAGAATGTCTGCCATGGCACACGAGATCCCCGCGCAGGAAGACGTCATGCTCGACGGCTTCCTGGCGTTGGACACCCCCTTGGGCTTCCGCGCCGAGTTCATCGAGGGGGACATCGTCGTGACACCACCGCCGATGGGAAATCACGAGCGCATCATCAGCGCGGTGGTTCGCCAGATTCTGAGCGGCTCGGCCGTGCCGATGGATTTCTCCGGTGGCAAGGGATTGGTGGTGGCCGCCGGCGGGGGACCCGCCCCCAACCATGTCATTCCGGACGGCACGTTCGCTCCCGAGGAACTGGACCTGTTCCTGGACGCCGAATCGTGGATGCCGTGCGCCGGGGTTGCCCTGGTCCTGGAGGTGACGTCGTATCGAGCCGGCTTCGATCGGGAACAGAAGCGACGGGCCTATGCCCGCAGCGGCATTCCGCTGTACCTGCTCGTGGATCGAGAGCAGAGCAAGGTCACGCTCTTCCTGGCGCCGAAGGGCGACGACTACCTGGAGAGCCACGCCGGTCCCTTCGGCAAGCAGATCGATCTTCCCGCGCCGTTCTCGATGACGCTGAGCACCGGCAAGTTCGTGTGACGAACCAGGGGTCCGCGCGTCACCTTTCGAGGGGGCGCCGTGCCCGAAGTCGACGAGTTCTTCGGTCGGCGCGTGCCTCACACCCGCCGGACGAAGACCCGGCCGAAGTCGCCGCCGGTGGCCAGGAGGGTGCCGTCGGCGGAAAAGGCCAGGCGGCGGATGCGTTGTTCGTCGTAGCCGGGCAGGGCGACGGCGCCGCGCTCGCGCAGCTCCGCGTCGTACACGCGCAGGGCGCTCGTACGATGACCGCCCACCGCGATCCGCCGGCCGTCCGGCGAGTAGGCCCACGCGTAGCAGGTCGCCCAGCCCTTCGGGTGGTGCGGATCACCCAGGTGCCAGGCCGGCTCGCCGGTGTCGATCGAGATCGCGAACGGCCCGTGCACGCGGCCCCGATTGACCAGGAGCAGCGTCTCGCTCGGATCGAAGCCGAGGTCGCCGATCTCCCACTCCAGCGGCACCCGCGCGACCGGCCGGCCGGCCTCCACGTCCCACACCTCGACCTCGTTGGTCGGATCCTCGCTCGCGTCCCGGTGCCCGTACACCAGCCCGCGACCGACCCGCCACACCGCGAGCAGCCGACCCGAGGGGGACAGCGCGGCGCCCCGGCACTCGGTGGCCGGCGAGCGGGTGGACACCTCGCAGACCGGCGCGCCGGCCGCGTCCAGGACGCGCACCCGGTCGTCGGCGTCGAACACCACCAGGCGCCGCCGGGCCGCGTCCCAGGCCGGCTGCACGGTGTGCGGATTGAACAGGGCGTTCTCGAACTGCCGGTAATCGGCCAGCGGTTCCTCGTGCAGCGTGCCCAGGTCGAGCCGCCGGGTCGAGCCGCCGACGGTGTAGACCACGGCCGAACCGGTCGCGTCGAACAGCGCGGTGGCGATGCCGGTCGGCCGCTCGGCCGCGGGCACCGCGTGCACCGTGCGGCGCACCCCGGTCGCCACGTCCACGAGCCGGATCGCGCCGTCGTAGGCGATCAGCACGGTGCGGCCGTCCGGATGCAGGTCCATGGCCCGGGACGAGGTCTTGCCCGGCGGCATGAACTCCAGCACCACCGGGTCCTCGGCCCCGCCCAGGCGGACGAACCCGGCGCGCATCGCCTTGCCCACCTCCCGGCGCAGCGCGATCACGGCGGCGGCCGGGTCGGCGAAGTCCTTGCGCGTCTCCCGGGCCGCCCCGTCACCCGAGCGGGCGGAGCGGACGAACGCGGCGCCGGACACGCCGAACATCCGATACTTCGGCCCGGCCGAGTCCGGCAATACGAGGGTGATCTCTTCCTGCGCCATCGCCGTACGGTAGCGCCGCAGGTCGTACGTGGTGACGGTCGGCCATCGCATCGCCCGGGCCTCACCCCTCGGGCGGCGCCGTCACGAAGTCGATGAGTTCCTCGACCCGTCCGAGCAGGGCCGGTTCCAGGTCGCGGTACGAGTCGACCGCCGCGAGGATGCGGCGCCAGGCCGCGGGCGGGTTCACCGGCCAGCCGAGGGCCGCGCAGACGCCCTCCTTCCACGGGACGCCGCGCGGGACGTCCGGCCAGGCCGCGATGCCGACGGAGGCGGGGCGTACCGCCTGCCAGACGTCGATATAGGGGTGTCCCACCACCAGCACGTGGTCTCCGCCCACCCGACTCGCGATCCGGCTCTCCTTGGAGCCGGGCACCAGGTGGTCGACCAGCACGCCCAGGCGGCGACCCGGGCCCGGCGCGAACTCGCGGACCACGTCCGGGAGATCGTCGACGCCCTCCAGATACTCCACGACCACGCCCTCGATCCGCAGGTCGTCGCCCCACACCCGCTCGACCAACTCGGCGTCGTGGCGGCCCTCGACGTAGATCCGCCCGGCGCGCGCGACCCGGGCCCGGGCGCCCTGTACCGCGATCGAGCCCGACGCGGTGCGCCCCGGGGTGCGGGCCGGACCGGGGGCGGCCGGACGGACCAGGGTGACCACCTCGCCGTCGATCAGGAACCCGCGCGGGTCCATCGGGAACACCCGCAGGCGCCCGTGCCGATCCTCCAGCGTGACGGTGAAGCCCTCGGGGGTCTTCTCCACCCGGACCACCGCGCCGCAGAAGCCGGTGGACGCCTCCTCCACCACCAGATCGCGCTCGGCCGCGACCTCCGGGACCGGCTTGTCCTTCTTCCATCCCGGGATCAGCGACTCGGGTCCATAACTGCGCATGACCACGACGCTAGCCGGGTGACGGTACGTCAGTCCGGTACGACGCGCCCGGCGGCCACCTCGGCCAGCCAACGGTTCTGCCGGATCACGAACTCCTCGTCGACCACCGCGCCGTGTCCGGGCAGCCAGACACTCGCGTCCAACGCCCGCACCCGGGCGAGCGAATCGCTCCACTCGGCGGCGAACGCGTCCGAGCCGAAGACCGGCGGCCCGCTCTCCTCCACCATGTCGCCGGCGATCAGCACGCCGCAGTCCGGCACGTGGACGACCACGTCGTGGTCGGTGTGCCCGCGACCGGGCGCGAACAGCACCACCTCGCGCCCGCCCAGGTCCACCGTCACCGGCGTGCCCGCGGACACCGCGCGCGTCGGCGGCACGATCCGCGCGGCGCGCATCAGTTCCGGGTCGAACCCGTGCTCGACGCCGCTCGCCCGACCGGCCTCGGCCCACCGCTCCAGATACTCCGGCAGGTCCGCGTGTCCCCAGACCTCCGCGTCGGGGAAGGCGCGCAGCACCTCGTCGTTGCCGAAGCAGTGGTCGAAGTGGCCGTGTGTGTTCACCACCGCGACCACCCGGTCGGGCAATCCGTGCCCGGGCAGTTCGCGGGCCAGCGAGGCCAGGATGTCGGCGGCCTCGTGGTCGTGCGAACCGCTGTCCACGAGCAGGATCCCGTCCCGCCCCGTGACGACCGCCACATTCAGTTCGAGCCCGGGCAACCGACGACGCAGTACGCCCGGCCCGATCGGCTCCCAGGTGGCGTGTTTCGGCTGTTCGGCGCGTAGCATGCGTCAACCTTGGCACGGACTCAGGGGTACGGTCCGGATCGGGTGACCCGTACACTGGCACTCGGCGGGACGGAGTGCCAACCAGTGGGACGAACCACCGCCTACGCGACACGGCAATGGGTGGAAGAACGGGTCAGGGAGGTGCGCACCATGCTCGACGATCGGAAACAGGACGTGCTGCGTGCCATCGTGCAGGACTACGTGGCGACCCAGGAGCCGGTCGGCTCCAAGGCGCTCGCGGACCGACACAACCTCGGGGTCTCCCCGGCCACCATTCGCAACGACATGGCCGCGCTGGAGGAGGAGGGCTACATCACGCAGCCCCACACCAGTGCCGGCCGGGTGCCCACCGACAAGGGCTACCGGCTGTTCGTCGACCGGCTCGCGGGCGTCAAGCCGCTGTCCGGCGCCGAGCGCCGGGCGATCCAGACCTTCCTGGCCGGCGCGGTCGACCTGGACGACGTGGTGGGCCGCACGGTCCGGCTGCTCGCGCAGCTGACCCATCAGGTCGCCGTCGTGCAATACCCCTCGCTGACCCGCTCGACGATCCGGCACGTCGAGTTGCTCACCCTCGCGCCCACCCGGGTCATGCTCGTGCTGATCACCAGCACGGGCCGGGTCGAGCAGCGGGTGATGGACACGCCGGGCCCGGTCGGCGAGAACCTGCTCGCCGACGTCCGGGCGCGGCTGAACAGCCGCATCACCGGCAAGCGGTTCGCCGATGTGCCGTTGCTGGTCCAGGACCTCGCCGAGCCGTTCACCGCCGAGGAACGGCCGATCGTGGCGGACATCCTGGCCACCCTGCTCGACACCCTGGTCGAGCACAAGGAAGAGAAGGTCGTCCTGGCCGGGACGGCCAACCTGACCCGTTTCGGCATGGACTTCCCGAACACGATCCGCCCGGTCCTGGAAGCGCTCGAGGAACACGTCGTATTGCTGCGGCTGTTGGGCGAGGCGACCGACCCGGGCATGGTCGTGCGGATCGGACACGAGAACATGCACGAAGGACTGGCCGCGACCTCGGTGGTCGCCGTCGGATACGGCAGTGGGCAGGAAACACTGGCGAAGCTCGGAGTGCTCGGGCCGACCCGGATGGACTACCCCGGAACGATGGGAGCGGTGCGCGCCGTGGCACGGTACGTCGGACAGATCCTCGCGGAGTCGTAGAGTTGGCTACCGATTACTACGAGGTCCTCGGGGTACGGCGCGACGCCACCCCGGAGGAAATCAAGAAGGCCTTCCGCCGGCTCGCTCGGGAGCTGCACCCGGACGTCAATCCGGACCCGAAGACGCAGGACCGGTTCAAGGAGATCAACAACGCCTACGAGGTCCTTTCGGATCCGCAGAAGCGTCAGATGTACGACCTCGGCGGCGACCCGCTGTCCTCCGGGGGCGGCGGGGGAGGTGGTGGCTTCGGCCAGGCCGGCTTCGGCTTCAGCGACATCATGGACGCGTTCTTCGGCCAGGCCAGCCAGCGCGGACCGCGCTCGCGCACGCGCCGCGGCCAGGACGCGATGATCCGGATCGAGATCACCCTCGAAGAGGCCGCGTTCGGCACCACCCGGGAGATCCAGGTGGACACCGCCGTCACGTGCAACACGTGCAACGGCGAGGGCGCGGCCCCGGGCACCACGGCGCAGACCTGCGACATGTGCCGCGGGCGGGGCGAGGTCAGCCAGGTCACCAAGTCGTTCCTGGGCCAGGTCATGACGTCGCGGCCGTGTCCGCAGTGCCAGGGCTTCGGCACCGTGGTCCCGCACCCGTGCCCCGAGTGCGCGGGCGACGGCCGCATCCGCGCGCGCCGCACGCTCACCGTCAAGATCCCGGCGGGCGTGGACAGCGGTACGCGGATCCAGCTCGCGGGCGAGGGCGAGGTCGGCCCCGGCGGCGGCCCGGCGGGCGATCTCTACGTGGAGATCGTCGAGGTCGCGCACGCCACCTTCCAGCGGCGCGGCGACGACCTGCACTGCACGGTCACCATCCCGATGACGGCGGCGTCGCTCGGCACGAAGGTGCCGCTGCAGACGCTGGACGGCACGGAGGAGATCGACATCCGCCCGGGCACCCAGTCGGGCCAGTCGATCCCCCTGCACGGGCGGGGCATCACCCACCTGCGCGGCGGCGGCCGTGGCGACCTGGTCGTACACGTCGAGGTCCAAACGCCGAACAAGCTCGACCCCGAGCAGGAGGAACTGCTCCGCCGCCTGGCCAAGCTGCGCGGCGAGGAACGCCCGTCGGGGCAGTTCACCCCGGGGCAACAGGGGCTGTTCTCGCGCCTGAAGGACGCCTTCAACGGCCGGTAGCGCGGGCGCTCGTCGCGCGTCGTGACATCGTCCCCGGGCGCCGGATGGGCCGGACTCGGCCGAGTCGGGTCCGGCAGGCGAGCTTGGGGACGCGGAGCGGTCGCGCTGCGCCCCTGGCCGCGGGGCCAGTCCGAGTCTGTGGTGGGTGGGCCGCCGTCGGCGTGCGGGGCTCCACGGCCCTGGGTTTCCGGCGAGGCGCGTGTGTTGGTCGGCGCAAACGCGGCCGGCGGCGGACCCGGGTGGGGCCCGGGCCGTGTCTGCCGGGCGGGCGTTCCCGAGTGGGTCGGGTGTCTCCGGCAGGCGTCGCGCTTTCGGCTGCGGGTGGCCGGCGCGCGGCTTGCCCGAGGTGGCGGCGGCCCGCCACCGACTCGGGCCGGCCCCGCATCGGCCACCCGCAACCGCTCTTGGTCCCCGATCCGGTATCGGCCGCGACCGAGCCCACCTCGTCCGGGGTGTGAGGGTGCTCGACGGCCGGCGTCTCGCTTCGGGGAACCCGTGGGCGCCTAGGCTTGGGTGGGTGATGGGTGCGTAGTCGAGCGAGGGGACGGGGAGCATGATGCCGACGAACGTCGATCCGACCCGGCTGGCCGAACTGCCGATCGTGCAGGCGCCGATGGCCGGTGCGGGCGGGCCCGCGTTGGCGGCGGCGGTCGGGCGTGCCGGCGGGCTCGGGTTCTTGGCGGCCGGGTATCGGTCGGCCGCGGTGTTGGGCGCCGAGATCGAGGAACTGCGTTCGCTGGTCGGTGACGTGCCGTTCGGGGTCAACGCGTTCATGCCGCAGCCGCCGCCCACCCGCGCCGAGGGCGAGCTCACCGCGCGCTACGCCCGCTCGCTGGCCCGGGCCGCCGCGCGATACGGCGGCAGCGTCGGCACCCCCGCGCCGGGCGTCGAGCGCGACGACTGGGACGCCAAGCTCGACCTCCTCGTGGCCCACCCCGTCCCGGTGGTGAGCTTCACCTTCGGCCTGCCCGACATCGAGGCGGTCGCCGCGCTGCGGGCGGCCGGGACGCTCACCGTCGCCACCGTCACCACCCCCGAGGAGGCCCGGCTCGCCGTCGCCCACGGCGTCGACGCGCTGTGCGTCCAGGGCGGCGAGGCCGGCGGCCACCAGGGCAGCTTCGACAACCCCGCCGCCCCCGCCCCGTACGGCCTGCTGACGCTGCTCACCCTGATCGCCGCCGAGACCGACCTCCCGCTGATCGCCGCCGGCGGCCTGATGACCGGCTGGCAGATCGAGGCGGTCCGGCTCGCCGGAGCGAGTGCCGCCCAACTGGGCACCGCCTTCCTGCGCTGCCCGGAAAGCGTCGCCTCGACCGCGCACAAGGTCGCGCTCGGCGACCCCGCGTTCGAGCGCAGCGTGCTCACCCGCGCCTTCTCCGGCCGCTGGGCGCGGGGGCTGCACAACGGCTTCGCCGCCCGGCACGAGGCCGAGGCCCCCGGGGTCTACCCGTACGTCCACCACCTGGTCGCGCCGATCCGCAAGGCCGCCGCCGCGCGCGGCGAGGCCGACGGCCTGGCCCTGTGGGCCGGTCAGGGCTGGCGCCTCGCCCGCGAGGAGCCGGCCGCCGAGGTGATCCACCGGCTCGTCGACGAGATGGCCGCAGCCCGAAAGGCATCCGCTTGAGTGCCCCCGTCTTCCTCGCCCCCGGCGACACGATCCGGCACGGCCGGCAGGTCGTCCTGGACGGCGCCGAGGGCCGACACGCCGTCACGGTGCGCCGACTCGCGACCGGTGAGCCGATCGTCCTCGCCGACGGCGCCGGACTGGCCGTATACGGCACGGTCAACCGCACCGAGGGCAAGGACACGCTCTACATCGACGTCGACTCGCGCACCGAGGAACCCGCCCCCGCGCCCCGGATCGTCGTGGTCCAGGCGCTGCCCAAGGGCGATCGCGGCGAACTCGCGGTGGAGACGACCACCGAGGTCGGCGTCGACGTGATCGTGCCCTGGACCGCCGCCCGCTGCATCACCCAGTGGAAGGGCGAGCGCGGGGCCAAGGCGCTGGCCAAGTGGCGCGCCACCGCGCGCGAGGCGGGCAAGCAGGCCCGTCGGCTGCACCTGCCCGAGGTCACCGAACCGATGAGCACCCGGCAGGTGACCGCGCTCCTCGAGGCCGCCTCGTTCGCGGGCGTCCTGCACGAGGCGGCCACCGAGCCGATCGCGACCGCCGCCGTCCCGGACGAGGGCGACCTGGTCCTGGTGGTCGGCCCCGAGGGCGGGGTCACCCCGGAGGAACTGGCCGCGTTCACCGCCGTCGGCGCGACCGCCTACCGACTCGGCCCGACCGTACTGCGCACCTCCACCGCGGGTGTCTCGGCCGCCTCGGTCCTCCTGGCCCGCTCCGGCCGCTGGAGCTGAACCGCCCGGCCGACCCGCGCGAGCGAGGGGTTCGGCCCACTACGATCGACGGCGACCGCTCGTGATCGACACGGACCCGATGGAGGCACCCATGGCTGCGGGGGAACCCCAGGCCGACTGCCTGTTCTGCAAGATCCTCGCCGGCGACGTCCCGGCCACGATCGTCCACGAGACCAAGGACGTGGTGGCCTTCCGCGACATCAACCCGCAGGCGCCCACGCACATCCTCGTCATCCCGCGCGCGCACTACGCCAACGCCGGCGAACTGGGCGCCGATGCCCCCGAACTGGCCGGCGCGCTGCTGGCCGAGGCCGCCGTGATCGCGACCGCCGAGGACATCGCCGACTCGGGCTACCGGATCGTCTTCAACACCGGCGCCGGCGCCGGCCAGACCGTCTTCCACGTACACGCCCACCTCCTCGGCGGCCGCGGGCTGAGCTGGCCTCCCGGTTAGGCGTACGTGTCCACCAGGGAGTTCGTCGTCCTCGGCACCGCGAGCCAGGCCCCGACGCGGCAGCGCAACCACAACGGCTACCTGCTGCGCTGGGACGGCGAGGGGCTGCTGTTCGACCCGGGCGAGGGCACCCAGCGCCAGATGTTGCACGCCGGCGTGGCCGCGCACGACATCACCCGGATCTGCGTCACGCACTTCCACGGTGACCACTGCCTCGGCCTGCCCGGCGTGCTCCAGCGGCTCTCGCTCGACCGGGTCCCGCACCCGGTGACCGCCCACTTCCCGGCGAGCGGGCAACACTGGTTCGACCGACTGCACCACGCGACCGCGTTCCACGAGGCCGCCGTGCTGGTCGAGCACCCGCTGGCGGGCGAGCACGTGCACACCCCCGCCGGGCCGTTCACGCTGGAGGCCCGCCGCCTGTCCCACCCGGTCGAGTCCTACGGCTACCGCGTGGTCGAACCGGACGGCCGCCGGATACTGCCCGAGCGACTGGCCGCGCACGGCGTGGCCGGGCCCGACGTGGGCCGGATCCAGCGCGAGGGCCGGATCGGCGCGGTGACCCTGGAGCAGGTGAGCGTGCCCCGACCAGGGCAGAAGTTCGCCTTCGTGATGGACACCCGGCGCTGCGCGGCCGCGGTCGAGCTGGCTCGCGACGTCGACCTGCTCGTATGCGAGTCCACCTTCGCCGACGCCGACGCGGACCTCGCGCACGAGGTCGGCCACCTCACCGCCCGCGAGGCGGCGGCCATCGCGGCCGAGGCGGGCGCGCGGCAACTGCTGCTCACCCATTTCTCGCAGCGCTACCCCGACGTGGGCCCGCTCCTGGACCAGGCCCGCGAGGTGTTCCCGGACACCGTCGCCGCCCACGACCTGGACCGGATTCCGATTCCGCGCCGCCGGCCGGCGCCGGAATAATCCCGAAGTTCGCGGGGGCCGGAGAGTTACCATTGAGCAGCATCGAACCGCTTCCCGAGCACGGAAATGAGGCGTGATCAGGCCGCCAAGGCCGCCCATGGCTCCCACGACGAACGCGCGAGGCGCGAGCTCCGAGAACACCCCGCGGGACGACTCCCGGGCAACTCCGACCGCGCAGGCCCAGGCGAAGATCACGATCCCCGCCAAGCATCCGATGGTGGCGCTCCTCGGTTCCGGCGACTCGTTCCTGCGAGTGGTCGAGCAGGGCTTCCCCGAGGTCGACATCCACGTCCGCGGCAACGAGGTCACCGTCTCCGGCAACGAGGCCGAGGTCGCCCTCGTCCGCCGGCTCTTCGACGAACTCCTGATCATCGTCCGCACCGGCCAGCCCCTCAACGAGGAGGCCGTGGAGCGCTCGGTGGCGATGGTCCGCTCGAACGACGGACACGGTCCCGCCGAGGTGATGACCCTCAACATCCTGTCCAACCGCGGCCGCACGATCCGTCCCAAGACGCTCAACCAGAAGAGCTACGTGGACGCGATCGACGAGCACACCATCGTGTTCGGACTCGGCCCGGCGGGCACCGGCAAGACCTACCTCGCGATGGCGAAGGCCGTCCAGGCCCTCCAGTCCAAGCAGGTCACCCGGATCATCCTGACCCGGCCCGCGGTCGAGGCCGGCGAACGCCTCGGCTTCCTGCCCGGCACCCTCTACGAAAAGATCGACCCATACCTGCGCCCGCTCTACGACGCGCTGCACGACATGATCGACCCCGACTCCATCCCGCGCCTGATGGCCGCCGGCACCATCGAGGTCGCACCACTCGCATACATGCGCGGCCGCACGCTCAATGACGCGTTCATCATTCTCGACGAGGCGCAGAACACCTCGGCCGAGCAGATGAAGATGTTCCTGACGCGGCTCGGGTTCGGGTCGCGCATGGTGGTCACCGGGGACACCACCCAGGTCGACCTGCCCGGCGGCACCCAGTCGGGGCTGCGGGTGGTGCAGGAGATCCTGCGCGGCGTGGACGATATCGCGTTCTGCACGCTCACCAGCGATGATGTGGTCCGACACAAGCTCGTCGGCCGGATCGTGGACGCGTACGCGCGCTACGACATCCGGGTCGAGGCGGACGGGCGGCCGAACGGCGACGGCTCCGGAAACGGCGACGTGCCCAGGTCGCGCGGCCGGCGGCCGATCGACAAGAACGGCCGCGGCAAGCACACAGTGAACATGCAGACAGTGGAACGGGAAGTGAACTGAAGGCCATGTCCATCGACATCGCCAACGAGTCCGGCACGGGGGTGGACGAACACGCGATCGTGGACGTCGCCCGATGGACCCTGGACCGTATGCGCATCCATCCACTGGCGGAACTGTCCGTGGTCATCGTGGACGAACCCGCGATGGAGCAACTGCACATCCAATGGATGGACCTGCCCGGTCCGACCGACGTGATGTCCTTTCCGATGGACGAGCTGCGTCCGGGCAAGGCCGACGAGGATCCGCCGCAGGGGCTGCTCGGCGACGTCGTGCTGTGCCCGACCGTCGCCGAGCGCCAGGGTGCGGCGGCCGGCCACACCATGGACGACGAGCTGCACCTGCTCACCGTGCACGGCGTGCTGCACCTGCTCGGCTACGACCACGCGGAGCCCGACGAGGAGCGCGAGATGTTCGCGTTGCAGAAGGAACTGCTCGAATCCTGGCGGGAGGCCCGCCGCGCCGCGGACGACCGCGGATGAGCCGGCCACGGGATATCCCCGCCCCCGGCCGAGCGCGCGTCGGGGGCGGCAGTGCCCGCTGACAGCGTGGTGCGCCTCGTGGTCGGCGCGATCGTCCTGGTCGTGGTGGCCGGTCTGTTCGCGTGTCTGGAGGCCGCCCTCTCGCGCATCTCGCGGGTCCGCGCCGAGGAACTGGTCCGCGCCGAACGCCGGGGCGCCAAGCGTTTGCTGACGGTCGTTCAGGACCCCGCCCGGTATCTCAACCTGGCCCTGCTCGTGCGGGTCGCGTGCGAGTTGTCGGCGGCCGTACTGGTCACCGTGGTGTGCGTGGACGACTTCGACGAGACCTGGCAGGCCGTACTGGTCACCATCGGCATCATGGTCGTGGTGTCCTACGTCGCCGTCGGGGTCTCCCCGCGTACCGTCGGTCGGCAACACCCGGTGACGGTGGCCACGATCGGTGCGCCCGTGCTGTTCGGGCTCGCGCGGGTGCTCGGGCCGCTGCCGAAGCTGCTGATCCTGCTCGGCAACGCGCTCACCCCCGGCAAGGGTTTCCGCGAGGGGCCGTTCGCCTCCGAGGCCGAACTGCGCGCGTTCGTGGACCTCGCCGAGAAGGACTCGCTGATCGAGGACGACGAGCGCGAGATGCTGCACTCGGTGCTGCAACTGGGCGACACGATCGTGCGCGAGGTGATGGTGCCGCGCCCGGACATGGTCTTCATCGAGCGGCACAAGACGTTGCGGCAGGCGATGTCGCTGGCGCTGCGCAGCGGCTACTCGCGGATCCCGGTGATCGGCGAGAACGAGGACGACGTGGTCGGCATCGTCTTCCTCAAGGACCTGGCCCGGCGCAGCACGATGGGCGATCCGGGCTGGGCCAAGGAGAGCGTCGACTCGATCATGCGCTCCGCGACCTTCGTGCCGGACAGCAAGCCGGCCGACGACCTGCTGCGCGAGATGCAGTTCGAGCGCACGCACATGGTCGTCGTGGTCGACGAGTACGGCGGCACCGCCGGCCTGGTCACCATCGAGGACATCCTGGAGGAGATCGTCGGCGAGATCACCGACGAGTACGACACCGAGACCGCGCCGGTCGAGCCGCTGCCCGACGGTGCGTTCCGGGTCACCGCCCGGCTGCCGGTGGACGAGTTGGGCGAGTTGTTCGGGCTCGAACTCGACGACGAGGACGTGGAGACCGTGGGCGGCCTGTTGGCCAAGGCCCTGGGCCGGGTGCCGATCCCGGGCGCGACGGCGGTGGTCGAGGGGCTGCGGCTGGTCGCGGAGAGCCCGTCGGGGCGGCGCAACCGGGTCGGCACGATCGTGGTGCGCCGGATCGAGCGGGGCGAGGAGCAGCCGGCGGCGTCCGTCGAGGGGGGTTGACGTCGGCCCGGTGGGCCGGTTCGGGCCGGTACATCGGGCGTCGGCGGCGGCAAGTTACTGTGTCGGCATTCGTACCGCGCCGAACAGGAGAGCCCCCGTGAGCGCCGAGACGCCCGAGTTCGTCGTCGACCCCGAGGACGCCAAGATCGTCACGCTGGCCCGGGCCACCCGAGCCCGCAACGGGGCGAGCGAGGGCGCCGCGGTACGGGACGAGACCGGGCGCACCTACACCGCGTCCACGGTCGCGCTGCCCTCGCTCGAGCTGTCCGCGCTGCGCACGGCGGTCGCGATGGCCGTCGCGGGCGGCGCGCGCGGCCTGGAGGCGGCGGCGATCGTCGGGGCCGACGACACCGTGACCGAGGCCGATCGGGACGCGGTGCGCGACCTCGGCGGCGCCGGCACGCCGATCCTGTCCGCCGGTCCGGACGCGGTCGTACGCACGATCGTGACGGTCTGAGGCCGCCTCCGGGCCGGCCCGCCCCCCGCCGGTGCGACCGCGACCGACCCGCGCGGCGAGGAACGCTCGCGGCTTGAGCGACAATGTCACCCATGAGTGATCGCCCCAACCCCTCCGCACCCGTCCACCGCTCGGGCTTCGCGTGCTTCGTGGGCCGCCCCAACGCCGGCAAGTCCACCCTGACGAACGCGCTGGTGGGCACGAAGGTGGCGATCACGTCGGGCCGCCCCCAGACCACCCGGCACACGGTGCGCGGCATCGTGCACCGCCCCGACGGCCAGCTCGTCCTGGTCGACACCCCCGGCCTGCACAAGCCGCGCACCCTGCTCGGTCAGCGGCTCAACGACCTGGTCCGGGCCACCTGGGCGGAGGTCGACGTGATCGGCTTCTGCATCCCGGCCGACCAGAAGGTCGGTCCCGGCGACCGGTTCATCGCGGCCGAGCTGGCCGAGGCCAAGCGCACGCCCAAGGTCGCGATCGTCACCAAGACCGACCTCGTGGACCCGCAGACGCTGGTCCAGCAGTTGCTCGCGGTGCAGAAGATGGGCGAGGACGTCGGCATCGAGTGGGCCGAGATCATCCCGGTCTCCGCGGTCGGCGACAGCCAGGTGACCCTGGTCGCCGATCTGCTGGTGCCGCTGCTGCCGGCCGGCCCGCCGCTGTACCCGGACGGCGAGCTGACCGACGAGCCCGAGATGGTGATGGCCGCCGAGCTGATTCGCGAGGCCGCGCTCGAAGGTGTGCGCGACGAACTGCCGCACTCGCTCGCGGTGGTCATCGAGGAGATGATCCCGCGCGAGGACCGCCCCGCCGACAAACCGCTGCTCGACGTGCACGCGAACCTCTACGTCGAGCGCCCCAGCCAGAAGGCGATCGTCATCGGGCACAAGGGCGGGCGGCTCAAGGACGTGGGCACGCGCGCCCGCAAGCAGATCGAGGCGCTGCTTGGGACGCCCGTCTACCTGGACCTTCACGTGAAGGTGGCCAAGGACTGGCAGCGCGACCCCAAGCAGCTCCGCAAGCTCGGATTCTGACCCCGAGCCCGCCCCCGAAACCCGTCCCGAAGGGGCGGGTCAGCGGCCGTAGGGGCCGGACTGGTTCCGCTTCGCGGTCATCAGGACGAACCCGGCGGCGGCGATCGCGATCACCGCGCCGGCGAGGACCATCCACAGGCCCACCTCGACCTGGAGTTCGATGCCGAACTTGTCCAGTTGCGCCTTGTAGCGGTCCTTGTCGTCACTGGAGACGTCGTCCTTCGCCATTGGCAGGCGCACCTTGTCGGCGATGTTCCAGATGGCGAAGCCCAAGGCGACCACAGCGGGCACGCCGGCGCCCGCGGCGGCGATCGCCTTGCGGGTGAAGATCCCGGCCGCGAACAGCAGCACGGCCACGATCCCGGCGGCCAGCGTCCACTTGCCATCGCCGTCGAGGCCCTTGATCGCGTCGCCCTCACCCTTGGCGCCGATCCAGGCCAGGCACGAGCCGATCACCACGAGCAGCGCGCCGACCGCGCCCCCGATCGCCCCCGGCCCGAACGACGGAAGCCCGCCGCCCATGCCGCCTCCGCCCGGCGTGGGCGGCGGGTATCCACCGGGCTGCTGCCCATACCCGGGCTGCTGCCCGTACGGGTTCGGCTGTTGCCCGTAGGCCGGCGGCTGTTGGCCGTACTGCGGGGGCTGCTGTCCGTACTGCGGCGGAGGCTGCTGCTGTCCGTATCCGCCCTGCTGGGGCTGCTGTCCATAGCCCGGACCACCCTGCTGCGGGTATCCGCCGGGGCCGCCCTGACCCGGTTGTGGTCCGTAGGGACCCTGGTTGTAGTCGCTCATGGTGAGTGAGCGTAGGAGCATCGCGCCCGTCCAGGGGAGGGGGCCCGCCGAAAAGATCACATCTGTTCGCATGACGGACGCCGCCTCGACCTTTCCGACGCGTCGGGTATGGTTGCCGACATCATGCGTCAGTGGCTGCTTCTCCTTAGCCGCCGCGCCGGGGGCTCATCCCTCTGACAGAGGTCAGACCGGCTCCCCCGTCGCGGGGATAGAGGCATGTCCGCACGTCGGAGCCTCCGGGATGTCGTTCCTCCCGTCGCCGGCCCATCTGCCCTCGCCGCAGTCCTTCCTCGCGTTCAGGAGACTCACCCGCATGCCTTCCGGAAATCGCTCCACCCCGATCACCGCCGCGTCCGTGACCCAGCAGCCGTCCGGGATGCCGATCCACAAGTACCAGCCGTTCCGGGGCGTCGACCTGCCGGACCGCACCTGGCCGTCGAAGACGATCACCGTCGCCCCGCGCTGGCTGTCCACCGACCTGCGCGACGGAAACCAGGCGCTGATCGACCCGATGAGCCCGGCACGCAAGCGCACCATGTTCGACCTGCTGGTGCGGATGGGCTACAAGGAGATCGAGGTCGGCTTCCCGGCCGCCTCGCAGACCGACTTCGACTTCATCCGCTCGATCATCGAGGAGGGCGCGGTACCGGAGGACGTCACCATCTCGGTACTGACCCAGGCCCGTGAGGAACTGATCGAGCGCACCGTCGAGTCGCTGATCGGCGCGCCGAAGGCCACGGTCCACCTCTACAACGCGACCGCGCCGACCTTCCGCCGGGTGGTCTTCAACGTCGACCGCGACCAGTGCCGGGCGATCGCGGTGACCGGCACCGAGCACGTGATGCGCTACGCCGAGAAGCACCTGGGCGAGGAGACCGCGTTCGGCTACGAGTACTCGCCCGAGATCTTCATCGACACCGAGCTGGACTTCGCGCTGGAGGTCTGCGAGTCGGTGATGGACGTATGGCAGCCGGAGGCCGGTCGCGAGATCACGCTGAACCTGCCCGCGACGATCGAGCGCTCCACGCCGAACGTGTACGCGGACCAGATCGAGTGGATGAGCCGCAACCTGACCCGCCGCGAGTTCATCGCCCTGTCCGTGCACCCGCACAACGACCGCGGCGCCGCGGTGGCCGCGACCGAGCTGGCCGTGATGGCCGGCGCGGACCGGGTCGAGGGCTGCCTGTTCGGGCACGGCGAGCGCACCGGCAACGTGGACCTGGTCACGCTGGGGATGAACCTGTTCAGCCAGGGTGTGGACCCGATGATCGACTTCTCCGAGATCGACGAGATCCGGCGCACCGTCGAATACTGCACGCAGCTGCCGGTGCACCCGCGCCACCCGTACGCGGGCGACCTGGTCTACACCGCGTTCTCCGGCTCGCACCAGGACGCGATCAAGAAGGGCCTGGAGGTCCTGGAGCGCGACGCGGCCGCGGCCGGCAAGTCGGTCGAGGAGATCGAGTGGGCGGTGCCGTACCTGCCCATCGACCCCAAGGACGTCGGCCGCACCTACGAGGCCGTGATCCGGGTGAACAGCCAGTCGGGCAAGGGCGGCGTCGCGTACGTGCTCAAGGCCGACCACCGCATGGACCTGCCGCGGCGCGCGCAGATCGAGTTCTCCCGGATCATCCAGACCAAGACCGACGCCGAGGGCGGCGAGGTGACGCCGGCTCAGATCTGGGCGGTGTTCCGGGACGAGTACCTGCCCACCCCCGACGCTCCGTGGGGCCGGCTGGCGCTGCGCGGGCACCGTACGGTCTCCGGCGCGGACGGCAAGGACGTGCTGACCGTCGAGCTGAGCGTGGACGGCGAGACGCAGACGCTGGAGGCGATCGGCAACGGTCCGATCGACGCCTTCGTCCGGGCCCTGGGCGGGCTGGGCTTCGACACCCGGGTGCTGGACTACAGCGAGCACGCGATGAGCGGCGGCGAGGACGCGCGGGCAGCGGCCTACGTCGAGTGCGCGGTGGACGGCCGGGTGCTGTGGGGCATCGGCGTGAACGAGAACATCGTGCGCGCGTCGCTGGAGGCCGTGGTGAGCGCGGTGAACCGGGCCGCCCGCGGGTGACCTCGACGCGGTGAGGCGAGACGACGGCGGCTCCCGGGCGACCGGGGGCCGCCGCTTCGCTGTTGCCGACCGGTCCGACGCCACTCCTCGTTCCGGGTCGGGAAAAAGTAACCATCTGTCCGCTTTCGATGACGCTTCGTGAAATTCGTGGCAGCATCGAAGCAGGCGGACAGAAGGCTCTCCGCCGCGCGGGACGCAGGGGGCGGCACCATGTTCTTCGTCGTGGGCATCCGGACCATCCGATCGGCGATCGGTGACGGCGAGTTCCACTGTCCGGCGTGCGGAGGCGATCGGCGCTTCCGCAAGGGCGGCGGTCGGCGTCGGCTCGTGCTGTTCGGCGTGGCGCTGATCCCGCTCGGGCGGGCCGGCTCCGGCGTCGAGTGCGCGATGTGCTGCACCCGGCACGACGTCGCCGTGCTCGACACGCCGACCGCCCGGGCGCTGACCCTGCTCCTGCGCGAGGCGGTGCGCACGCTGGTGGTGGCCGTGGTGGCCGCCGTCGACGACGAGCCGCAGGAGGTGGACGCGATCCGCGCGGCGGCGGTCGAGGCGGTCCGGGCCGCGGGCATGCCGAGCTACGACGCGTGCGCGCTCGCCGTCGACGTCGGGGCGCACCTGGCGCAGGACACCGCGTGGGCGCTCGCCGAGATCGCCCCGCACCTCGCCGTCGCCGGGCGCGAGCACCTGGTCGGCGTCGCGGCCCGGGTGGCGCTGGCCTGCGGGGCGTACGACCCGGCGCATCGGGTGATCCTGTACCACGCCGGCGACCAACTCGGGCTCGGCCGGGCCCGCGTCGACCACGTGCTCGCGGGCCCGTGACCCGCGGGCACGCGAGGGGGCCGGCCGACGCGGCACGTCGGCCGCGCGCGGCACAATGGGAGCATGAGCCTCCTCCGTGACGAGGGTGTTGTGTTGCGAACCCAGAAGTTGGGTGAGGCCGACCGCATCATCACCCTGTTGACCCGCGACCACGGGATAGTGCGCGCCGTGGCGCGCGGGGTGCGCAAGACCAAGTCCAAGTTCGGCGCCCGGGTGGAACCGTTCGCCCACGTCGACGTCCAGTTCTTCACCCGGGGCAGCGACTTCCCCGGACGGGGCCTGCCGATCATCACGCAGGCCGAGACCCTGGGCGCGTACGGCGGTCGGCTCGCGCTCGACTACGCCGCGTACACCTCGGGCACGGCGATCCTGGAGACCGCCGAGCGATTGACCGACCACGAACGCGGCCAGCCCGCGTTGCAGCAATACCTGCTGCTGATCGGCGCGCTGCGCACACTGGCCTCGGGCGCCCACGAGCCCGGTCTGGTCCTGGACGCGTTCCTGCTGCGCTCGCTCGCGGTGGCCGGCTACGCGCCGAGTTTCGCCGACTGCGCCCGCTGCGGCCTGGACGGACCGAACCGGTTCTTCACCGTCCAGGGCGGTGGGACGGTGTGCGGCGACTGCCGGCCGGCCGGATCCGTCGTACCCTCACCCGAGACCCTTTCCCTGCTCGGTGCGCTGTTGACCGGCGACTGGGGCCGAGCCGACGCGAGCGAGCCGCGGCACCGGCGCGAGGGCAGCGGCCTGGTGGCCGCGTATCTGCAATGGCACCTGGAGCGGGGTATCCGCTCGTTGAGATTGGTGGAGAGATCGTGAGTCAGTCGCGTGGCCGCTTCGGCCTGTTCCCCCGCCGTCGGCGGGCCGAGTCGGCGCCCGCCCGGGCCGCTCGCGAGCAGCGGCACTACCGCGACCCCAAGCCGCACGCCGAGGGCGCGCTGCCACCGGACATCCCGGCCGATCTGGTGCCCGAACACGTCGCGCTGGTGATGGACGGCAACGGCCGCTGGGCCAAGGAGCGCGGGCTGGCTCGCACCGACGGGCACACCGCGGGCGAGGCGTCGTTGTTCGACGTCGTCGAGGGCGCCGCCCAGATCGGCGTCAAGTACGTCTCCGCGTACGCGTTCTCCACCGAGAACTGGAAGCGCTCGCCCGAGGAGGTGCGCTTCCTGATGGGCTTCAACATCGACACGATCCACCGCCGGATCGACGAGATGGACGAACTCGGCGTGCGGATCCGCTGGTGCGGCCGGCGACCCCGGTTGTGGGCGAGCGTGATCAAGGAGTTGGAGATCGCCGAGGAGCGCACCAAGGACAACACCCGGCTGACCCTGGCGATGTGCATCAACTACGGCGGCCGGGCCGAGATCGCGGACGCCGCCGCGCTGATCGCCGAGGACGTCAAGGCGGGTCGGCTCGACCCGAAGAAGGTCGACGAGAAGACGTTCGCCAAGTATCTGGACGAACCGGACATGCCGGATGTCGATCTGTTCATCCGCTCCTCCGGTGAGCAGCGCACCTCCAACTTCCTGCTGTGGCAGTCCGCCTACGCCGAGATGGTCTTCCTGGACGTGTTGTGGCCGGACTTCGACCGGCGGCACATGTGGCAGGCGTGCGAGACGTACGCGTCGCGCGACCGCCGCTACGGCGGCGCGCTGCCGAACGCGATCACCGAGCCGGAACCGGTGCCGTCGGGCTCCTGAACGCTCGCCCCCAGGTTCGGCCCCGGTTCGGCCTCTGCCGTTCGGGAGCCCGAAATGTCGGCTCTCGGCGGCCCGGCGCCCGAAGTCGCGACTCCCGAAGCGTGAAAGCTTCGCAAAGCGGGGTGTGGAGCGAGCGGCGGCGTCGTGATCGATGCGAACATGAACTCCATGTTCGAAAAGAGTGCGCCGCCGCGCCCCGCTGCCGCCGCGCGGGTGGCGCCCCCACCACCTCGTGGCGCCGAGTCGTCCGCGACCGCCGGGTCCGCGGCACACGGCCGCCCGCCCGCCGAGCGGTGGCGGCCGGGCCAACTCGAATTCTTCGTACTCGCCCTGCTCGTGCTGCTGTTCGCGCAGCCGTGGATCGTGGACCGGCTCGGCACGCCCGCGGTGCAGACCTGGGCCACCGTGTTCGTCGCGATCTCCGTCCAGGCGCTGCCGTTCCTGGTCCTGGGCACCCTGCTCTCCGCCGCGATCACCGCGTTCGTACCGCCCTCGGTGTTCACCAAGGTGCTGCCCAAACGGCAATCCCTCGCGGTGCCGGTGGCGGGTGCCGCCGGGGCGATCCTGCCGGGCTGCGAGTGCGCGTCGGTGCCGGTGGCCGGCGGACTCATGGCGCGCGGGGTCGCGCCCGCCGCGGCGCTGGCGTTCCTGCTGTCCTCGCCGGCGATCAACCCGATCGTGCTGACCGCGACCGCGGTCGCCTTCCCCAAGCAGCCCGAGATGGTGCTCGCCCGGTTCGTCGCCTCGCTCGGCACGGCGGTGCTGATGGGCTGGTTGTGGGCCCGGTTCGGCCGGCCCGAGTGGATCAAGCCCATGCGCCGTCCGCACGATCACGGCGGCAACGGCAAGTGGGAAAACTTCCGGCTCGCGCTCCAGCACGACTTCCTGCACGCGGGCGGCTTCCTGGTGATCGGCGCGATCACCGCCGCGACGCTCAACGTCACGGTGCCCAAGCACGTGATCGACGCGGTCTCCGGCTCGCCCTGGTTCGCGGTGCTCGCGCTGGCCTTCCTGGCCGTGGTGCTCGCGGTGTGCTCGGAGGCGGACGCGTTCGTGGCGGCGAGCCTGCTCGGCTTCTCGCCGACCGCGAAGCTGGCCTTCATGGTGGTCGGCCCGATGGTGGACGTGAAGCTGATCGCGCTCCAGTCGGGCACCTTCGGGCGCGGCTTCGCGGCCCGGTTCTCCTCGGCGACGTTCGTGGTGGCGATCGTCGCGAGCTACGTCGTCGGATGGTGGTTGTTGTGAGGCGGGACGTCCAGGCGGTGCTGTTGATCCTGATCGGCGGCGCGCTGCTGCGGATCTCGTTGACCGACATGTACCTGCGCTACGTCAAGGACGGTCTGCGGCCCGCGCTGATCGCGGCGGGCGCGATCCTGCTCCTGGTCGGCCTGGTCTCGGCGGTCCGGGACGGGATCAAGGGGCGGGTGGCGGAACCCGCGGCCGATGTCGAGCACGCGCACGCGGCGGGCGGGGAGGCTCCCGTGCCCGCGCCGGACGAGGCCGGGCACGGGCATGACCACTCGGCGGGCCCGCGCGCGGCCTGGCTGCTGTGTCTGCCGGTGCTCGCGCTGTTCCTGATCGCACCGCCGGCGCTCGGGTCGTACACCGCCTCGCGCTCGGACAACGTGGTGGCCAAACCGGCCGCCGCGAACAACGACGCCGGCTTTCCCGCGCTGCCGCCGGGGGACCCGCTGCCGATGACCCTGGCCGACTTCCTGATCCGCTCGGTGTGGGACACCGCCGCGCCGCTGAAGGACCGCAACGTCCAGCTCACCGGCTTCGTCACACCCGGCAAGACCGCGGGCACCTGGTACGTGACCCGGATGGTGATCAGCTGCTGCGCGGCGGACGCGTTCGCACGCAAGATCGAGGTGCACGGCGTCGAGGCCCCGCCGACCGACTCGTGGGTGACCGTCACCGGCCGCTGGCTGCCCAACGGCCAGGTCCAGGCCGACGACGCGATGCCGGCCCTGACCGCGACCAAGGTCGATCGGGTGCCGACTCCGAAGGAGCCGTACGAGTAGGCACGTTGTGACGATCGGCCGCGTTGTGACGATGTCACCGTCCGGTCACCGCCGCGTTCGCGTCCTGCGAGCGCGGCGGTGCGGCAAGTTCGGTTCGCCTAGCGTGAGTTCGCGGACGGATCGCCTGGGGAGGACGATCCGCCGAATTCTCGGGGGAATCGTCATGGGCTGGGGAATTCGTCGTGCCGTCGTCGCGGCGGCCGTCGTGGGCGTACTCGTATCGGGTGCGACGGCGTGTCAAAAGCAGGATCGGGGAGCGGACGCCGACCCGAAGGGCAAGACGAGCGAGCCGGTCCAGACCGCCGACACGGACGGCAAGGCCGGCGACGGGGACCTCCGGGTCAAGGGCGTGTTCCTGACCGTCACGCCCGGCACGCTGGCCGGCGTCCGGTGCAGGACCGCGTTCATGGAGACGTACATCGGCACGATCACCTTCGCCGACGGGCACCGGGGCGGCCGGATCACCATCTCCTACGGCGGATCGTCCGGCGGCATGAAGCAGGAGGAGATCGACGTGCCCGCGGGCAAGAAGTCGATCACCAAGACGTTCGCCTACTCGGAGTTCCTGTCCGGCGGCTCGATCGCGGCCGGGCAGCTCAACGTGCTGAAGCCGAATCCGGTCGGCTCGGCCACGGTGCGGCCCACGGGCACGTGCTCCGAGGGCGGAACGTGGGGCGGCACCACGACCGGTGCGACCGGGGGCGGCGGCTGGTAGCCGGCGCCGAGCGGGGCGGGGTCAGCCCGGCGTGCCGGCGCACTGGGCGCACGTGCCGAAGATCTCCAGTTCGTGCGAGACGTCGCCGAAGCCGTGTTCGGCGGCGATCCGATTCGCCCAGCGCTCGACCGCCGGGCCCTCGACCTCGACGGTGCGGCCGCAGGAGCGGCAGACCAGGTGGTGGTGGTGCCCACGGCTGCATCGACGGTAGACCGACTCGCCGTCCTGGGTGCGCAGGACGTCGACCTCGTCCGCGTCCGCCAGAGCCTGGAGGGTGCGGTACACCGTGGTCAGGCCGACCGCCTCGCCGCGCTGCTTGAGCAGGTCGTGCAGATCTTGCGCACTGCGGAAGTCCTCGATCTCGTCGAGGAGCGCGGAGACGGCGGCACGCTGCCGGGTGGACCGACCCCGAACCGGGCTCGTGCCGTGGGCGGTGGTCACCTGGGTGCCTCCTCGATGGGTACGGGCCGGACGACGCCGCCGGGTGCCTGTCCCGCCATTGTGCCGGCGCCGGGGGCCTTCGCGTCCACACGCACGTCGTCGATCCGAGGCGCGTCCACCTCCCCCGCCGCCGCCTCCGCGCGTCGGGCCCGGCGCCGATTCAACGGCGTCGCGAGCACTCCCACCAGAACGAACAGTCCGATCGCGAGCAACACGATGGTCGCCCCGGGCGGCGCGTCGACGTAGTACGTCAGCGCGGTGCCGGAGACCGAGACCAGCACGCCGACCACGATCGCGAGCGCCGCGGTCATCGAGAACGTGCGAGAGAGCTGCTGCGCGACCGCGACCGGGACCACCATCAGCGCGCTGACCAGGAGCAGGCCCACCACCCGCATCGCGACCGTGACGGTGACCGCGGCGGTGACCGCGAGCAGCAGGTTCAGCGCGCGCACCGGCAGCCCGGTGACCCGGGCGAAGTCCTCGTCCTGGCACACGGTGAACAGCGCGCGGCGCAGTCCGAGGGTGACCGCGAGCACGGCCGCGGCCAGGATCGTGATCACCCGGATGTCCTCGGGCGAGACCGAGGTCAGCGAGCCGAACAGGTACGACTGGAGATTGGCGTTCGAGCCCTCGGGGGCCAGGTTGATCAGCATCACCCCGCCCGCGATGCCGCCGTAGAACAGCACGGAGAGCGCGACGTCGCCGCTGACCCGGCTGCGCTCGCGGATCAGTTCGATCAACACCGCGCCGACCGACGCGGTGAGCACCGCGGTGAGCACGGGGGAGGTGCTGAGCAGGAAGCCGAGACCCACCCCGGTGAGCGCGACGTGCCCGATGCCGTCGCCCATGAACGCCTGCCGGCGCTGCACGAGGTATACGCCGACGGCGGGCGCGGTCATGCCCACGAGCAGGGCCGCGAGCAGCGCGCGCTGCATGAAGGGGAAGTCCAGGATCGTCACGAGAGCAGTCCCATCCCGGCGTGGTGCGCGGTGTGATCGTCGTGCGGATGTACGTGGTCGTGGCCGGGCAGCGCGTGTTGGCCGACCGCGCGCGGCGGCGGTCCGTCGTGGCACACGCAACCCTCGCGCAGCACCACGGCGCGGTCGATCAGCGGCTCCAGCGGGCCGAGTTCGTGCAGGACGAGCAGCACCGCCCGGCCCTGCTCCTGCTGTCCGCGCAGGGTGCCGGCCAGCACCTCCTGGCTGCGCAGGTCCACGCCGGCCATCGGCTCGTCCATGATCAGCAGGTCGGGGCGGCGGGCCAGCGCGCGGGCGATCAGCACGCGCTGCTGCTGGCCGCCGGACAGGTGGGCGATGCCGTCGCGGGCGCGGTCGCGCATGCCGACCGCGTCCAGCGCCGCGTCCACCGCGGCCCGCCCCTCGCGGCCCGGCCCGAACAGCCGGCGCCCGTCGAGCAGGCCCGAGGCGACCACCTCGCGCACGCTCGCCGGCACACCTGCGGCGGCCGTGGTGCGCTGCGGGACGTAGCCGATCCGGGACCAGTCGCGAAAACGCGCGAACGGGGTGCCGAACAGCTCGATCGTGCCGCCGGTGAGCGGGACCAGGCCGACCAGGGTGCGCACCAGCGTGGACTTGCCCGAGCCGTTGGCACCGAGCAGCGCGACCACCTCGCCGGGGTGCACGGTCAGGTCCACTCCGCGCAGCACCGGTCGGCCGCCGAGGGACGCGGTGCCGCCGGTCAACCGGGCGACCGGGGTCCGAGGTTCCGTCATGAGCAGCCCAGCCCCTTCCGCAGCGCGTCCAGGTTGGCGCGCATCACCGAGAAGTAATCGTCGTGCGCCTCGTCTTTTATGCCCTCGAGCGGATCCAGGACCGCGGTCTGCACGTGCAGGTCCTCGGCGAGCGTCCTGGCGGTCTTGGGTTCGGCCAGGGTCTCGAAGAAGATCGTGGTCACCCCCCGGTCCCGGGCCAGGCGCTGGATGTCGGCCCGCCGGGCGGGGGAGGGCTCGGACTCCGGGTTGACGCCGTTGACCGCGATCTGGTTCAGGTGGTAACGCTCCGCGACGTAGCCGAAGGCGGCGTGGCTGGTCACCACGTCCTTGCGGGCGCAGGTGGCCAGACCCGCGGTGAACTCGCCGTCGAGGGTCTTCAGCCGGGTCACGAGCGCCGCGGCGCGCTCGCGGTAGTCGGCCGCGTTGGCCGGGTCGGCGCCGGCGAGCGATTCGCCCACGCCGGTCGCGATGGCGGCCAGCCGGATCGGGTCGAGCCACACGTGCGGGTCGCCGTGTTCGGCGTCGGCGTGGTCGTGGCCCGCGTGCTCGTCCTCGGCGCCGTGTACCTCGGTGCCGTGCTCCTCCAGCGGTGCGAACCGGCTCGCCTCGGCGATGTGCTTCGGCTTGTTCTGCGAGATCGCCTTGTCCACGGCCGGCTGCAGGCCCTTGAGGTAGACCACCAGATCGGCCTGCGAGACGGCGCCGACCTGCTTGGGGGTCAACTCCAGATCGTGCGGCTCGGCCCCGGCCTTGGTCAGGTTGGTCACCTTCACGTGCGGGCCGCCGACCTGCTGTGCGACGAATTTCATCGGGTAGAACGCGGCGATCACCCGCACCTTCGCACCCGCCCCGGTGTCCGCCTTCGCGTCGTCGGTGCCGGCGCATCCGGAGAGCAGCAGCGCGGATGCGGCAGCGGTCGCGAGCAGGGCGACCGGGGCGGAGCGACGTATCTTCATGACAATCATTCTCAACTAGAATGACAATCGTTGTCAATAATACGGGTTTGGGCCAACCGTGGCGGACCCGGGTCGGCAGTTATCGATTTACGGGGGTGACCAGCACGCCGGTAGCCTGTGCCGACACTGTCACTGCCCGCATCGTCGCACCGAAGAGAGCATTGTGGCCGCCGACAAGATCGACACCATCGTCAGCCTGAGCAAGCGCCGAGGCTTCGTTTACCCCTGTAGTGAGATCTACGGCGGCCAGCGGGCCGCCTGGGACTACGGTCCTCTCGGCGTGGAGCTCAAGGAGAACATCAAGCGCCAGTGGTGGCGCACGATGGTCACCTCGCGTGACGACATCGTCGGTCTGGACTCCTCGGTCATCCTCGCCCGCGAGGTGTGGGAGGCGTCCGGCCATGTCGAGGCGTTCGTCGACCCGCTGACCGAGTGCACCTCGTGCCACAAGCGCTACCGCGCCGACCACCTCGAAGAGGCGTACGAGGCCAAGCGCGGCCGGCTGCCGGAGAACGGCCTCGCCGACATCACCTGTCCCAACTGCGGCAACAAGGGCACGTTCACCGAGCCCAAGATGTTCAACGGTCTGTTGCAGACCTTCCTCGGCCCCACCCAGGACGAGTCCGGCCGCGCCTTCCTGCGCCCGGAGACCGCCCAGGGCATCTTCGTCAACTACAAGGCCGTCGAGCAGACCTCGCGCAAGAAGCCGCCGTTCGGCATCGCCCAGACCGGCAAGAGCTTCCGCAACGAGATCACGCCGGGCAACTTCATCTTCCGCACGCGCGAGTTCGAGCAGATGGAGATGGAGTTCTTCGTCAAGCCCGGCGAGGACGAGCAGTGGCAGGAATACTGGATGCAGCAGCGCTGGGACTGGTACGTCGGTCTCGGCCTGAACCCGGACAACATGCGCTTCTTCGAGCACCCGAAGGAGAAGTTGTCGCACTACTCGAAGCGCACCGTCGACATCGAGTACCGCTTCAACTTCGGCGGCAGCGAGTTCTCCGAACTGGAGGGCATCGCCAACCGCACGGACTACGACCTGCGCACCCACTCGGAGAAGTCCGGCACCGACCTGTCGTACTTCGACCAGGACGCCAATGAGCGCTGGTTCCCGTACGTCATCGAGCCGGCCGCGGGGCTGAACCGGGCGATGCTCGCATTCCTGCTCGACGCCTACTTCGAGGACGAGGCGCCGAACGCCAAGGGCAAGCTGGAAAAGCGCACCGTGCTGCGGCTCGACCCGCGCCTGGCGCCGGTCAAGGCGGCCATCCTGCCGCTGTCGCGCAACGCCGACCTGTCGCCGAAGGCCCGGAGCCTGGCCGCCGACCTGCGGCAATACTGGAACTGCGACTTCGACGACGCCGGTGCGATCGGCCGCCGCTACCGCCGCCAGGACGAGATCGGCACGCCGTTCTGCATCACCGTCGACTTCGACACGCTCGAGGACGACGCGGTGACCGTGCGCTCGCGCGACACGATGCAGCAGGAGCGGGTCTCGCTCGACCAGGTCGTGGGCTATCTCGCGGCGCGCCTGCCGGGCTGCTGACCCGAAACCGGCCGCGGGCCGGGTGAACGCGGTGAGGGGCGCCGTCGCGGACGGCGCCCCTCACGGATGTCCCGGGTCGGATCGTGCTTCCCCGCGATTCGGGTGTTGGCGAGCTACTTGAAGACGCCCGCCACGATGCGGTCGGTCATCCGGAAGCTCAGGTCGCTCAGCACGTTGCCCGCGGCCTTCGAGGCCTCCTCGCCCTGGCCCTTCATCGGCCCGCCGTCGGCCCGGCCGATGTCCAGGACCAGGACGTAGTGTCCGGTCGTGGTGGCGATGGCGGCGTGCTCGGAGCCGTCCTTGAAGGTGACCCCGCTCGACGCCGGCGGCTGGAGCCAGGCGATCGGGGAATTGGACAGCGCGATCGTGCCCAGCCCCTTCTTCACCGCCTCGGCCTTCTCCTTGTTCGGCATCGAGATCACCGACAGCGTCACCGCATACTTCCCGGCCGAGTCCTTGTACGACCCGCGCAGCACACCCACGCAACCGTTCCGGGTGACCGCCGAGCCGCCGGCCGTGATCACCTTCGAGCAGTCCTTGACCGCCGAGTCGTCGCTGCTCAACTGCCGATACTTCGCGCCGGTGCGGCCCTGGAACTCGGCGGTGTCCTTGAAGAAGTAGTCGGTGGTGAAGGACAACTTGTCGGTCGACAGGTCGTCGATGGCCGAGTTGTTCGGCGGCGGCGCCGACTGGAACCCCTTGGGCTCGTCACCGCCCGGCCCGGGCGAACCGCCGGTCGCGGGCAGCGAACCGCCGGTCGCGGGCAGCGACCCGCCGTTGGCGGGGGCGGTCGGCGAGGTCTGCGCGGCGGGCTTCTTGTCGTCGTCCTTGTCGTTGGACAGGAAGAAGAACACCCCGCCGCCGATCACCGCGAGCGCCACCACCGCGGCCGTCGGCACCAGCCACTTCGGCCGGCCCGACGGCGGGGGCGGCGGCTGGCCGTAACCCTGGCCGTACTGCTGAGGGTAGGGCTGCTGCCCGTACGGCTGCTGCCCATACGGTTGTTGTCCGTACGGCTGTTGCCCGTAGGCCGGTTGACCCTGGGGCTGCTGCCCGTAGGCCGACCGGCCGTTGTTCGGTTGTCCGTACGGCTGTTGCCCGTGGCCGTAGCCGGGCCCGTTCGGGGGCTGCGGGGGCGGGAAGGCACTCATGTGCGGAGGTTAGTTCATCCGGACGACGGTGCAGGAGCCGATTCCGACACCGCGCGATCGTGCCCTCCGGCCGACGCGGTCGAGTCGGGCGAGGCGCCGGAGCCGGCCGCGCCGGCCAGCCGGGCCCGGGCCGCCATCAGCGCGAAGCCGAGCAGGTTCAGCCCGCGCCAGTGCTCGGGGTCGCCCGCCCGCTCGTCGTCGGCGGCCAGCCCGATGCCCCAGATCCGGTCCAGCGGACTGGCCTCGACCAGGATCCGCCGCCCGGTGCCGAGCAAAAACGCGCCCATGTCCGAGTGCTGCCCGAACTTGGCCACGTTGCCGCGCACGATCAACTCGAACCGCTCGTCCACCCAGCGCCGCTCGTCGAAGCCGCGCACCTGGCGTCCGATCGTCTTGGCCCCCTTGGGGTGAGCGGCCGCAAGCACCCGGCGCTCCGCGTCGGCGTCGCCGAACATCCGGGCCTTGCCGGCCATCATCCAGTGTTCGGCGGTGCGATAGGTGATCCCGTCCACCTCGAACGGCGACGGATACCACTGACTCAGACAGCTCGCGTCCACTCCGCGGATCGGCTCGCGGTGGCCCCAGAAGAAGACGTACTTGAGCCGGGGCTGCCGCCGGGCCCGCAGGATCAGGGACGCGACGTCGAGCGGCTCACGGTCGGACTCGGCGGCGGACCCGGCGGACGCCGGCGGAAGGTCGGAGGTCATGACGGCGATGCTGTCAGGACGCGGTGACACCCGGAAACCGCTTTTCCCGGTGGGGGACAATGGATCGGACCCATCCCCGCACCCCTCCTGGAGCACCGTCCATGGCACCCGCCGACGCACCCACGCCCGACGCCACCGGCAGCCCGTGGCCGCCGCTGCGCCTGGGCGCCTTCGGCGGTGCGCTGATTCGGCCGCCCGTGGTGCTGGCCCCCATGGCCGGTATCACCAACGCGCCGTTTCGCACGCTCTGCCAGGAGCAGGCCGAGGCGGCCACCACCGCGCGCCCGGCCGGGTTGTACGTCAGCGAGATGATCACCACCCGCGCGCTGGTCGAGCGGGACGCCAAGACGCTGCGGCTGATCCGCTTCGCCGAGACCGAGCGCCCGCGCAGCATCCAGCTGTACGGGGTCGACCCGCACATCGTCGGCCGCGCGGTCGCGATGATCGTGGACGAGGGCCTGGCCGACCACATCGACCTCAACTTCGGCTGCCCGGTGCCCAAGGTGACCCGCAAGGGCGGCGGTTCCGCGCTGCCCTACAAGCGCAACCTGCTGCGCGACATCCTGCGCTCGGCGGTCAAGAACGCGCGGGGCGTGCCGGTCACCATCAAGATGCGCAAGGGCATCGACGACGACCACCTGACCTACCTCGACGCGGGCCGGATCGCCGTGGACGAGGGCGTCACCTGGGTCGCCCTGCACGGCCGCACCGCCGAGCAGCACTACGGCGGCACCGCCGACTGGTCCGCCATCGCGCGGCTGAAGGAGGTCGTCACCGACATCCCGGTGCTCGGCAACGGTGACATCTGGGACGCCGAGGACGCGCTGCGGATGATGCGCGAGACCGGTTGCGACGGCGTCGTGGTCGGTCGCGGCTGCCTGGGCCGCCCGTGGTTGTTCCGCGACCTGGTCTCCGCCTTCGAGGGCAGCGCGGACCGGGCCCGGCCGACCCTGGGGGAGGTCACCACGATCATGCGCCGACACGCGGTGCTGCTCGCCGAGTGGATCGGCGACGAGACCCACGGGGTCACCGACCTGCGCAAGCACGTCGCCTGGTACATGAAGGGCTTCTCCGTCGGCGGCACCATCCGCCGCGGCCTTGCCACCGCGAGCAGCCTGGCCGAACTCGACGACTGGTTCGGGCAACTCGACCTGGACCAGCCGTGGCCGATCGGCGCCGACGGCCCGCGCGGGCGCACCGCGGGCGGCAAGCGCGTCGTGCTGCCCGAGGGCTGGCTCGACGACCCCGAGTGCGCGCTGCCCCCGGTCGACGCCGAACTGGACCACTCCGGCGGCTGACCGCGCCGCCGCGAGGCACCGCGCACCCGGGATCCGGGAAATCCGGGAAATCCGGGAAATCCGGGAATTGGGCAAGCTCCCCGATGGCACGCACGGTGACGTCGTAGAGTGAGGGGATGCCCAAGATTCGAGCCTCCTCCGTCGCCGAGCACCGTGCGATGCAGCACGCCGCGCTGCTCGACGCCGCCCGGAGCCTGCTCGACGAGGGCGGCTTCGCCGCGCTCACCTTCCCCGCCCTGGCCGAACGCACCGGCCTGGCCCGCTCCTCGCTCTATGAATACTTCGCCTCGCGCGCGGCCGTGGTCGAGGAGCTGTGCGCCGTCGACCTGCCCGCGTGGGTGGCCGAGGTCGAGGACGCGATGGGCGCGACCGAGGACCCGGCGCAGAAGATCGCGGCCTACGTCGCGCGCCAGTTGGAACTGGTCGGTGATCGTCGTCATCGTGTCGTCGTCGCGATCTCCACCGGCGAGCTGGACACGAACGCGCGCGAGCGCATCCGGGCCGCCCACGGGCGGATCGTCGAACTGGTGGTGGACGCGCTGTCCGCGCTCGGCCACCGGGACCCGATGCTGGTCGCCACGCTGGTCCAGGGCATGGTCGACGCGGCGGTCCGGCGGATCGAGGGCGGTGCCGATCCCGCCGAGGTCGAGTCCGCCACCCTGGCCCTGGTGCTCGGCGGCGTCGCCCGGGTCGCATAGCCCGCCGAACCGGCCGAGCCCGACCCCGGGCGGTTCGGGTACAGCCGCACCCGCACCCGGCGCAGCAGCGAGAGCGGGTCGTGATACGCGGGCACCAGCAACCCCCAGTGCAGACACGGCACCGGCAGATGGAACGGCCCCGGCGCCAGCACCCCGATCGGTTCACCCGCCGCGACCACCCGGCCCGCCGCCACCGACGCGAGCACCGGCTCGTAGGTGGTGCGCACGTCGCCGTGCCGCACGGTGATCACCCCGCGCCCGGCCACCGCGCCGGCGAACACCACCACCCCCGCGCCCGCCGCGCGCACCGACTGGCCCACCGTCGCGGCCAGATCCACCCCACGATGCCCGGCCAGCCACGCCGCAGCCGGCGGCTCGAACCCGCGCAGCACCACCGGCCGCGGATCCAGCGGCCACACCCAGCGCCGCGCCTCCGGCGCGGCCCGCGCCGCCCCCGACGCGAGCGGCACCGGGGAGGCGAGGGGCGATGCGACCGTCGACACCACGGCGGTGAGCAACAGCAGACCCATCACGGCGGGTCCGCGACCCGCCCTCGATTCGTTCATGCGCCCACACTCACCGCCCGCGCCGGACGCGTGCGCCGATCCGCGCCGGCCTGTGGACAAACAGCCGTCCGATGCGCGTAGACAACTCTTTCGTCCACAAGCGGTCGCCGATCGCCGAAGTGCGATACGCCACGAAAAGCCGGCATACAAGCCGACGAGGCGGTGGAAAAGGGTGGCCGGAAGGCGAGTCGCCCGGCCGCGTACCGGTCCCGTACACTTCCCGGAGCGGCCCGGCCTTCCGGGTCGACTTCGCGCGCCCACCTTCGAGCCGCCGACGTCCCGCATGGCGAGACGCCAGTGAGCGGGACTCGATGGGGACACCTCTCGGTCCGGGAATCCGCAAGGACCTCGGCGTGGTGTCGCGGGCGTCAGGCGTGACGGCGACCCGTCGTCACGACACAACCGAGAGTCCCGGGCTCGATCGCCGGGACGAGAGTCCAAGGAGCGTACGGCCATGGCCGTCGTCACGATGCGGGAGCTGCTGGAAAGCGGCGTCCACTTCGGTCACCAGACCCGCCGCTGGAACCCGAAGATGAAGCGCTTCATCTTCACGGAGCGCAACGGCATCTACATCATCGACCTGCTCCAGTCGCTGTCGTACATCGACCGCGCCTACGAGTTCGTCAAGGAGACCGTCGCCCACGGCGGCACGATCCTGTTCGTCGGCACCAAGAAGCAGGCGCAGGAGGCGATCGCCGAGCAGGCGACGCGCGTGGGCATGCCCTACGTCAACCAGCGCTGGCTCGGCGGCATGCTGACCAACTTCTCGACCGTCTACAAGCGCCTCCAGCGCCTGAAGGAGCTCGAGCAGCTGGACTTCGACGACGTGGCCGGCTCGGGCATGACGAAGAAGGAACTGCTCGTCCTCAAGCGCGAGAAGGACAAGCTGGCGAAGACCCTCGGCGGCATCCGCGACATGCAGCGCGTGCCCTCGGCCGTGTGGATCGTGGACACCAAGAAGGAGCACATCGGCGTCGGCGAGGCCCGGAAGCTGCACATCCCGGTCGTCGCGATCCTCGACACCAACTGTGACCCCGACGAGGTCGACTACAAGATCCCGGGCAACGACGACGCGATCCGCTCGGTCACGCTGCTCACCCGCGTGATCGCCGACGCCGTCGCCGACGGTCTCATGTCGCGTGCCGGTGGCGCCGCCGCCGACACCAAGGCCACCGCCGGCGAGCCCCTCGCCGACTGGGAGCGCGAGCTCCTCGAGGCGGGCAAGAAGGACGAGGCCGCTCCGGCCGAGGCCGCCCCCGCCGCCGAAGAGGTCGCCGAGTCCGGCTCGGTCACCGAGGCCGACGTCGAGGCCGAGGCCACCGAGGCCGCTCCGGCCGCCGAGGCCGCCCCGGCCACCGAGGCGCCCGCCGCCGAGGCCGACCCGCAGGCCTGACCCTGGAACGAGGGGTACGACGGCCCGGCCGGCGTACCCCTCGCCCTGTGCCGGGACCCGATCACGGCGCGTACGCATCCCGTACGTCCCCGTATGTGTCGGAATACCGCACGGACCCTTGACCTTCATCGGGTGGGGCGACACCCTCACCCCCAGTCGCTCGGGCAACCGGGCCGCTGACCGAGAGACGAGAGAATCAGGACATGGCGAACTTCTCCGCCGCGGACGTGAAGAAGCTCCGTGAGCTCACCGCCGCGGGCATGATGGACTGCAAGAAGGCCCTCGAAGAGGCCGAAGGCGACGTCGACAAGGCGGTCGAGATCCTTCGCGTCAAGGGCCAGAAGGGCGTCACCAAGCGCGAGGGTCGCTCGGCGTCCAACGGCGCGGTCGTCGCGCTGCTCGACGGCAACGCCTCCGGCGTCCTGGTCGAGCTCAAGTGCGAGACCGACTTCGTGGCCAAGAGCCCGAAGTTCATCGAGGCCGCCAACGCGATCGCCGCGCACGTCGCCAAGACCTCGCCCGCCGACATCGCCGCGCTGCTCGCGAGCGAGATCGAGGCCGGCAAGAGCGTCCAGCAGTTCGTGGACGACGCGAACGTCACGCTCGGCGAGAAGATCGTGCTCGACCGCTTCGCGCAGTACGCCGACGGCTTCGTCGCCGCGTACCTGCACAAGACCAGCCCCGACCTGCCCGCGCAGATCGGCGTGCTGATCGAGCTGGACGGCGCCAACGCCGAGGTGGCCAAGGACGTCGCGCAGCACATCGCCGCGTTCTCGCCCACCGTGCTCGCCCGCGAGGACGTGCCGGCCGAGACGGTCGCGACCGAGCGTCGGGTGGCCGAGGCCACCGCGCGCGAGGAGGGCAAGCCCGAGGCCGCCCTGTCCAAGATCGTCGAGGGTCGGGTGACCGGCTACTTCAAGGACAACGTGCTGCTCGACCAGGCGTTCGCCAAGGACAGCAAGAAGTCCGTGGGCAAGGTCCTGGACGAGGCCGGCGTCAAGGTCAAGCGCTTCACCCGCTTCAAGGTCGGCGTCTGATCGCCACTTGCGGCACCGCTTCGGCCGGGAAGTGAACACGGCCGGGGCATGTAGTAGGCATGAACGCAGTGAAAAGCAGTATGGCGAGGAGGCCGCAAGGCGTGGAGGGAACCGTGCAGGAAACCGAAACGAAGGCGGCCTCCTCGTCGTCCGCCGAGGGCGACGAGCCGAACCCCTACGCGCGCCGGGTGCTGCTCAAGCTCTCCGGTGAGGCGTTCGCGGGCGGCGGGGCCCTCGGCGTCGACCCCGACACCGTGCAGACCATCGCGCTCCAGATCGCCGACGTGGTCCGTCGCGGCACCCAGGTCGCCATCGTGATCGGTGGCGGCAACTTCTTCCGCGGCGCCGAGTTGCAGATCCGCGGCATGGACCGGGCCCGCTCGGACTACATGGGCATGCTCGGCACCGTGATGAACTGCCTGGCGCTCCAGGACTTCCTGGAGAAGCAGGGCATCGACACCCGCGTGCAGACCGCCATCACGATGGGCCAGGTCGCCGAGCCGTACATCCCGCGCCGCGCCGTGCGACACCTGGAGAAGGGCCGCGTGGTCATCTTCGGCGCGGGCATGGGCATGCCCTACTTCTCCACCGACACCACGGCCGCCCAGCGCGCGCTCGAGATCGACGCGGTCGCGCTGCTCATGGCCAAGGGCGTCGACGGCGTATACGACTGCGACCCGAAGTCCAACCCGGACGCGGTCATGTTCGATCGTCTGGATCACGCCGAGGTGCTCGCCCGCGGGCTCAAGGTCGCGGACGCCACCGCGATCAGCCTGTGCATGGACAACGAACTGCCGATCGTCGTCTTCAACCTGCTCGTCGAGGGCAACATCGCCCGCGCCGTGCGGGGTGAGAAGATCGGCACCCTGGTCAGCCGTACCGACGGCTGATCGACGGCGACAGGACCGGGACAGGAGCCGACATGATCGACGAGATTCTCCTCGAGGCCGAGGAAAAGATGGAGAAGGCCGTCGCGGTCGCCAAGGACGACTTCGCGGCGATCCGCACGGGCCGGGCCACCCCGGCCATGTTCAACAAGATCCTCGTGGACTACTACGGCTCGCCGACCCCGGTGAACCAGCTCGCGTCGTTCACCACCCCCGAGCCGCGGATGGTCCTGGTGACCCCGTTCGACGGCGGTTCGAGGAACGCGATCGTCAAGGCGATCCGCGACTCCGACCTCGGGGTCAACCCGACCGACGACGGCAAGGTCATCCGGGTCGTCTTCCCGCAGCTCACCGAGGAACGCCGCAAGGAGTTCATCAAGGTGGCGCGGAGCAAGGGCGAGGACGCGAAGATCTCGCTGCGGTCGATCCGCCGCAAGGCCAAGGACACGCTCGACAAGCTGGTCAAGGACGGCGAGTCCGGCGAGGACGAGGTGCGTCGCGCCGAGAAGGAACTCGACGACACGACCCACAAGTACGTCGCGCAGATCGACGAGTTGCTCAAGCACAAGGAAGCCGAGCTGCTCGAAGTCTGATGAACGACTCGACCTGGGGCGGTACGCCGCCGGCCGATCCGCCCGCGGGAGCGCACCCCGATCTGCCGCCCGGCCACGACCCGTACGGGTCGTACGGCGCGTGGCCGGAGCAGGTCCCGGACGCGCCGACGGGTTACGACGCGGCCCCCTACGATGCGATCCGGCCCGGCAGGCCGGACGGCCACGGCGACGGTGCCACTCGTGCGCAGCAGCACTTTCCCGCCGGCGTCGGGGTACGGACACAGGATGACCACACGCAGGTGCTCTCACCGATCGCGGGTCACGACCCGGACGACGGATCGCAAGCCGACGCGGGCGAGCCGTTTCACGAGGAGCCCATTCGACGGGACCCGGCGCACGCCGAGGCACCACGCGAGGGCCGTGTGGTGACCGGGGACCAACCCGCGAAACCGGTCGGCAAGGCCGGACGCAACCTGCCCCAGGCGATCGGCGTCGGCCTCGCCCTCGGCGGGGTGATCGTGGCCTCGCTGCTCACCGTCCAGGTGTTGTTCGTGGGCGTCGTGCTGCTCGCGGTCCTGGTCGGACTGTGGGAGCTGGCGGGCGCCTTCGGCCGGGCCGAGGCGGTCGCCGACGCGGCCGGGCGGACCGCGCAGGGCGCCACCGTCGGGCGCGGGATCCGGATCCCGGTGATCCCGCTCGCGGTCGGCTCGGCGGCGATGTTGATCGCCGCCTACGCGCGCGGTGCGCAGGGGTTGGCCGTGGCGACCGCGCTGACCGCCGTGGCGGTGATGATCTGGCGGATGACCGAGGGCCCCGAGGACTTCCTGCGGGACATGACGGCGGGTGTGTTCACCGTCTTCTACCTGCCGTTCCTGGCCGGCTTCGCGGTGCTCATGCTGGGCGACGACGACGGCGCGAAGCGGGTGCTGACCTTCATCGTGCTGGTGGTGTGCGCCGACACCGGCGCCTACGCGGCCGGGGTGATCTCCGGGGGCCGACACAAGATGGCGCCCACGATCAGTCCGGGCAAGAGCTGGGAGGGCTTCGCCGGCGGCGTGGTGCTGGCCGCCGCCGCGGGCGCGCTGTGCGTGATGTCCATGCTGGACGGCGCGTGGTGGCAGGGCGCCGTGGTGGGCGTCGCGGCCGCGGCCGTGTCCGCGCTCGGCGACCTCGCCGAATCGATGATCAAGCGCGACCTCAAGGTCAAGGACATGGGCAGCCTGCTGCCCGGTCACGGCGGCGTGATGGACCGCCTCGACTCGCTGCTCGCCGCCGCCCCGGTGGTGTGGCTGCTGCTCGCCGTATTCGTATGACCCGGACCTGATCCGGCAGCACCTCGGACCAGGCCACGCAGACGCACGGAGCGGGGTCGATCCGGCCCCGCCCGTACACCTGCGACACTGGACGAGCCATGCCCAAACCAGGAGAACTCACCTTCACCGCGCCGCCGCGTCGTTCGAAGCCGCCGCGCCACCTTGCCGACCTCACCCTCGCCGAGCGCCGCGAGGCGGTGGCCGAGCTGGGCGAGAAGCCGTTTCGCGCGGCCCAACTGTCCAAGCACTACTTCGGCCACCTCTCGGACGACCCGGAGCAGTGGACCGACATGCCCGCCGCGACCCGGGCCAGGCTCGCCGAGGCGCTGCTGCCCTCGCTGATGACCTCCGTACGGGACATCTCCTGCGACGACGGGGCCACCCGGAAGTCGTTGTGGAAGCTCTTCGACGGCACCCTCGTCGAGGCCGTCCTGATGCGCTACCCCGACCGGGTCACGATGTGCGTGTCCTCGCAGGCGGGCTGCGGGATGAACTGCCCGTTCTGCGCCACCGGCCAGGCGGGCCTGACCCGCAACCTGTCCACCGGCGAGATCGTCGAGCAGGTGCTCGCCGGCGCCCGGTCGCTCGCGCGCGGCGAGGTGCCCGGCGGTCCGGGACGGGTCAGCAACATCGTCTTCATGGGGATGGGCGAGCCGCTGGCCAACTACAAGGCCGTGGTCGGCGCGGTGCGCCGGCTCGTCGACCCGAGCCCCGAGGGCCTGGGCATCTCCGCCCGCTCGGTGACCATGTCCACGGTCGGCCTGGTCCCCGCGATGTACAAGCTCGCCGAGGAGCGGATCCCGGTCACCCTCGCGCTGTCCCTGCACGCGCCGGACGACGAGCTGCGCAACACGCTCGTCCCGGTCAACACCCGCTGGGACGTGCGCGAGGTGCTGGACGCCGCCTGGCACTACGAGGGCGTCACCGGTCGCCGGGTCTCCGTCGAGTACGCGCTGATCAAGGACATCAACGACCACGGCTGGCGGGCCGACCTGCTCGGGCGTCGGCTGAAGAACCACAACGCGCACGTCAACCTGATCCCGCTCAACCCGACCCCGGGGTCGAAGTGGACCGCCTCCACGGCCGAGCGCCAGGAGGAGTTCGTCCGGCTGTTGACCAAGCACGGCGTGCCGGTCACCGTCCGGGACACCCGAGGCCGCGACATCGACGGCGCGTGCGGACAGCTCGCCGCCGCCGAGGTCTGATTCCGCGGCGTGATCGGCGGGCGGCCCACGCCGGCCCGCCGATCCACGGGGACACAGTCGGCAAGCGGGACAATCGGTGCAGGTCACGGGTGCGCGGCGCGGCGATATAGAACGGGTAACGAATCCTTATCGGATTCTTAGGCCGCACAGGGCAGACTGATCTCAGTGCCAAGCCGTCGGATCCTTTGATCCCCCCGTTCGAATGATCCGGCGGTGGCACGCCCAAGCCGCCGGTCGAAGGGACACGATCCGGCGCACGGCTCGGGGTCGCGTGGCCCCCGAGACGAGAAGCACTTCGAGCCCGTCGCGGAAGGGGACGCCGCGCCGGGCTCGGAGTGTTTTCCCATGTCCGAGTGTTTTTCGGGCTGGACGTCTTCCCATGTCCGGGGTTCAGGCCCGGCGCCGCCGCCGCGGTCGTTCGTCCCGCAGGATCACCGCCGCCGCCGCGATCAGCGCGGCCGCCGGCAGGCCGACCGCCCAGACCGTGCCGAGCAGCGCGGCGTGGGTGGAAACCGTCGGGAACGGATTCGCGCCCTCGTGTGCGGGCCAGGCCGCCAGTGCGCCGACCGTGATCGCCGTCGGCACGCAGACCAGGACCGGGACGGCGAGGGCGACCAGGGCCGCGCGGCGATCCGTCGGGGTGGCCGCGCCGATCGTGTGCAGGGTTCGCGAGGTCTCCCGGCGGGCCGGGCCGTACTCGATCACCACCGCGAACAACATCGCCGCCGCACACAGCGAGACCGTGGCCACCGTCAGGAACAGTGGTGCGTCGGCCATCCGGACCGGCGTGCGCTCGCCCGCGAGCCGGCCGGTGGTGACCACCGCCAGCGCGATCGTGGTCAGTCCGAGCGGCAGCGCCAAGCCGTGCGCGCCGGCCTCCATCCGCCGGGCCGCGCACAACGTCCAGACCCGACCGGCCCGGGAGGCCCAGCCGCCGCCGATCCAGGCCACCAACCACGGCACGGTCAGCGCGGCCCCGATCAGCACCGCGGCGTATCCCGCCACCGCCGCCGGCAGCGCGCCGTGCGGCAACTGCTCGGGGCGCGCCGGGTCGGCGATCAGGTACTGCGCGAGCAGCCCGGCGAGCACCAGGAGCGGTCCGACGTACGGCGCCACCCGCGGCGACGACCGGGGCGACGGGCCCCGCACCGCGCTCGCCGCGGCGATCGCCGCGATCGTGGGCACCACCACGAGCAGCGCCACCAGGCCCGGCCAGTGCACCTCGGCGCCCACCACGAGCAGTCGGCGAACCGCGGGCGGGACCGAATCCCGCACCGAGCGCAGCAGCAGGTGTGCCTGCATCCCGGCAATCGTGCCGACCAGGGCCGTGATCGCCGCCTCCGTCGCGACCGCCCCCCGCCCCCTCGCGTGCCCTGCCCCATGTCCCGCGGCCGGCGGGCCCTCGGCGATCGCGGCCCGAGCGTGCCGGGCGCGGTCGGCCCGGTCGTGCCGGTGCAGGATCGCGAGCCGGGTGCCGACCGCGGTCAGCACCGCCACGGCGGCCAGCACCGGCAGCGCCGCGAGCAGCGGACCGGTCGGCGCCGGTGCCGCGCGCCCGCTCGGGCGCGCCCAGGCCAGCAGGCAGAGCAGCACGATCGTGGCACTGCCCGCCAGCGCCGCGCCGGCCAGTACCCGCACCGCGTCGACCCGGGACGCGCCGTGCCACGCGTCGCGCAAGAACCGTGCGCCGGTTCCGGACATCGCCCTACCACCCCTCCGCGCGCGGATCGAGACGGCCCTCGCGCAGGATCAGACCGTGGTCCGCGTGCGCCGCCACCCGCCGATCGGCGGTGGCCAGCACGAGGGTGATCCCGTGCGAGCGCACGGCGGAGACCAGGATCCGCATCAGATGGTCGAGTTCGACGCCGGCCAGGCCGTGCGCCGGCTCGTCCGCGAAGACCACCGCCGGTCGGGTGACCAGCGCGCGGGCGACCGCCGCCCGACGCAGCAGCGCCGGCCCCAGGCCCGGCGGCCGGGACTCGGCGTACTCCGTGACGTCGAGCCGGTCCATCCAGTGCCGGGCGATCGCGAACGCCTCGGTGCGGCGCATACGATCCAGCAGCAGCGGCAGGGCGACGTTCTCCGCGACGGTCAACTCCGGCAGCAGCCGGGTGCGGCCGTCGACCAGGCCGAAGTACCTGCGCCGCAGCGCGGTACGGCCCTTCTCGTCGAGCACGTGCACCGGACCGCTGTTGAACCAGACCTCGCCGGCGTCGGGGGCGAGCACGCCGGACAGGCACGCGAGGAGCGCCGACTTGCCGGCGCCGTCGGGCCCGGTGATCGCGAACGTCTCGTCGGCGCGGACCGCGGCCGAGACGTCGCGCAGCAGCGTGCGCGGCCCCTGGGTGAGGGTCAGTCCGCGAGCGCGCAGCACGTCGTTGTCGGGCGGCGCGGTCGGCGCGTCGGCGACGGCGCGCCGGTCGGCGGGTCTGGTCGCGCGGGACGACAGGGACATGGCACACCTCCCGCAGAGTTACGTTCGTAGCCGCCCGTTCTCCTCCAACGAGCGTCGCGGCACGTGGTTTCGGCACGGACGACAAACCCCCTCGGTCGGGGAGCCCTGTCGGCGGCGGGAGTTCGCACACATCATGATGAGGCGAACAGGTGTCTCGAACGCGTTCCGAACGGGGTGCACATGAACCGCCGACTCGATCTTCCAGATCTGCTCAATGCCCGCGACGTCGGCGACCTACCGCTGATCGGTGGCGGTGTCACTCGAACGGGGGTACTGATGCGGTCCGAGACCCCGGACCTGCTCACCCCCGAGGGGGTCGACCGATTGATCCATACCTATCGCGTACGGCACGTGCTCGATCTGCGTTCGGACCACGAGGGGTTGCCCCTGACCGAGTGGGCGGGCGTGGTCCGACACCGGCTGCCGCTGCTGGGTCGACGCTCGGCGCTGGCCGCCGACCGGGCCGCGATCGGTGACGTGTCGGCCGGGCAGACCCAGGGCCTGGAATTGGACGACGACATCGACCTGGGCAGCGTGGACGAGTTCGGGGCCGGGCTGCTCTACATGCGGATGGCCGAGCGCGGCCGCGAGTCGTACGTACGCTCGCTGGAGATCCTGGCCGGCGACGGCGGGGTGCCGGCGCTGGTGCACTGCACCGCCGGCAAGGATCGGACCGGGATCCTGGTCGCCCTGCTCCTGTCGGTCGCCGGGGTCGAGCGCGAGGCGATCATCGCCGACTACACCGAGACCGAGACGCATCTCGTGGAGATGTTCGAACGTATCGACCGATTGCCGCGTCAGCCCCGGATCGACCCGTCGCATCCGGTCGCGCCCGCGATGCGCGGTGCGGCGCGGGCGTCCATCGACACCTTCCTGCGGGTGCTGGAGGAGCGGCACGGCTCGGCGGCGGAGTTCCTGCTCAAGGCGGGTGCGGCGCCGGACCACCTGGAGTCCTGGCGCCGCACCATCCGAGGGGGAACGGGGTGACCGGCCGGTCTCAGTGACCCAGGAAGCGGCCGAACGCGTGCGCCAGGCGTGATTCGCGCCCGGTGCGCCGCTCCTCGACGTCGGCGCCCGCCATCACCCGCAGGCCCACGTTGGTGCCGATCCAGCGCAGCGGCTCCGGCTCCCACCGGGGCGAGCGGTGTCGGACCCAGGGCAGCCGGGTCAGGTCGGTGTACTCGTCGCGGATCAGGTCGGCCAGGGTGCGGCCGGCGAGGTTGGCGGTGCCCACGCCGTCGCCGACGTAGCCGCCGGCCCAGGCCAGTTTGCGGGCGCGGTCCAGGCCGCAGCTCGCGTACCAGTCGCGGGCCACGCCCAGCGGGCCGCCCCAGGTGTGGGTGATCCGCGCGTCGGCGACGGCCGGGAACAACTCGGTGATCACCCGGCGCAGTTCGGCGAAGACCTTCTCGTCGCGGTCGAACTCGGGCCGTACCTTCGAGCCGAAGTGGTACGGCGCGCCGCGTCCGCCGAAGGCGAGGCGGTCGTCGGCGGTGCGCTGGCCGTAGATGATCAGGTGCCGCATGTCGCTGAAGCTCTCCCGGCGGGCCAGGCCCACCTCGTCCCAGAAGGCCTTCGGCAGCGGCTCGGTGGCGATCATCAGCGAGTAGACCGGCGCGAGGTCGCGGTGGAAGCCGGCCAGTTCGGGGGTGTAGCCCTCGGTGGCGCGGACCACCACGTCGGCGCGGACCCGGCCGTGCGGGGTGACGGCGACGCCGTCCTCGATCGAGAGCACGGGTGTTTGCTCGTGGACGCGCACGCCGAGGCCGGCCACCGTCTCGGCCAGGCCGCGGGCCAGCTTGGCGGGGTGGAGCACCGCGCAGTGCGGGGTGTAGGTGCCGCCGAGCACGTCGGTGGCGCCGACCATCGCGCGCGCCTCGGCGGCGTCGAGCAGTCGGGCGTCGGACGTGTCGAAGCCCCACGCGTGTTCCGCGGCGACCGCCTCGCGCGCGCGGGAAAGCTGTACCGGGGTGCGGGCCAGCACGACCGTGCCGCCCTTGTCGAAGTCGCAGTCGATGCCCTCGGCGGCGACCACCCGGCCGACTTCGTCGACGGTCGCGTTCATGGCCCGCTGCTGGGCGATGGCGCGTTCCCGGGTGCTGTCGCGGGCCACCTTGGCGATGGACGCGGGGAACAGCGCCGAGCACCAGCCGCCGTTGCGGCCGGACGCGCCGAAGCCGGCGACCTCGCGCTCCAGCACCACGATCCGCAGCGAGGGGTCGGCCCGGGCCAGGTAGTACGCCGTCCACAGGCCGGTGTAGCCGGCGCCGACGATCGCCACGTCGACGTCCAGGTCGCCCGCGAGCGCGGGGCGTGCGGTGACGTCCGCGCCGAGGGTGTCGAACCACAGGGACACGTCGCGGTAGTCGGCGGTCATCGGGTCCACGTCCCTACATAGTTCGGCGCGGGGAGGTCGAAGCGCAGGTCGGGGGCGGGCACCGGGGTGCCGAAGTGCTCGGTGATCGGGACCGTGCCGGCCCAGATCGGGGCGTCGAGGTCGGCCTCGTCGTCGTCCGGCGGCCCGGCCGAGATCTTCACCGAGGCCTCGTCGAGGGACAGCGCCAGGACGAGCGTCGCGGCCAGTTCCTTGGTCGTGTGCGGACGCAGGTCGCCGCGGCGGCCGGGGAGCAGCCGGTCGGTGAGCAGGTCCAGGGCGGCGGTCTTCTCGGCGTCCGGGAGCACCGTGCACGAGCCGAGCACCATCGCGCTGCGGTAGTTCATCGACGACTCGAAGGCGGATCGGGCCAGCACCAGGCCGTCGAGCAGGGTCACGGTCAGGCAGGTCGGCGCGCCCGCGGCCAGGCCGCGGAAGAGTCGGCTGCCGGTCGAGCCGTGGATCAACACCCGCTCGCCGTCCCGGGCGTAGGCGACGGGCAGGACGAACGGCTGTCCGTCCGCGCCGGTGATGGCGAGGTGGCCGACCAGGCCGGCGTCCAGCACGGCGTGCAGCGCGGCCCGGTCCTCGACGGCGTGATCGGGCAGGCGGCGTATGCGGGTTCGGGGGGTGGAGCCGGGGACGGGGTGACTCATCGGGCCTCTTCGGGGATGTCGGTGGTGCCGATGGTGCCGGTGGTACGCGGTGTTTCGGGGTATCCCGGGGTATTTCGGGGATTCGGCGCCGGATATGAGTCTGCCGCCGTCGCGCACGGGTGTGTGCGCGACGGCGGCAGACTCACTGAGGGTTGGTCGAAATGCCGGTGTGTCCACCGTCGATTCGGATGTCGAGTCGACGGCGGCGTTCTACAGCTTGGTCCAGGCCTCGGTCAGCACTCCGCGCAGGATCTGCTCGATCTCGTCGAACACGCCCTGGTCCGCGACCAGCGGCGGGGAGAGCTGGATGACCGGGTCGCCGCGGTCGTCGGCGCGGCAGTACAGGCCGTTGTCGTAGAGCGCGGTGGACAGGAAGCCGCGGAGCAGGCGCTCGGCCTCGTCCTCGTTGAACGTCTCCTTGGTGCCCTTGTCCTTGACCATCTCGATGCCGTAGAAGTACCCGTTGCCGCGCACGTCGCCGACGATCGGCAGGTCCTGGAGCTTTTGCAGGGTGGCCAGGAACTTGGACTCGTTGTCCAGCACGTGCTGGTTCAGGCCCTCGCGCTCGAAGATGTCGAGGTTGGCCAGCGCCACGGCGGAGGACACCGGGTGCCCGCCGAAGGTGTAGCCGTGCATGAAGACGTTGTCGCTGCCGTTGTAGAACGGCTCGGCGAGGCGGTCCGAGACGATCATCGCGCCGATCGGGGAGTAGCCCGAGGTCATGCCCTTGGCGCAGGTGATGATGTCCGGCACGTAGTCGAACTTGTCGCACGCGAACATGGTGCCGAGTCGGCCGAACGCGCAGATGACCTCGTCCGAGACGAGCAGCACGTCGTACTGGTCGCAGATCTCGCGCACACGCTGGAAGTAGCCGGGCGGCGGCGGGAAGCAGCCACCGGCGTTCTGCACCGGCTCCAGGAAGACCGCGGCGACGGTGTCGGCGCCCTCGTTGAGGATCGCCACCTCGATCTGGTCGGCGGCCCAGCGGCCGAACGCCTCGGGCGAGTCGTCGGCGAGGAACTCCGGCTTGCGGTACTGGTTGGTGTTGGGCACCCGGAAGGTGCTCGGCACCAGCGGCTCGTACGGCGCCTTGTAGTCGGGCAGGCCGGTGATCGACAGCGCGCCCTGCGGGGTGCCGTGGTAGGCGATGGCCCGCGAGATGACCTTGTGCTTGGTCGGCTTGCCGGTCAGCTTGAAGTAGTGCTTGGCCAGCTTCCACGCGGACTCGACGGCCTCGCCGCCGCCGGTGGTGAAGAAGACCTTGTTCAGATCGCCCGGGGCGTAGTTCGCCAGGCGCTCGGCCAGCTCGATGGCCTTGGGGTGGGCGTAGCTCCACACCGGGAAGAAGGCCAGCTGCTCGGCCTGCTTGCGGGCGACCTCGGCCAGCTCGGTGCGGCCGTGCCCGGCCTGTACCACGAACAGGCCGGCGAGGCCGTCGATGTACTTGCGACCGTTGGTGTCCCAGATGTAGCTGCCTTCACCGCGCACGATGGTCGGCACGGGAGCGTTCTCGTACGACGACATGCGGGTGAAGTGCATCCACAGGTGGTCGTAGGCGCTCTTGGAGAGGGCCGCGTTGTCGTACTGCTGTGTCATCGAGTACCCCACTGGTAGGTCTGCTTCCGGAGCTTCAGGTAGACGAAGCTCTCGGTGCTCCGTACGCCCGGAATCGCTCGGATCCTCTTGTTGATGATGTCGAGCAGGTGGTCGTCGTTCTCGCATACGAGTTCCACGATGAGGTCGAACGAACCCGCCGTGATGACGACGTAGTCCACTTCCTTCATCGTGGCCAGTATGTCCGCTACGGGCTCGATGTCTCCTTCGACCCGAACCCCGACCATGGCCTGGCGATGGAAGCCGACGGTCAGCGGATCGGTCACCGCGACGATCTGCATCACGCCCTGGTCGAGCAGGCGCTGTACGCGTTGGCGCACGGCGGCCTCCGAGAGACCGACGGCCTTGCCGATCGCGGCGTACGAGCGGCGTCCGTCCTCTTGGAGCTGCTCGATGATCGCCTTCGACACGGCGTCGGCCGGCGCACTCGGGTTTCTGTCTCGACCGGCCACGTGGTCACTCTGCCTCATCAGATGGGCCTTTCGCAAGGGAATCCGTTGACTTTGCTCAACAGGACAACTGATTCAGTTGTTGGTGTGTGTTGGGGATGCGGATACCGACAGCAATCCGGTTAGGCTGGGATCGCGGCCCAGGTCGGGAATCGACCCCCTCGCCGTCCTGCCGGCGCCGCCCCGTTTTCGAAGGAGACTTGGGACATGAGCGACCTGCGTACTCTGCGCAACTACATCGACGGCACGTTCACCGACGCCGCGGACGGCGGCACGCTCGACATCGTCGACCCCGCCACCGGCGAGGTCTACGCGACGTCCCCGCTGTCTCGCGAGCGGGACGTCGACGCGGCGATGCGCGCGGCGGCCACGGCGTTCGAGAGCTGGAGCGAGACCACGCCCGCCGAGCGCCAGCTCGCCCTGCTCAAGATCGCCGACGCGGTCGAGAAGCGCGCCGACGAGTTGATCGACGCCGAGTGTCGCAACACCGGCAAGCCCCGGGCGCTGACCGCGTCCGAGGAGATCCCGCCGATGGTGGACCAGATCCGCTTCTTCGCGGGCGCGGCGCGCATGCTCGAGGGCAAGTCGGCCGGCGAGTACATGGCGGGGCACACCTCCATGGTGCGGCGGGAGCCGGTCGGTGTCTGCGCCCAGGTGGCGCCGTGGAACTACCCGATGATGATGGCGGTGTGGAAGTTCGCGCCGGCCATCGCCGCGGGCAACACCGTGGTGCTCAAGCCGTCCGACACCACGCCGGCGTCCACCGTGCTGCTCGCCGAGATCATCGGTGAGATCCTGCCCGCCGGCGTGTTCAACGTGATCTGCGGCGACCGCGACACCGGCCGCATGATGGTCGAGCACAAGACCCCGGCGATGGCCTCGATCACCGGCTCGGTACGCGCCGGCATGTCGGTCGCGGAGAGTGCGTCCAAGGACCTCAAGCGGGTGCACCTCGAACTCGGCGGCAAGGCGCCCGTCGTGGTCTTCGAGGACGCCGACATCGCCAACGCGGCCGAGGGCATCGCCGGGGCCGGCTTCTTCAACGCCGGCCAGGACTGCACCGCCGCCACCCGGGTGCTCGTGCACTCCTCGATCCGTGACGAGTTCGTCGCCGCGCTGGCCGCGGCCGCCAACGACCTCTCCACCGGCCCGCAGGACGACGCGTACTACGGTCCGGTCAACAACGTGAACCAACTCGCGCAGGTCAGCGGCTTCATCGAGCGCCTGCCCGCGCACGCGAAGGTGGAGACCGGCGGGCACCAGGTCGGCGACAAGGGCTACTTCTACGCGCCGACGGTGGTCTCCGGGCTGAAGCAGGACGACGAGATCATCCAGAACGAGGTCTTCGGCCCGGTGATCACCGTCCAGGCGTTCGAGGACGAGGCCGAGGCGCTGGCCAACGCCAACGGCGTGCAGTACGCGCTCGCCTCCTCGGTGTGGACCAAGGACCACGGCCGGGCGATGCGGATGGCCAAGCGGCTCGACTTCGGCTGCGTGTGGATCAACACGCACATCCCGCTGGTCGCCGAGATGCCGCACGGCGGCTTCAAGCACTCCGGTTACGGCAAGGACCTCTCCGGCTACGGCTTCGAGGACTACACCCGGATCAAGCACGTGATGACCAACTACGACGCCTGATCCGCCGCGCCGCGCGAGCGGCACCCCGCGACACCCGCACGCACCCTGTCAACTCCGCTCCGCGAGGGTTGACAGGGTGCGTGTTGCCGTCCGGGGCGGCACCCGGCCACGATGCGGTGGGCCGTCCGTACGCCCGGCGCGTGCCCGCGCCCGGGGAGCAGGCCCCCGTTCCGTACCGCCAAGGAGTCGCCGATGATCCGCGCCCGCTCTCGCGCCCAGTCCCCGCTGCGGATTGCCGGGCACCGGGTGGACCGGCGGATGTTCCTGCGCGGCACCGGAGCGGCCGCGGCCGTCGGCGCGCTGGCCGCGTGCGGCGTGCCCTCGGCGTATGTCGAGGAGTCCAAGCGCGGCGGAACGGACCGGTCGGACAGGGAGAAGGTGGTCCGCTTCTCCAACTGGGCGCTGTACATCGACGTCGACGACGAGGACGAGCAGCGCCGGCCCACGCTCGAAGCATTCACCGACAAGACCGGGATCAAGGTCCGGTACTCGGAGGAGATCAACGACAACGACGAGTTCTTCGGCAAGATCCACCCGGCCATCCAGGCGGGCAAGGAGCCGGGGCGCGACGCCATCGTCATCTCCGACTGGATGTGCACCCGCTTCGTCCGGCTCGGCTGGGTGCAGAAGCTGAACAAGGCCAACCTGCCGCAGGTGGGCGCCAACCTCGCCGAATCGTTGCGCAGTCCCGGCTACGACCCGAAGCGCGAGTACACCGTGCCGTGGCAGAGCGGGATGACCGGCATCGCGTACAACAAGAAGCTGGTGGACCGCGAGATCCGGTCGGTGAACGACCTGTGGCGGCCCGAACTCAAGGGCCGGGTCACCGTGTTCGCGGGCTTCATGGAGGCGGTCGCGCTGCTGATGCTCGGTGAGGGCTCGGACATCCGCACCTTCACCGACGCCGACGTGGACAAGGTGATGGAGCGCATGCAGAAGCTGGTGGACAAGGACCACATCCGCAGCTTCACCGGCAACGACTACACCTCGGGCCTGGCCAGTGGCGACATCCTGGCCTGCCAGGCGTATTCCGGCGACGTGGGCCAGCTCAAGCTGGACAACCCCGACATCGAGTTCGTGGTGCCCGAGGAGGGTGCCGAGCTGTGGTCGGAGAACCTGATGGTGCCGAACAAGGCCGCGCACAAGACCAACGCCGAGAAGCTGATGGACTTCTACTACGACCCCGAGATCGCCGCGGAGCTGGCGAACTACGTGGCGTACGTGTGTCCGGTGCCGGCCGCGCAGCAGGTGCTGGCCGAGTCGTCGGACGAGGAGATGCGCGCGTCGGCGACCAACCCGCTGATCTTCCCGGACGCGGAGATGACCGCGAAGCTGCACGGGATGCGGGAGACCACCGAGGACGAGGAACGGCGCTGGGAGAAGGCGTGGGGGAAGATCATCGGCCTGTGAGCCGGCGGCCGGTGCCTCGCGGGCGGCCGGTGCCCGTCGGGCGGTCCTCGGTCCTCGGGTCCGGGTGGCGCGGTCAGCGCTCCGCCATCGCAGGGTCGGCGGTCCGCGCCCTGCGGTAGGCGCGCAGCCCGAGCAGCGGGAAGACCAGCACCGAGACCATGCCGGCGCCGACCATCGCGGCCGCGGTGCCCGCCCGCAACTCGCCCTCCGCCACGCCGATCCCGGTGATCACCACGATCAGCGGCAGGCCGGCCGACGCGATTAGGGCCAGGCCCAGGCGTACCGCGGCCGGGGAACCGCGCTCCACGACATAGGTCGGCACGCCCCGGACCAGCAGGAACAGCGCCAGGAACAGCGGGAGCAGGGCCACCGTGCCAAGGTCCGCGAACAGCGCCCGCCCGTCGAAGCGCACGCCGCTGATCACGAAGAACACCGGGATGAACATCCCGAAGCCGATCGCGTCCAGCTTGGCCGCCACCGTCTCCCGCGACTCGGCCGGCATGTCCGACAGCAGCAGCCGGATGATCAGACCGGCCGCGAACGCGCCGAGCAGCGCGTCGAGGCCGAGTTCGTCCGCCGCCCAGACCAGCGCCGCCAGGACCAACACGGCCATTCGGACGGCGAGTTGGCCGCTGGAGTGCAGGGTGGCCCGAACCACCCGGTCGAGTGCCGAGGGCAGCGGTCGGCGCGCGAACGCCAGTATCACCAGCGTCACCGCGGCGAAACAGGCCAGCGCGACCGCCGAGGCATCCGCGTTGCGTCCGCTCAGCAGCAGCGAGACCGCGACGATCGGACCGAACTCGCCGAGGGTGCCGATCGCCATCACCCGCGCGCCGAACCGGGTGGGCAGCGCCCCCGTGTCGCGCAGGATCGGCAACAGCGTGCCGAGCGCGGTGGTGGTCAGGGCCAGGCCGACCACCAGGCGCGACATGGTCGAGCCGGACCACACCAGGAGCAGCCCGACCGCCAGGCCGACCGCCAGGGACACCACCCAACCCAGCGTGGCCAGGCGCAACGGCCGACCGTTGAGCCGGGACGGGTCGATCTCGAAGCCGGCCAGGAACATCAGGAAGGCCAGCCCGAAGTTGGCGGCGAAGGTGAGCACGGTCGTCTCGTGCACCCGGTCCAGGACGGACGGTCCGACCAGTACGCCGAGCAGGAGTTCGAGCACGACGGTGGGTACCGGGATCCGTCGCCCGAGCAGATCGGCGGCTGGCGGCGCGACGAAGGCCAGGGCCAGGACGATCAGGAACGGCGCGCTGTCGTGGGACACCGGCGGAGCATAAGGTGCATTCGCCGGCGATTCGGGCCGACGCGCGGGTGGGGTCGCGCATGCGGGTGGGAGCCGCCCGGACGGACGCACCGCGTGGTGGCACTAGGGTCGATTTCCATGACCAGCATCTCCCCAGAGGCCACCGCCGTGCCCGCCGTCGCAACGCCCGCCGACCCCGCCGACGATCCCGGTGATCCCTCGGGTTGGGACGTCGTGGTGATCGGCGCGGGCCCCGCCGGCGCGTCGGCGGCGCTGGCCGCGGCACGCGCGGGACGCCGCGTGCTGGTCCTCGACCGGGCCGAGCTCCCGCGCTACAAGACGTGCGGCGGCGGCATCATCGGCCCGTCCAAGAACGCCCTCCCGCCGGGCTTCGAGCCGCCGGTGGAAGACCTGGTGCGCGAGGTCGAGTTCACCCTGCGCGGACGCCGCCGCCGGGTCCGCTCGGCTCGGACCACGCTGATCGGACTGGTCGACCGGGCCCGCTTCGACGAGGCGCTGACCCGGGCGGCGGTGGCCGCGGGCGCGGTGCTGCGCGAGGGCACGGCGGTCTCCCGGATCGTCGAGCGGGACGGTCTGGTGGAGTTGACCCTCGCGGGCGGCGAGACGGTGCGTGCGCGCGCGGTGGTGGGCGCGGACGGCAGCGCGGGGCGCAGCTCGGCCTATGTCGGGGTCACCTTCGAGCAGGTGGATCTGGGCCTGGAGGCGGAGATTCCGGTGCCGCCGGAGGTCGCCGCGCACTGGCGCGGGCGGATCCTGCTCGACTGGGGCCCGCTGCCGGGCTCGTACGGGTGGGTGTTCCCCAAGGGCGACACGCTGACCGTCGGGGTGATCTGCGCGCGCGGCGAGGGTGAGGCCACCCGTGCCTACCTGCGCGACTTCATCGGCCGGCTGGGTCTGGCCGGGTTCCGGCCGGCGGTGGAGTCGGGCCATCTGACCCGGTGCCGCAAGGAGAGCGCGCCGCTGTCGCGCGGCCGGGTGCTGGTCGCCGGGGACGCGGCCGGGCTGCTCGAACCCTGGACGCGCGAGGGCATCTCGTACGCGCTGCGCTCGGGCCGGCTGGCGGGGGAGCGGGCCGCCCAGGCGGCCGGGGTCGAGACCGTGGCCGAGGTGGACAAGATCGGCGCGGACTACCACGCGGACGTGGACGCGGTGCTCGGTCGCGAGATGCGCGCCGGGCGGATCCTGCTCGACGTCTTCGAGCGGCACCCGGCGATGTTGCACCACGCGGTGACCACGCTGCCGCAGGGCTGGCGGGTGTTCCGCAAGGTGGTCCAGGGGCGCACCACGTTCGCCGACCTGCTGGAGCGGCCCGCCGCCCGGCGGGTGTTGGCGCTGACCGGGCACTGATTCGAGCGCCTGCCGCTCGTCGATCGGTGGGGTGTACCGGGCACGGCCCCGGGTCCGCGGTGCGCGGGCCCGGGGCCGTTTTCGTGGGGCGTGTGCGGCCGGCCCGGGTGCTGCGGCGGTGCGGTGTCGCGGTGGGCCGGGTCGGGCTTCCGGTCAGTCCTGCTCCTGCTCCGGCTCCTCGTCCTCGGCGGAGTGGATCCGGCGCAGCCGCGCGCCCTGGAACAGCGCGTTGCCGACGAGCAGCAGGCCGACCGCGCCGCCCGCGAGCGACAGGGTGTCGTCGTCGGGTCCGGTCTTGGGCAGGGTGCTCGGCGGTGTGCGGTCGGTGTCGCCGGGAGTGGTGCCGTCCGTGGCTCCGCCGGTGTTCGTGCCGGCGGTGCTGCCACCGCCGGTGCTCCCGCCACCGGTGGAACCACCGCTCGTGCCGCCGCCCGACGTGCCTGCGCCGGTGCTGCCGCCGGAGGTCCCGCCCGGGAAGCTCGGCAGGGGTGTGTCGACGGTGTAGCCGATGAACGACGGGTCGTTGTTGTCGGCCCGACCGACCAGGGTCAGCGGTCCGGCCCGCCCCAGGATCACCGAGGTGTCCGCGGCGCCCTCGGGTACCACCAGGACGCAGAACGTGGAGAGGTCGGTCTCCGGCGCGAGCGGGAGCCGTACCTCCGCGCGGGCCGCGCGCGGCGACCCGGCCACGGCGGGCGGGTATTCCACCGAGGCCGACCAGCGCTTGGTCTCGTGCGGCCGGAGCGAACCGGGCGAGCACTTGAAGCTGGTCGCCCAGGCCGGGCCCGGATCCCGCAGCGCGGGCGCGGCCGAGCAGCCGGCCACCGAGGTGATCCGCAACCGCCCCGTGCTGTAGGCGTAGACGTCCCGGGCGGGCTGCGCCTTGTCGGTGTCATTGGTGACGGTGAACCAGATCGTGCCCCGGCCCCGGGCGTCGAAGGTGATCTGGAGGGCGGTCGCCACCTCGATCCGCGTGGTCGGCGGTGCCGTGGTCGACGGCCGAGGGGACGACGAGGTGGTGCCGGGCCGCCCGGTGGTCGATGGTGGCGTGGTCGGCGGCCGGGTGCTGCTCGGCGGCCGGGTGGTGGTGGGCGGTTCGGTGGTCGGCCGGTGGGTGCCCGGCGGCGACGTCGTGGCCGGCTTCGTGCTCACCGGCGGTTTGGTGGTGACCGGCGGCCTGGTGCCCTCGCCCGTCGGGGGCCGGGTCAGCGTGTGCCCCCCGCCGCCGGCTCGCGGTACCGACCCGCTCGCGTCGGTATCCGCAACGGCCAGGCCGGCGTTCAGAATCATTCCCATTCCGATCGGAACAGAAATGATCAACGCGGCTCGCCTGACATTTTCTGATCGAAGTTTTCTCCACAGGAACATGCGGTATCCCCCTCCCGCTATGTGTGACGATTCGTTCTACCATGTCCGTCCTAAGCTTTAGGACGGCTTTTGGGGGATAACCCTGGTAAAGCTGAAATGGTCTGATCTTGAAAAGCGGCGAACCTGGGGGAAAGCCGATGTCGGGCGGGCCGGGTGACGGTGGGACGGGCTTCGTGGTCGGAGCCCGCTACGAGCTGGTGAGCGTGCTCGGCAGCGGCGGAATGGGCACCGTGTGGCGGGCCCGCGACCGGCTGCTCGACCGACCCGTGGCGGCGAAGGTGATCAGCACGGGCTGGGGGCGCAACGCGTCGCAGTCCTTTCGCGAGCGGAGTCTGCGCGAGGCCCAGGCGACCGCCCGGATCAACCATCCCAACGTGGTGCGGGTCTACGACTACGTCGAGGACGACGACCGGTTGTGGATCGTGATGGAGCTGCTCGACGCCCGCTCGCTGGACACGATCCTGGCCGAGGACGGGCCGCTCACCCCGCACGCCGCCGCGGCGATGGCGGTACAGATCGCTCGCGCGCTCGGCGTCGTGCACGCACACGGGGTGATCCACCGCGACGTCAAGCCGGGCAACGTCCTGATCGAGCGGGACGGGCACGCGGTGCTCACCGACTTCGGCATCGCCGCCCTGGAGGGCGTGAGCGGACTGACCGGGACCGGCGCGATCCTGGGCTCGCCCGAGTTCATGGCGCCGGAGCGCATCGAGAGCGAACACCCGGGGCCGGCCTCGGATTTGTGGTCGCTGGGCGTCACGCTGTGCGCGGCGGTCACCGGCGCCTCGCCGTTCCGGCGGGCCACCCCGGTGGCCACGATGCACGCGATCGTGATCGCCGAGCCCGAGGTGCCGGAGGAGATCGGGCCGCTGGAGCCACTGGTCCGCGACCTGTTTCGGCGCGATCCGACGCTGCGCCCGAACAGCGCCGAGGTGGAGGCGCGGCTGAGCGCGGTGGTCGCCGCCGAGGGCCGCCGGCGCGCGGGCGATCCGACCCGGCCGATCCGGCCCACCATGCCCGGGCGGGCGTCGGCGTTCGGGGCGGTGGAGGCGGGGGAGCCGGCCGTGACCGACCCACACCCGACCGACCCACACCCGACCGACCCGCCCGCGACGGACCCGTACCGGACGGATCCGTTCGGCGGTGATCCCGATTCGACCGACCCGGACGCGACGCTGGTGCCCTCCCCGCACCGGCAACCGCCGCTGCGCGACCTGCTGCCCACCGCGCGGCCCGCCCCCGACGACGCCGGATCGTTCGAGCCGCTGCCCCGGGTGCCCGCCGCGCCGCCGCCCGGGCGCCGACCCGGCGGCCCCGCGGAGGCCGGGGATCCGCCGACCTTCCCGCTGCCCTCCCGCGGCCGGCGCCCGGCCCGCTCGCGCCGTCGGTTGTTGGCGGTCCTGCTCCCGATCGTCACCGTCCTCGTCGCCGGCGCGATCGTGGCGGCGGTGCTGCTCGCCGGCGCCGGCGGCCGGGGCGGCGACACAGCCGGGGCGTCGCCCCGGGCGAACCCGCCGACGGTCACCGGGTCCGGCTCGCGACCGGCCGCCGATCCGCTCGCCGGCCTGGCCGCGTACCCCACCGCGCCCCCGGGAAGCGCGCCGATTCCGATACACCGGGTCGACGAGAGCACTTTCGCCTGGCGGGTCCCGCAGGGCTGGACCCGCAAGGAGCAGAACCAGAGCGTGATCTACACCGACCCCGCCGGCCCGACCGTGTTGACCGGGCGGACCGCCTTCCAGCAGACCAGCGATCTGCTGGAACAGTGGCGCGACGACGAACAGAACGCCGCCCGGGTATTTCGCGACTATCGAAAAGTGACCTTCGAGTCGCGTGCCATTCACGGCCGCAAAGGCGTGGTCTGGGAATACACCTGGACCGAGTCCGGTATTGCCCGGCACGCGATGTTGGCGTCGGTGATCATCGACGGGATCTACGTCGAGGTCGATGTGTTCGGCACCGAGCAGCTGTGGCCGCGCGACGCGGTCCTGCACGCGCTCGCGATGAACGAATTCACCCTCGCCGGTACCCGGCCGGCCGCCTGAGCGGCGCTCAGCGCCGGAGCGCCTCCAGGCCGAGCAGCGCCACGTGCAGCGACAGGCAACTCTCCACCTGGTCCAGGTCCACGCCGAGCACCCGCTCGATCCGGTGCAGCCGCTCGTAGAAGGACGGCCGGGACAGGTGCGCGGCATCGGCGGCGGCGGACTTGTTGCGCCCGTGCTCCAGATAGATCCGCAGCATCGGGACCAACTGGCTGCCCTGCTGCGCGTCGTAGGCCAGCAGCGGCCCGAGTTCGCGCTCGACGTAGGTCTGCAACCGCGCGTCGTCGCGCAGCAGGTGCAGCAGGCCGCGCAGCCGTACGTCGGGCAGCCGGTAGAACGCGGCCTTGCCGCCCTGGTGCAGTGCCGCGTCGGCGACCTGGGTCGCCTCCAGGAGCGAGCGTCGCGCGTCGCGCGCCGCGCCCACCGAGGAGCCCACCGCGACCACGATGTCGTCCGCGAGATCCGGCGCGAGCCGGCGGATCGCGGCCGAGAAGCCCTCCAGCGCACCGTCCTCGGTGTCCTGCGAGGCGAGCGCGACGAGCAGCCCGACGTTGTCGTCGTCGAGCCCGCCGACCAGCGCGGCCAACCGGCGCTCGCGCACCGCGGCGGCGGCGATCTCGGTGAAGTCGCGCAGCCGGGCCTGGGATTCCAGCGCGGCCGGGGTGGTGTTGCGCCGCAGCCGCAACACCACGCCGACCAGACGCCGGCCCTCCAGCGGGATGCCCAGGGCACGGGCGCGCAGGGTCACCTCGGCCACCGTGTACGAGTGGGTCAGGATCCCGGACAGCAGCGTGCGGTGGGTCTGCCGCTCCAGGCTCTCCCGATCGCGCACCACCAGCCGGTTCAGCGCCAGCGTGGAGGCCGCCCGCTCCAGGAGCATGGTCTGCCGCGCGGGCGGCGGGGTGCCGTCGCCGACCAGCACCAGCCGGCCCCAGTCGTGCCCCCGGGCGCCCACCGTGGTCACCAGCCACCCGGTGCGCTCGTCGAAGGCGGTGCGGGTGGACAGCCGCAGCTGCCGGGAGCGGTCCTCCCAGTTCTCCAGCAGCGTCTCGGCCGCCGTGCCCGCCGCGTCGTAGGCCAGCACCTGGTGCGCCAGGTTCTCCAGGATCACCGGCCGCCCGGCCATCCGGGACGCCTGGCGGACCACCTCGGCGGGCTCGGCGCCCTCCACGGCCAGCTCGTTGAACGCCTGGTGCACCGCCTCGGACGCCTGCAACTCGGCCAACTGGGCGTCGATGATCAGCGCGTGCACGGCCTCGGTGATACCGATGAACCGGGTCTCGTTGCGCAGCGTGATCACCGGCAGGCCGACCTGCTCGGCCGCGGCGACCAGCGCGCGCGGCAGTTGTTCGGTGTAGCGCCGGCCCAGTTCGAGCACGAGCCCGGCGGCGTCCACCTCGGCCAGATCGCGGATGTAGCGCTGCAACCCCTCACGCTCCTCCGGGAGCGCGATGCCGGTGGCCATCACCAGCTCGCCGCCCTTGAGCAGGCGGGTCACGTCGGGCAATTCGCTGATGTGCACCCAGCGCACCGGACGGGCCAGGCCCCGCTCGCCCGCCACCACCTGCGGGCGGCCGCGCCGGACGATGTCGAGGGCCAGTACGTCGGAAACGGTGGGGAACATTCGACAACCTCCGCGTGCTGACCACGATCCGACCGCGGGGCGGTTGGTTCCCGAGGGAAAGCCGAAGGGAACCGAGGGATCCTGAGAGAAGGAAACCCGCAAACCGTCAAGCAAGCTGTAAACGGCTCGGCGGGCGGTGCTTCCATGGTGACAGGTCACCCGCGGGTTCGAACTGCCGCCCCGGGGTTCGTCCCGGCGATTTCCGACCTGTAAAGGCCATGGGCCCGTACCTGTCGATGTGCCTGTTGCGGCACCCCGTGTCGAAACGGCATCGTCCTACGCTGACGCGGCTCACGCGCATAACCACCACTCGCGACGCCCGTCGGCTCATCGAAATTCCCTTGGAGGGCTCCCATGCCTATGCAGGACTTCGGCAACGGTCATCAGTACGTCGGGGGACAACTGCGGCAGGGCTCGTCCGGGGAGACGTTCGACGTGGTGAACCCCGCCACCGGCGACACGGTCGAGACGCTCACCCTCGCGGACCCCTCGGACGTGGACGCGGCGGTCGCCGCCGCCAAGGGCGCCTTCCCGCAGTGGTCGGGCGCCACCCCGGGCGAGCGGGCCGGCGTACTGAACAAACTCGCCGCCCTCATCGAGGAGCGGGCCGAGGACTTCGCCCGGGTGGAGAGCGCGCAGGCGGGCAAGCCGATCCGGCTGACCACCGAGTTCGACGTACCGGGCACGATCGACAACACCGCGTTCTTCGCGGGCGCCGCGCGCAACCTGGAGGGCAAGGCGGCCGGGGAGTACGCGGCCGGCTCCACCTCCATGGTGCGCCGCGAGGCGATCGGCGTGGTCGGCTCGATCGCGCCGTGGAACTACCCGCTGCAGATGGCCGCCTGGAAGATCCTCCCGGCGATCGCGGCGGGCAACACCATCGTGCTCAAGCCGGCCGAGATCACTCCCCTCACCTCGCTGATGTTCGCCCGCGCGTGCACCGACGCGGGCATCCCCGACGGTGTGGTCAACGTGGTCACCGGCAAGGGACGCACCGTCGGCGAGTATCTGATGGGCCACGCCGACGTGTCGATGGTCTCCTTCACCGGCTCCACCGGGGTGGGCAAGCGGATCGGCGAGGTGGCCCTGCGCACGGTCAAGCGGCTGCACCTCGAACTGGGCGGGAAGGCCCCGTTCGTGGTCTTCGACGACGCCGACCTCGACGCCGCGATCAACGGCGCGGTCGCCGCGTCCCTGATCAACTCCGGCCAGGACTGCACCGCCGCCACCCGCGCCTATGTCCAGCGCCCGCTCTTCGACGCGTTCGTCGCCGGGGTCGCGGAGCTGTACCAGGGTGTGCGCCTGGGCGACACCACGGACCCCGCGACCGACCTCGGCCCGCTCGTCTCGCGCCGCCAGCAGGAGTCGGTGGCCGGCTTCGTCGAGCGTGCCCGCGGCTACGGCGCCACCATCGTCACCGGCGGCGAGATCCCCGGCGGCGACCTGGCCAAGGGCGCCTTCTACCGGCCGACGCTGGTCACCGGGGTGGCCCAGGACAGCGAGATCGTGCAGGACGAGATCTTCGGCCCGGTGCTGGTGGTGCTGCCGTTCGACAGCGACGACGAGGGCATCCGGCTCGCCAACGACACCCCGTACGGCCTCGCCGCCTCCGCGTGGACCCGTGACATCTTCCGCTCGCTGCGCGCGACCCGGGAGATCCAGGCCGGCTGCGTGTGGGTCAACGACCACATCCCGATCATCAGCGACATGCCGCACGGCGGCTACAAGGCCTCCGGCTTCGGCAAGGACATGTCGCAGTACTCCTTCGACGAGTACACCCAGGTCAAGCACGTCATGTACGACGGCACGGGCATCGCCCGCAAGGACTGGCACCGGACCATCTTCGGAGCTCGGTAGACACCCCCACCTTCCGGATCGGCGGCCGAGAGCGAGAGCTCCCGGCCGTCTCGTGTGGCCGGCGGACGGGCCTTCACCCGTCCCGGGCGGCGAGAGGAAACATGACTGAGCAGCAGCGGGCCGGCGCCTCCGGCGATGTCTCCTTGGCGGGTCTGAGCAAGCACTACGGGAGCTTCACGGCCGTCCGCCCCATGGATCTGACGATCCCCGCGGGATCGTTCTTCGCCCTCCTCGGCGCCTCGGGCTGCGGCAAGACCACGACGTTGCGGATGATCGCCGGACTGGAGCAGCCCTCGACGGGCACCGTCCGCATCGGGGATCGCGACGTCACGGCGCTGCCGCCGTACAAGCGCCCCGTCAACACGGTGTTCCAGAACTACGCGCTGTTCCCGCACCTGAGCGTGGCCGACAACGTCGGCTTCGGGCTGCGCCGACGAGGTATCAAGGACACCGCGAAGCAGGTCGAGGACATGCTCGCCCTGGTCGAGCTCGGACACCTGGCCAAGCGCAAGCCGACCCAGCTCTCCGGCGGCCAGCAGCAGCGGGTCGCGGTGGCCCGGGCGCTGATCAACACGCCGCAGGTGTTGCTCCTGGACGAGCCGCTGGGCGCGCTCGACCTCAAGCTGCGCCGGCAGATGCAACTCGAACTCAAGCGCATCCAGACCGACGTGGGCATCACCTTCGTGCACGTCACGCACGACCAGGAAGAGGCCATGACGATGGCCGACACCATCGCCGTGATGAACGGCGGCCGCATCGAACAGCTCGGCTCCCCGGTCGAGTTGTACGAGTCGCCGCGGACCACCTTCGTGGCCAACTTCCTCGGGCAGTCCAATCTCATCGAGGCCGAGGTGACCGGGCGCGCCGACGGCGATCTGCTGCTCGACGCGCAGGGCAACCGCCTCGTGCTGCCCGCCGCGCGCTCCGCCGCCGACGGCGACCGGCTCGTGATGGGCATCCGCCCCGAGAAGATCACCATCGTGCACACGAGCGACGCCAAGGTCGCGGACGGCCGCAACCGGCTCGACGGCGGAGTGATCGTGGACGCCGCGTTCATCGGCGTCTCCACCCAGTACGTGGTGCGGATGCCGTGGGGCCAGGAATTCACCGTCTTCGAGCAGAACATGGAGCGCGACCGGCGCCTGGTGCCCGGCGCGGGCGTGCTGCTGCACTGGAACCCGGAGCACGGTTTCGGACTCGAATCGGGCGACCTGACCGCGGGCATCGCCGAGGCGAGCGAGGACGCCGCGTGAGCGCGCTCGGCACCCTCGGCACGGGCACGACGGGAGGTGCGGACACCGCCGACAAGGGGGGCAACGAGCCGGCCCGGCGCGGCAGATGGGTGCCGTACGCACTGCTCGCCCCCGGCCTGCTGTGGCTCGTCGTGTTCTTCGCCGTTCCGATGGTGGTCCAGGGCTCCACCTCGCTCCAGACCGGCAACCTGACCAAGGGCTACGACCTCACCTGGCACTGGGCCACCTACTGGGACGCGATCGAGCAGTACTACCCGCAGTTCCTGCGCTCGTTCGGCTACGCCGCCGCGGCGACCGTGATGTGCCTGGTGATCGGCTACCCGCTCGCCTACGCGATCGCGTTCAAGGCGGGCCGGTGGCGCGGCATGTGGCTGGTGCTGGTGATCGCGCCGTTCTTCACCAGCTTCCTGGTGCGCACCCTGGCCTGGAAGACGATCCTCGCGGACAACGGGATCGTCGTGGACGTGCTCAACACGCTGCGCTTCACCGACGTCACGGCGTTCCTCGGACTCACCCAGGACGACCGGGTGTTGGCCACGCCGCTCGCGGTGATCTGCGGATTGACCTACAACTTCCTGCCGTTCATGGTGCTGCCGCTGTACGCCTGCCTGGAACGGATCGACCCCAGGCTGCACGAGGCGGCCGGCGACCTGTACGCCTCGCCGCGCACCACGTTCGCCAAGGTCACCTTCCCGCTGTCGCTGCCGGGCGTGGTCTCCGGCACGCTGCTCACCTTCATCCCGGCCTCCGGCGACTACGTCAACGCGCAGTGGCTCGGCTCGCCCGACACCGGCATGGCGGGCAATGTGATCCAGACCCAGTTCCTGCGGGTCCTGGACTACCCGACCGCCGCCGCCCTGTCGTTCATCCTGATGCTGCTGATCGTGCTGATGGTGACCGCGTACATCCGCAAGGCGGGGACGGAGGACCTGGTCTGATGGCCGTCGTCAACTGGTTGCGTCGCAACGTCATCGTGCTGGTCGGCCTGCTCGCGCTCGGCTACATGACGCTGCCCAACATCGTCGTGCTGATGTTCTCGTTCAACGACCCGAACGGGCGCTTCAACTACACCTGGAACGGCTTCACCACCGACGCGTGGGAAAAGCCGTGCGGGGTCGCGGGCATCTGCGACTCGGTCGAGGTCAGCATGAAGATCGCGGTGTTGTCCACCCTGATCGCCACCGCCCTCGGCACCGCGATCGCCTTCGCGCTCGGCCGCTACCGGTTCCGGGCCCGGGGCGCGATCAACACGCTGCTGTTCCTGCCGATGTCGATGCCCGAGGTGGTGATGGGCGCCTCGCTCGGCACGCTGTTCCTGAACATGCGGATCAACACCGGTTTCGTGACCATCCTGATCGCGCACATCATGTTCTGTCTGAGCTTCGTGGTGGTCGCGGTCAAGGCCCGGGTGCTGGGCATGGACCCCAAGCTCGAAGAGGCCGCGCAGGACCTGTACGCGTCGCCCACCCAGGTGTTCCTGCGGGTGACCCTGCCGCTCGCGGCACCCGGTATCGGAGCCGGCGCGATGCTCGCGTTCGCGCTCAGCTTCGACGACTTCGTGATCACCAACTTCACCTCGGGCAACACGGTCACGTTCCCGATGTTCGTGTACGGCGCGGCCCAGCGCGGCACCCCGCCACAGATCAACGTGATCGGCTCGGCGATGTTCGTGATCGCCGTACTGATCGTGATGATCGGGCAGATCCGCGCGTCGCGGCGGGCCAGGCAACGCGCCTGACCGCGCCTGTTGGATGATGAACACTCCCAGATCCGTAGCTATGCGGTGAAACCGCCGGGGTCCGACAAGGGGACTCCGGCGGCATCGCGAAAGTGGTGAAACCCCATGGGTCCCCGGAACACGTCGGATCCTGCCCCATCGGTCGAGGCCGTCCGCTCGCTCGCGGACGCCGCGCCGGTTCCCTTCTGGCTGGACCAGCCGGACCGCCCCGCGCCGCACGCGGCCCTGATCGGCGACGACCACTGCGATCTCGCGGTGGTCGGCGGCGGGTACTCGGGCCTGTGGACCGCGCTGATCGCGAAGGAGCGCAACCCCTCGCGGGACGTGGTCCTGATCGAGGCACACGAGATCGGCTGGGCGGCCTCGGGTCGCAACGGCGGCTTCTGCGCCGCGAGCCTGACCCACGGCTTCCACAACGGCCTCGACCGCTGGGAGGGCGAACTCGCCCGGCTGGAACGGCTGGGCGAGGAGAACCTCGACGAGATCGAGGCGGCGATCGAGCGCTACGGCATCGAGTGCGACTTCCGCCGCACCGGTGAGCTCAACGTGGCCACCCAGCCGCACCAGGTCGAGGAACTGCGCGAGGAGATCGACCTCGCGGCGAAGTACGGCACCGAACTGACCTTCCTGGACCGGGACGAGGTGCGGGCCGAGGTGGACTCGCCCACCTACCTGGCGGGTGTCTGGGACAGGACGGGCTGCGCGATCGTCGACCCGGCCCGGCTGGCCTGGGGCCTCAAGGCCGCGTGCGAGTCGCTCGGCGTTCGCGTCTTCGAGCGCACCAAGGTGACCGAACTGGCCGAGCACGGCTCGGGGATGGTGCTGAAGACGCCCTATGGGCGGGTCTTCGCGGGCCATGTGGCGCTGGGCACCAACGTCTTCCCGTCGCTGGTCAAGCGGCTGCGGCCGTTCGTGGTCCCGGTCTACGACTACGCGATGATGACCGAGCCGCTGAGCGCCGGGCAGTTGGCGGCGATCGGCTGGAACAACCGCCAGGGCATCGGCGACACGAACAACCAGTTCCACTACTACCGGCTGAGCGCGGACAACCGGATCCTGTGGGGCGGTTACGACGCGGTCTACCACTACGGCTCGCGCCTGTCCCCGGAACTGGACCAGCGCCCGGAGACCTTCGCGAAGCTCGCGGGGCACTTCTTCGAGACGTTCCCGCAGCTCGAAGGCCTGCGCTTCACCCACACGTGGGGTGGCGCGATCGACACGTGCAGCCGGTTCTCGGCGTTCTTCGGGACGGCATACAAGGGCAAGGTGGCCTACGCGATGGGCTACACGGGCCTCGGCGTGGGCGCCACCCGGTTCGGCGCCGAGGTGATGCTCGACAAGCTCGACGGCCGCCCGACCGAGCGCACCGAACTGGAGATGGTGCGCACCAAGCCGCTTCCGTTCCCGCCGGAGCCGATCAAGTGGGCCGGCGTCACGATGACCAAGTGGTCGATGGATCGCGCCGACAAGAACGCCGGCAAGCGCAACCTGTGGCTGAAGACCCTGGACAAACTGGGCATGGGTTTCGACAGTTAGAACCGCGCTGCGCGCGGGAGGGCGGCCTCCGGCCGCTCTCCTCGCGCGCTCGTCGGGCACCGCACGCGATCACGTCGTGGGCGCTGACGCGCCGTCGGGCAGCCGGGTGAGCAGGCACCTCACCCGGCTTCCGGCGTGCCTCCACGCGGGCCGCGGGCCACGATCGGCCGCCTCGCCGCGATGGATCCACGGCACCCGACCGAGACGGTCTGTAAGCCAAAAGCCGCAACCGCCGACAGCCTGAAGGTTGAGCCGCCCTCACCGGACCACGCAGACTGGCGAAACCACATCCCCTCGGAAGGTCGGACCCGTGACGAACCACGTAACCCACTGGATTGCCAACGCGGAGTGGACGGGGACGTCCGAGCGTCGTGGTGACATCCACAACCCCGCCACCGGCAAGGTCACCGGCACGGTCGACTTCGCGTCCGTGGCGGAGGTCGACGAGGCCGTCTCCGTCGCCGTCCGGGCCTTCGCGACCTGGCGCAACGCCTCGCTGGCCAAGCGCTCCCAGGTGCTCTTCAACTTCCGCGAGCTGCTCAACGCCAAGAAGGACGAGCTGGCCGCGATCATCGTGGCCGAGCACGGCAAGGTGCACTCGGACGCGCTCGGCGAGATCGCCCGCGGCCAGGAGGTCGTGGAACTCGCCTGCGGCATCCCGCACCTGCAAAAGGGCGGCCACTCCGAGCAGGCGTCGACCGGCATCGACGTCTACTCGATCCGCCAGCCGCTCGGCCCGATCGCGATCATCTCGCCGTTCAACTTCCCGGCGATGGTCCCGATGTGGTTCTTCCCGATCGCGATCGCCACCGGCAACACGGTGATCCTCAAGCCGAGCGAGAAGGACCCCTCGACCGCGAACTTCCTCGCCGAGCTGTGGAAGCAGGCCGGCCTGCCCGAGGGCGTGTTCAACGTCGTGCACGGTGACAAGGTCGCGGTGGACCGCATCCTGGAGCACCCCGACGTCAAGTCGGTCTCCTTCGTCGGCTCGACCCCGATCGCCAAGTACGTGTACGAGAACGGCACCCGCTACGGCAAGCGCGTGCAGGCCCTGGGCGGCGCCAAGAACCACATGCTGGTGCTCCCGGACGCGGACCTCGACCTGGTCGCCGACGCCGCGGTCAACGCCGGCTTCGGCGCGGCCGGCGAGCGCTGCATGGCGATCTCCGCCCTGGTCGCGGTGGAGCCGATCGCCGACGAGCTGATCGGCAAGATCAAGGAGCGGATGACCAAGCTCCGGGTCGGCGCGGGCAACGACGCCGCGTCCGAGATGGGTCCGCTGGTCACCCGGCAGCACGCCGACAAGGTGCTGTCCTATGTACAGGCCGGCGTGGACCAGGGCGCGACGCTCGTGGTCGACGGCCGCACCCACCCGATCAACGGGGACGACACGGCGGAGGGCTACTGGGTCGGCCCGACCCTGTTCGACAACGTCACGCCCGAGATGTCGATCTACACCGACGAGATCTTCGGCCCGGTGCTCTCCGTGCTCCGGGTCGACTCGTACGACCAGGGCCTGGCCCTGATCAACGCCAACCCGTACGGCAACGGCACCGCGATCTTCACCAACGACGGTGGCGCGGCCCGCAAGTTCCAGAACGAGGTCGAGGTCGGCATGATCGGGATCAACGTGCCGATCCCGGTCCCGGTCGCCTACTACTCGTTCGGCGGCTGGAAGAACTCGCTGTTCGGCGACCTGCACGCGTACGGCGCCGACGGCGTGCAGTTCTTCACCCGGGGCAAGGTCGTCACCCAGCGCTGGCTCGACCCGAGCCACGGCGGGATCAACCTGGGCTTCCCCACCAACGACTGATCACCTCCTCGCCTCGGCGAGACCTCACGGCGAGCCCGCCGGACCCCGACGACGTGGTCCGGCGGGCTTCGCCATTTCCTCCACACGCCTTCCCTGGCAGCATGCGTGACGGGTCGTCAGATGATCAGTCGACGGCCGTTACGGACGTGACAGGGGAACGGCGCATGCCCATCCAAGACAGTGCAACCGGCGACACCGCCGTCCGGTTGATCCAGATCTCCGACGTGCACTACCGGGACGCTCCGGGCACCCACGGATTCGTACAGCACGACCCGGACGCGGGATTGGCGGCCACCCTGGAGGGCGCCGCCGACGCGCTCGCCTCGGCGGACGTACTGGTCGCCTCCGGCGACCTGGCCGACACCGGCGAGCCGGGCGCCTACCGGCGGCTCGGGGACGTGCTCCAAGGGCTCCCGGTGCCGGTGTACTGCCTCCCGGGCAACCACGACAGCCACGACGCCTACACCGCCGGCCTGCCCCGCACCGGCGTGCACCTGGAACCCGCGGTACGGATCGGGTCCTGGCTGCTGCTCATGGTGGACACCAACGCGCTCGGCCGCGAACACGTCGGGGACGGGGTGTACCGCGACCTCGACGACCGCATGACACGTGCCGACGGGCCGGAGCTGAGCGCGCCGGAGGCGGCCCGGATCCGGGAGATCCTGGCCGGCTCGGACGCCGAGCACGCGCTGCTGTTCCTGCACCAGCCGCCGCTCGCGGAGATCTGTCCGAACCTGGACCCCTCCGGTCGACTCGGCGCGCTGCTGCGCGACTTCCCGCGGATCCGGGCGATCTCCGGCGGACACCTGCACGGCTCCCTGGAAGGCGAGTTCGCGGGTGTACCGGTGTTCGTGGCGCCCTCGACCACCTACAGCATCGACTACGACGGCAGGCGCTTCGACGGCCCCGGCTACCGGACCTTCACCCTGCACCCCGACGGCCGGGTGGAATCCGCCGCGCACACCGTGCCCGGGCCGATCACCGACGCGATGCGGGCCAGGCCCGCGCCGCGCTTCCTCACCGAACTGATGATGGGCCTGGTGACGGTCGAGGAGATGCGCGCGCTGACCGACGAGCAGTTCGAGGAGCGCTTCGGCGAACCCCGGCCGGTACGCGGCGCCTGAGCCCGACGCACCGCCCGCGCGGCGGCCCGATCGACCCCGACCGATCGACCCCGGCCGCGGGTATCGGTTGTTCCCGTCCCGGCCCGACCAGCACGAGGAGACACGTGACACAGCATCAGGCGCACGCCGGAGTCGCTCTCGAAGGCGTTCGCAACTTCCGCGACATCGGCGGTCTGCCGACCGTCGACGGCCGACACGTCCGAGCCGGTCGCTACTTTCGCAGCGGCCACCTGGCCACGCCCACCGACGCCGACCGGGCGAGCCTGGCCCGACTGGGCATCCGGCTCGTGGTCGACCTGCGCAGCCCGGCCGACATCGAGCTGGACGGCGCGGACGTGCTGCCCGAGGGCGCGCGATGGCTCAACCTGTCGATGTCCGACCCGGCCCGGGGCGCGGACTTCTGGCGCGACATGCGCTCGGCCGACCTCGACGTGTTGCGCGAGCGGCTGGGCGACGGGCGGGCGGAGAAGTCGATCGCCGCCGACTACCGCGACCAGGTGGTGAGCCGGGTCGACAAACACGCGGCACTGGTGCACGCGCTGATCGAGGCCGACGGCCTGCCGGTGGTGGTGCACTGTTCGGCCGGCAAGGACCGCGCCGGCATCGCGGCGGCCTTGGTGCAACGCCTTCTGGGCGTCGGCGTCGACGACGTGGTGGCGAACTACCTGATCAGCAACGACCCGGCGAACCGCTACACGCCCAACAGCGACCGGCTCGCGATGCGCCCGGGCCTGCTGGAGCTGTTCCGGCCCTTCCTGGAGGTGCGCGAGGAATACCTGCGCGGCGCGCTTGAGGTGATGGACACCCACTGGGGAAGCTTCGACGCCTACCTGGACCACGGCCTGGGCCTGGACGCGGACCGGCTGGAGCGGCTGCGCTCGGCGCTGCTGACCGACTGATCGAGGGCCGAGGACCCGAGCCGGCCCGGAACACGCCCGAGGGCGGTGCCCCAGGAGGAGGCACCGCCCTCGGGCGGGTGGTACGGGAACCGGGGAGGCTCAGGAGTCGTCGGCCATCAGCTTGATGTTCCAGCGGGTCTCCTGGCGCGGGCGCAGGTAGAGCACCCAGTACAGCGAGGCCGCCACGAGGATCCCGCCGGTGATCTCCAGCGCGCGCATCGGCTGTTCGGTCAGTACATAGATCATCGCCGCGATCAGCAGCACCGGGATCACCGGCCACAGCGGCATCCGCCAGGCCCGGCCGCTCTTGTGCACACCCCGGCGGGCGACCAGTACGGCCAGCGCCACGGTCAGGTAGAGCGCGGCGACCGCGACGCCGGTGACCTCACCGAGGATGTCGAGGTTGACGAAGCACAGCAGCGCGCCCGGCACGCCGACCACCAGCGTGGACACCCACGGCGAGCCGAACCGGTTCACCTTGCCGAAGGCCCGGTTGATCGGCTCCGGCCACGCCTTGTCCCGCGCCGATGCGTAGACCACCCGCGAGTTCTGGATCACCATGACCACGCCCGCGTTGATGATCGCGAGCGCGATGCACAGCCCGATGAAGGTCGCCATGCCATGGTTGGACCAGCCCTCGACCAGACCGAGGATGTCGCCCTCCGCCAACGCCGCCTGGGACGGCGCGCCCAGCGAGATCGCGATGGTCGGCACGATCAGGATCACGCCGCCCAGACCCAGGGTCCACAACACGGTTCGGGAGACCGTGCGCCGCGGGTTCTCCATCTCCTCGGCCAGGTAGACCGCGGTGGAGAAGCCCTGCAACGCGAACAGCGCGCCGGCCATGCCCGCGATGAGCAGGCCCATCTTCAGCGGGTCGGTCGTGCCTGCCGCGGCGTCCGCGACCACCTCGGGCTTGACCAGCGTCGAGGCGGACTGGTGCACGTTGCCGAAGCCGAGGAAGGCCACGATCGCCGCGGCGATCACCTCCAGGGCCAGGAACACACCGGTCACCCACGCGTTCGCGCGCAGGTCGAGCAGGCCCATGATCGTCGCGAGGATCATCACCGCGGCGCCGGCCCACATCGTGTCGATCGTGGCGATCGAGGTCAGATAGTCGGCGGTGCCGAGCGCGATGATCGGCGGCACGATCATCACCACGATGGTGGCGATGATGAAGACCAGCCAGCCCATGAAGCGCCCCATCAGGGTGCCCACCATGGCGTACTCGCCGCCGGCACTGGGGATCAGCGTGCCCAACTCGGAGTAGCAGAACGCCACCCCGATACACAGCACGGCGGCCACGACCAGGGCCAGCGAGGTGCCGGACCCCAGGTCCGCGAACATGCCCGGCACGATCACGAACAGGGACGACGCGGGAGTCAGACAGGACAGGGTGAGCAGTGTGCCGCCGACGACACCGATGGATCGTTTGAGCGGGGCGGGTGCGCCACCGACGTCTTCGAGCGTGACTGGAGTCAGGGTCCCGGACGGCGGTGGGGTGGTTTCTACAGCCATGAGCGCTACCTCTGCGGGACAGCGGGGTGCGGTTATCGCCTCCGGGACGGATGTGGGCCGTTCGCACGTTCCGAACGGTGCGGCGTAATACAAACGCCCGTTTGATCACGCGTCAAGGTTCCGTTACCAACTGATTCCGTAGGTTGTGCACCCAGATTTCATCGAATAACGCTTCAAGCTGGCAGGTGATGGTGCGTAATCCGCAGATCGGCCGGCGGGAAAAATTCTCCGACCGTTCACCTGGCGAGACGGCCGCCGGATCCGGTCGTCGTCCGGTCCGCCGGTCGGCCCGTCGGGCGGGTCGCCATCCGGGTCGTCAGGTGCGCCGCCGCCCACAGCACGATCCCGCACAGCGCCCACGCGGCCAGCACGTCCGCCAACCAGTGGTAGTCGCACCACAGCAGGGAGAAGCCGATCGCCGCGCACAGGACTCCCGCGCCGCGATGCCACCGGCGGGCCGCACGCGCGGAGCCGACACGCCCGAGCAGAAGCGCGGCCGTGCCGTAGCAGATGGTCGAGGTGGCCGTGTGGCCCGACGGGAAGAAGCCCCACTGGTCGGCGGGCAGCGGCGACTCGCTCGGCCCGGTCCGGCCGATCAGGGCCTTGCCGCCGATGACCGCGACGGTCACCACGAGCACCGCGCCCGCGGCGATCGTGATCGGGTACGCCCGGCGCAGCCGCCACGCGGCGAACAGCCCCGCCGCGGCGAGCGCGAGGCCGGCGGGCAGCGGTCCGCCGAGGTCGGCGAGGGTGTGCATGGGCCCGTCGAGCCAGGCCGCCGCGGTGGCGTCGGCGAGGTTTCGCACACCGTCGCGGACGATCCGGTCCAGCGCGATCGAGGGTCCGCTTTCGGCCATCACCTGCACCGTGAGCACCAGAAGCACGATGGCGAGAATCAGCGGCACCGCGAGGCGGCGCGTGTACCGGCGCGTGTACTGTGAGTGAACAGACCACCGCCCCGGAACGGGGGGCGTTGTCCCGGGGCGGCCACCGGCTTGCTCAGGGCCGGTGTCGGAGGAAGGTCTGTGCATCTCACTCGAAGATACGCGGAGAAGGGGTCGTCGAGTTCCCGACGCGCGGCCTCCTCACAAACCCTGCACACGTTCTCCACGGTCTGGAAGGTGGGACATACACGCTGTACGTTGGAGCATTGAAGGGTGTGAGCGGGGTCACAGCGCGTGTTCCGTGAGCCCGAACACCCGAGCGGGTCCAAGTACGCGGAGAACATCCGTAAGCAGGGCAAATCGACGGTTACTCGAGTGACGTGGCATTGACGCAATGTCGTCGATCGCCCCTCTGCTGTCAGCACGCAAAGGTAGGGTTGGCCAGGTGGTTGAAGAGTCCGATTACTCGACATACCGCGTGCCGTGCATCCCGGCCCCTGCGGGGAGCGGGCGCGTCCGCCGGATCGAGGCTCCGGTGGTTTCCAAGGGCGTCAAGGCGGGCGGTGCCGTGTTCGATTCCTCGGTGGAACCCCGGCCGGGTCGCGGCGCGGGCGCGATGGGCGTGGTCCTGACCAGCGACCGCCAGCTTCGCGTCGTGCGCACCACCCGACCGCGCGGCCTCCGGCTCGAAGGCGAGATCGACCTGGCGAACGTGGACGTGGTGCGCCGCGTCCTCGGCGCCGCCGCGCGCGACGGTGGCGACGTCCGGGTGGACGTGAGCAAGCTCGCGTTCATCGACGTCGCGGGTCTGCGCGTGTTCGTCGACCACGCCGGCGCATTGGCGCGGCGCGGTGGACACATGGTTCTGGTCGGCGCGAGCCGACAGATGGTGCGCGTGCTCACCCTGTGCGGGTGGGACGCCGTTCCGGGCCTGACCATGGTCGAGCGGATCGCTCCGGCGCCGCGCCGACCACGGATCTGATCGCCCGAACCCGGTTGTTCGACCCCGATCCCCGAGCATTCGGGATCCGAGGCATCCGACCCCGGTCGCCCGCCGAGCGCGGGTCCGATCCTTCGACCCGATTTCCCGACACGACGCCGAACCCCCGGCCGCCGGAGCATTCCGGTGACCGGGGGTTCGTGGTGTTCGGGCCGTTCGCGGTGTCGCCCGACTCAGACCGTCGCGGCGAAGGCCTGCTCCAGCAGGTCCAGACCCTCGACGAGCAGGTCCTCCGGGATCACCAGCGGCGGCAGGAAGCGCAGCACGTTGCCGTAGGTGCCGGCGGTCAGCACCACCAGGCCCTGCGCGTGGCACGCCTTGGCGAGCGCGCCGGCCAGCTCCGGGTTCGGCTCCTTCGAGCCGGGCTCGACCAGCTCGATCGCGATCATCGCGCCGCGCCCGCGGACGTCGCCGATCTCGGCGAACTTCTCGCTCATCGCGCCCAGTCGGCCCAGCATGATCTCGCCGATCCGGCGGGCCGCGCCGTTCAGGTCGAGCGCGCGCATGGTCTCGATCGCGCCGAGCGCCGCCGCGCACGCGACCGGGTTGCCGCCGTACGTGCCGCCCAGACCACCCGCATGGGCGGAATCCATGATCTCGGCGCGCCCCGTCACCGCGGCCAGCGGCAGGCCGCCCGCGATGCCCTTGGCGGTGGTGATCAGGTCGGGCACGATGCCCTCGTCCTCACACGCGAACCACTGGCCGGTGCGGCAGAACCCGGTCTGGATCTCGTCCGCGACGAAGACGATGCCGTTCTCCCGGCAGAACTCCACGATCCTGGGCAGGAAGCCCTTGGCCGGCTCGATGAAGCCGCCCTCGCCCAGGATCGGCTCGATCACCACGGCGGCGACGTTGTGCGCGCCGATCTGCTTGGTGATCGCGTCGATCGCCTGCGCGGCGGCCTCCTCGGCGCAGTTCTTTGCGCCGGTGAGCCAGCGGTAGGGGTAGGCGACCGGGACCCGGTACACCTCGGGCGCGAACGGGCCGAACGACTCCTTGTACGGCATGTTCTTCGCGGTCAGCGCCATGGTCAGGTTGGTACGACCGTGGTAGCCGTGATCGAAGACCACGACGGCGGGGCGCTTGGTGTGAGCGCGCGCGATCTTGATCGCGTTCTCCACCGCCTCGGCGCCCGAGTTGAACAGCGCGGTGCGCTTGTCGTGGTCGCCGGGGGTCAGCTCGTTCAGCTGCTCGGCGACGGCCACGTACGACTCGTACGGGGTCACCATGAAGCACGTGTGGGTGAAGCGCTGCAACTGCTCGGAGGCGCGACGCACCACGCCCTCGGCCGAGTTGCCGACGCTGGTCACCGCGATGCCGGAGCCGAAGTCGATCAGCGAGTTGCCGTCCACGTCGACGACCACGCCGCCACCCGCCTGGGTCACGAAGACCGGCAGGGTGGTGCTGACGCCGCGCGGGACCGCCGCGTTGCGGCGGTTCATCAGCTCGGTCGACTTCGGGCCGGGGATGGCGGTGACGAGCCGGCGCTCCTGCGGGAGCGAGGGCCCGCCGGGCTGCGAAGCGCCCATGCTGGTCTCCTGTGGGGTCGAGGTGGGTCGGCGCGGTGGCACCGTGGTCCTCTCCGCAGGCTAGGCGCCGGGCAGTGTTCGCCGCATGCGCCGCATCGGTGAGTCACCCGGTTGCTTGTGTCCGGGATGGACAAATGCCGATCGGGCAGAACAACTCCGAGCGGATTGCGGAACGGATCGCGGACTCGCCTCGGAATGATCGTCACGAGCGCGGGTTCCGCACCTAGATTGAGTCCCGGCCGAAGGTGTGGTTCCGGAAGGGCGAGGCGTGAACGTGGAACGGTCGGATTCCCCTGCGTCGCGGGCCGTCGAGGCCGAGGCCCTTCGCGGTGATCGTAGCCGCGGTGATCGCGGCCGAGGCGATCCCACCCGTGCCGACGAGCCGCCGGGCCGCCGCCCGCCCGCCGGCCGGGCCCGGGTGCCGGCGCCCACCTCGCCCGGACGCGGCCTCGACCCCGACGGCTTCGACCTGCGCGGCTGGCTGCGCGGGCCGCGACACCGCGAAGCCCCCGGCGTCTACGGATTCGGGCGCGACGAGCGGGAGATCCGGCTGCGCGCGGCCGAGCGCGACGCCCGCACCCGGCCCGAGGCCGCGCTGGTGCGCCGGGCCGTGCTGTGGCTGGTGATCGCGATCGTGAGCCTGAACTGGGTGATCGTCGCCTACGTCTGGCTGGTCCGGAAGATCCTGCCCGAGTTCCTGTGGCCGCTGCTGTTCAACAACCTGCTCTACGTCCTGCTGTTCGCGCTCTTTTGCTACCTCGGCCGCTGGTACGAGATCGCCTGGCCGTTCCTGCGCCCGTGGTGGCAACGACTGGACCGGCGCGCCGAGCTGAACGGGCGTCCGCGCCCCGAACAGTGGCGCCGGGCCGCGCTGTTCCTGGTGCTCGGCTTCGTCGCCTGGATCGCGCTGATGCGGCCGTTCGTCGCGCTGCTCCTGCTGATCTTCCCGCGCGGGGCGCTGCACGACGTGCAGTGGCTGGTGCGCCTCGTCTACAACGGCGGCTTCGTCTACGCCGCCGCGGTGCTCGGCCGGTGGCGTGTGGTGGTCGAGCCGTACACCCGCACCCCCCGCGAGCACGCGGTGCCCGAGGACGAGGAGACGCCCGTCGACGCGGACCTGTGGCCCGAGTTGCGCGAGGCGGGGCAACACGAGGCGGCCGACGTGCTCGACGACGAGGTGGCGGCGGGGCGCCTGCGGGACGTGGACTACCTGCGGCTGCGCCGGGTGATCGAGGCGGGCGACCAGGACCCCGAGTACCTGGCCGACGTGGCCGAGGAGATCGTCGATCACGGCGCCGCGGCCTGTCGGCACGGCTCCGGGCAGCGCGACGTGCGGCCCCGGCGGGCCGAGCACGACCTGCTGACCGGGCAGGTGCGGATCGGGACGGGCACCGACCACGCGCGCAATCCGGCGCTGTACCGCGCCACGGACTTCGCCCTGGACCCGGACGTGCTCGGCGCCTCGATGCTGGTGGTCGGCGCGTCCCGGGCCGGCGAGCCGGGGCGGCTGCTGGAACCGGTCGTGGAGGCGATGAGCCTGCGCGCGCTCACCGGCACCGCCTCGCTGCTGGTGATCGACGCCAAGGGCGACGAGTTCGAGCGCCCCGGCGGCTACGACCGCGAAGTGATCGTCGGCGACCGCGACTCGCCCTGGGGCCTGGACCTGTACGGCGGCGCCGGCACCCCCGAGGACGCGGCCGATCGGCTCGCCGCCGCCGCGCTGCCGCCGAGCGCGCTGGGCCTGGGCGAGGGCGCGAGCAACGCGCTGCGCCAGGTGCTGGGCGCGTATGTGGCCGGGCACGACCGCTATCCCGACGTGGGCACGCTGCTCGACCTGCTCGACGGCACCGAGGCGGCGCTGACCACGCTGGAGGAGGCGCTGCGCGCGGCGGGCCGCTACCCCGAACACGAGCGGGCGCTGCGGGCGATGGCGCGCGGCGACGACGACGCGCGGATGCTGGTGCAGCGGCTCGCGGTGCTGGAGCGACCCGGCGTCGCCGAGCTGTTCCACGCCGACCGGGAGCGGTTCGGCGCCGGCGAGATCGACCGGCCGCTGCGGGTGCGGATCGCGCTGAACGAGGCGGCGCACCCCGAGGCGGCCCGGCTGATCGGCCGGCTCGTGCTGGCCCAGTTCGTCCAGGCGATGGCCACCCCGCGGCGCGAACGCGGACCGCGCCGGGTGTTCGCGTGTCTGGTCGCCGACGACGCGGGCCGGCTGATCGACGAGTACGCGGCCAAGGGCCTGCAGTGGGCCCGCAACCGCCGGGCCGGCCTGGTCCTGTCGGTGCGCTCGCTCGACGACCTGGCCCCGGCGCTGCGGCACGGCGTGTTCACCGCGGCCGGCTGCAAGGCGATCGTCCCGGGCGCCTCCCGCGCCGACGCCGAACTGTTCGCCGAACACTGGGGCATGACCAAGGAGCAGGAGCGGTCGATCACCATGGGCTCGCCGGAGGGCGGCCTGGTCAAACGGCTGCGCTACTCGGTGCTCGGCGCGCTGTTCGGCGAGAAGGCCAGTGGGCGCTCCGAGCGGGTGACCACGCGCACCGTCGAGCGATTTCGCTGGTCGCCGGCCGAACTCACCAGCGACCTGCCCACCGGGCACGCCGTGCTCAGCCTGACCACCCGAAAAGGTGAGCGCACGCCTCCCGTGCTGATCGATCTCGGCCGCTGAGTCACACTGGGGGTCTCTCCCACTCCAGTTTGGACAAATCGACATGCCGCCCACCCTCGCCTCCCTGGTCCGCGCGCCCGTCCTCGACCTGCGCGTGCTCGCGGGCAAGGGCGGCCTGGAGCGCGAGGTGCGGTGGGTGCACACCAGCGAACTGGCCGACCCCACGCCCTACCTGGAGGGCGGCGAACTGCTGCTCACCACCGGGATGAAGCTCGGCCGCAACAACGCCGAGCGGCGCGCCTACGTCGAGCGGCTGGCCGCCGCCGAGGTGGCGGGCCTGGGCATCGGCGTGGGCCTGACCCTGGACCGGGTGCCCGCGGTGATCGTCGAGACGGCCGAGAGTTGCGGCTTCCCGGTGTTCGAGGTGCCCCGACCGACCCCGTTCATCGCGATCAGCAAGGTGGTCTCCTCGGCGCTGGCGGCCGAGCAGTACGAGACGGTCACCACCGGATTCGCGGTGCAGCAGGAACTGACCCGGGCCGCCGCCGGGCGCGAGGGCGCCGCGACGCTGATCCGCCGACTCGCGGGCCGGCTCGACGGCTGGGCCGCGCTCTACGACGCCGACGGGACGCTGCGCCAGGTGGCGCCGGCGGCCGCCCGTCCGCGTACCGAGGCGCTGCGCGCCGACATCGACAAGCTGCGCCGGATGCCCGCCCCGTCCTCGGCGTCGCTCCAGGAGGACGAGGGCGACGGGCGGGTGGTGGTGCAGTCGCTGGGCGCCGAGCGGCGGATCAGCGGCTTCCTGGCGGTGGGTACCGACCGGCCCGCGCGTACCGCCGACCGGCAGACCCTGGGCACCGCCGCGTCGCTGCTCACCCTGGCCCTGGAGCAGTCCCGGGCGGGCGCCGACGCCGGGGCCCGGATGCGGACCGCGCTGCTGCGGCTGCTGCTTACGGGGGAGCGGGCGACGCCCGCCGAACTGGCCCACGACATCGAGGCCGATCTGCCGCCGGGGCCGTGGCGGATGGTGGTGGCCACCGGACCGGACGCGGCGGTGGCCGCGTTCACGGAGCGGCTGTGCGCGCGGGCGGTCCGGGCGGGTACTCCGGCGCTGACCGGCGAACTGGCCGGCGCGACGGTGCTGGTGCTACCGGACTCGGTGGACCCGGTCGAGCCGGTCGACCTGCCTGGGCTGGTCGCGGGCGTGTCCGGTCCGGTCGAGCCGGACCGGGCGGGCGACGGCTACCGGCAGGCGCTGGGCGCGCACGCGATGGGCCTGCGCTCGGAGAAGGCGCTGACCGTGCACGGCCGGGACGCGGGCGGCCTGCTGCCGCTCCTGGACGGCGACGCGGTGCACGCGTGGGCCGACCAGGTGCTCGCGCCGCTGCGCGCGCACGACGCGGGCGGTCGGGGCGACCTGATCGTCTCGCTGCGCGCGTGGCTGGCCCGGCACGGGCAATGGGACGCGGCGGCGGGCGACCTGGGCGTACATCGGCACACGCTGCGCTATCGCATCCGCCGGGTCGAGGAGATCCTCGGCCGCACCCTGGACGATCCCGACACTCGCGCGGAACTGTGGTTCGCGCTGCGCGACACGACCGGCACCGCCGAGGACAAGTCGTAGCACCGGCGGCCCGGGATTGGCCGGCATGGACAAAAACCGGCACGCCCGATCGACGTACCGTGGACGGCACCGGGATCATCGGCGCCCGTTGACGGAGAAGGAGCAGCAGTGACCACCACCCACGCGTTCTGGCTGGCGGGCCGCCAGGCCACCGGCGAGTCGACCTTCGACGTCACCAACTCGTACGACGGCCGGCTGGTCGGCCGGGTCTCCGAGCCCACCGACGCGCAGATCGAGGAGGCCGTCGCCGCCGCGCACGCGAGCGCTCACACGTTCGCCGCGCTGCCCGCCTACCGCCGCGCCGCCGCCCTGGACCACGTCGCCCGGCGCCTGGGTGAGCGCACCGAGGAGATCGCCCGGCTGATCACCGCCGAGAACGGCAAGCCGATCAAGTGGGCGCGCGGCGAGGTCGGCCGCGCGGTATCGGTGTTCCGCTGGGCCGCCGAGGAGGCCCGCCGGTTCAACGGCGAGGGCATGCGCCTCGACACCGACGCGGGCGGCACCGGCCGCTACGCGCTGGTCCGGCGGATCCCCAAGGGCGTGGTGCTCGGCATCGCGCCGTTCAACTTCCCGCTCAACCTGGTCGCGCACAAGGTGGCCCCCGCGATCGCGGTCGGCGCGCCGATCATCCTCAAGCCGGCGCCGGCCACCCCGCTGTCCGCGCTGGTCCTGGGCGAGATCCTGGCCGAGACCGACCTGCCGGCCGGCACCTGGAGCGTGCTGCCGGTGCCCAACGACCGGATGCCGGCGCTGGTCGAGGACGAGCGGCTGCCGGTCATCTCGTTCACCGGCTCGGGCCCGGTGGGCTGGAGCATCATGGACTCGGTCCCGCGCAAGCACGTGACCCTGGAGCTGGGCGGCAACGCCGCCGCCGTCGTGCTCGCCGACTGGTCCTCCGAGGCCGACCTGGAGTGGGCCGCGCAGCGGATCGCGACGTTCTCCAACTACCAGGGCGGCCAGTCCTGCATCTCGGTGCAGCGGGTGATCGCCGACACGAGCGTGTACGACCGCCTGGTCGAGAAGGTCGTGGCCAAGGTCGCCGCGCAGGTCACCGGCGACCCCGAGGACGACGCGGTCGACGTCGGCCCGCTGGTCAGCGTGGCCGCCGCCGAGCGGGTGCAGGCGTGGGTGGACGAGGCGGTGCAGGCCGGCGCCAAGGTGCTCACCGGCGGCACCCGCGACGGCGCGAACTACGCGCCCACCGTGCTCAGCGAGGTCCCGGCGGGCGTCACCATCGCCTGCGAGGAGGTCTTCGGCCCGGTGCTCACGCTGACCCGGGTGGACGGCACCGACGCCGCCTTCGCCGCGGTCAACGACTCCGAGTTCGGCCTCCAGGCGGGTGTGTTCACGCACGACATCCAGACCGCGTTCCGGGCCCAGCGCGAGCTGGAGGTGGGCGGCGTGATCATCGGCGACGCCCCGTCCTACCGCGCCGACCAGATGCCGTACGGCGGCGCCAAGAACTCCGGCGTCGGCCGCGAGGGCGTCACCTACGCGATGACCGACTTCACGTACGAGCGCGTGATGGTGCTCACCGGCCTCGACCTGTAGGCCCGACCGACGAAGGGCCCGGCCACCTGGGGTGGTGCCGCCGGGCCCTTTCGTGTGTCGGGAAGCATGCGGCGCATGTCTTGACGTCGGCGGTGGCATAGCTCTGGACAAAACCTCGTCACCCGGCATTCAGTGGACGTGCACGGGCAGGTAACACCGGCCGGTAACAACGTCGGTTCCGCTGCGAGTCCGCGAGGAGTCCGCCATGCCCCCTGTCAGCGAACGCGAAGCGCGCAAGGTCGCCGAGGAAGCGCGACAGCAGGACTGGGACAAGCCCAGTTTCGCCAAGGAGTTGTTCCTCGGCCGGTTTCGGCTCGACCTGGTCCACCCGCACCCCGAGGCGGACGCGGAGGAGATCCGTCGGGGGAGGACTTCCTCGCGGTGCTGCGCGAGTTCCTGACCACGCGGGTGGACCCCGCCGTGATCGAGCGCGACGCGCGCATCCCCGACGAGGTGATCAAGGGTCTCGCCGACATCGGCGCGCTCGGGATGAAGATCGACACCGAGTACGGCGGCCTCGGCCTGAGCCAGCTGTACTACAACAAGGCGCTGGTGCTGGTCGGTTCGGTCAACGCCGCGCTCGGCGCGCTGCTGTCCGCGCACCAGTCGATCGGGGTGCCGCAGCCGGTCAAGCTGTTCGGCACCGACGACCAAAAGCGCGAGTTCCTGCCGCGCTGCGTACGCGAGGTCAGCGCGTTCCTGCTCACCGAGCCCGACGTCGGCTCCGACCCGGCCCGACTGGCCACCTCCGCGGTGCCCACCGAGGACGGCGACGCGTACATCCTCGACGGGGTGAAGTTGTGGACCACGAACGGCGTGGTCGCCGGTCTCCTGGTGGTGATGGCCCGGGTGCCCGAGGCCGAGGGCCGGCGCGGCGGGATCACCGCGTTCGTCGTGGACGCGGACACCCCCGGGATCACCGTGGAGAACCGCAACGCCTTCATGGGCCTGCGCGGCATCGAGAACGGCGTCACCCGCTTCCACCGGGTCCGAGTGCCCGCGGCGAACCGGATCGGCGCCGAGGGCGCGGGCCTGAAGATCGCGCTGACCACGCTCAACACCGGCCGGCTCTCGCTGCCCGCGATGTGCGCCGGCGCCGCCAAGTGGTCGCTGAAGATCGCGCGCGAATGGGCGGGCGAGCGCGAGCAGTGGGGCCGCCCGATCGCCGCACACGAGGCGGTCGCGGGCAAGATCGCCTACATCGCGGCCAACGCCTTCGCGCTGGAGGCGATCCTGGAGCTGACCGCACGGATGGCCGACGAGGACCGGCGCGACATCCGGATCGAGGCGGCGCTGGCGAAGCTGTACTCCTCCGAGGTGGGCTGGCTGGTCAGCGACGAACTGGTGCAGATCCGCGGCGGACGCGGCTACGAGACCGCCGCCTCGCTGCGCGCCCGCGGCGAACGCGGGGTGCCGGCCGAGCAGATGTTGCGCGACATGCGAATCAACCGGATCTTCGAGGGCTCCACCGAGATCATGCACCTGCTGATCGCCCGCGAGGCGGTGGACGCCCACCTGGCCGTGGCCGGCGACATCATCGACCCCGACGCGGACCTCAAGGCCAAGGGCAAAGCCGCCGCCGACGCGGGCGTCTTCTACGCCAAGTGGCTGCCCAAACTGGTCGCCGGCAAGGGGCAGGTGCCGACGTCCTACCGCGAGTTCGCCCCCGCCGGCCTGCCGAGCCTGGCCGCGCACCTGCGCTTCGTCGAGCGCACCTCGCGCCGGCTGGCCCGCTCGACCTTCTACGGCATGGCCCGCTGGCAGGGCGCGATGGAGCGCAAGCAGGGCTTCCTCGGCCGCGTCGTCGACATCGGCGCCGAGTTGTTCGCGATGAGCGCGGTGTGCGTGCGGGCCGACATGCTGCGCCGCCGCGACGCCGAGCAGGGCCGGGCCGCGTACGAGCTCGCCGACCTGTTCTGCCGGCAGGCGCAGATCCGGGTGGACGAGCTGTTCGGCCGGTTGTGGACCAACACCGACACGCTGGACGTGCGAGCCGTCGAGGGCGTGCTGGCGGGCCGCTACCTGTGGCTGGAGGAGGGCGTGCTCGACGTCTCCACGGAGGGCCCCTGGATCGCCGACGCGACGCCGGGACCGTCCAAGGCGGAGAACGTGCACCGACCCGTCGGTTGAGCTCCGCGCGGGGGGCCGGCGGGCGGGTACCGCGGGCCCCCGCGCGCCGATTCGCGCCGATTCGCGCGGGCCAACGCGGTCGCCGCGGGCAATCGGCCGACCTGTGCTCGGCGCCCCGTCGGCGCGGGCCACAATGGACGGATGGACTCCCTGGCCGATCCGTACGCGCCCTTCGCCGCCCCCGACCAGCCGCCCACCCGACGGGACGTCGTCCTGCTCGGCTCCACCGGGTCGATCGGCACCCAGACCATCGACGTGGTGCGCGCCCACCCCGAACTGTTCCGTATCGTCGGCCTGTCCGCCGGCGGCGGCCGGGTGGACGAACTGGCCCGGCAGGCACTCGAACTCGGGGTCGAGGTGGTCGCGGTGGCCAAGGCGTCCGCCGCGCAGGACCTGCAACTGGCCTTCTACGCCGAGGCGCAGCGCCGCGGCTACGCCAAGGGGCAGTACAGGCTGCCGCGCATCCTGGCCGGCCCCACCGCCGCCACCGAACTCGCCGAACATCCGTGCGACGTGGTGCTCAACGGCATCACCGGCTCGATCGGCCTGGCCCCCACCCTGGCCGCGCTGACCGCCGGCCGCACCCTCGCGCTGGCCAACAAGGAGTCGCTGATCGTCGGCGGCCCGCTGGTCAAGGCGATCGCCAAGCCCGGCCAGATCGTCCCGGTCGACTCCGAGCACTCCGCGCTGATCCAGGCGCTCCGCGGCGGCCGGGCCGATCAGGTCAGGCGGCTCGTGGTCACCGCCAGCGGCGGCCCGTTCCGCGGTCGCACCCGCGCCGACCTGGTCGACGTCACCCCCGCGCAGGCCGCGGCGCACCCCACCTGGGACATGGGCCCGGTGATCACGATCAACTCGGCGACCCTGGTCAACAAGGGGCTGGAGGTGATCGAGGCGCACCTGCTCTACGACATCCCCTTCGACCGGATCGACGTGGTGGTCCACCCGCAGTCGATCGTGCACTCGATGGTGGAGTTCACCGACGGCTCGACGCTGGCCCAGGCATCCCCGCCCGACATGCGGCTGCCGATCGCGCTCGGCCTGTCCTGGCCCGACCGGGTGCCCGACGCGGCGGCCGGCTGCGACTGGACCAAGGCGGCCACGTGGGAGTTCTTCCCGCTCGACAACGAGGCCTTCCCGGCGGTCGAACTCGCCTGCACCGCCGGCCGCGCCGGCGGCACCGCGCCCGCGGTGTTCAACGCGGCCAATGAAGAGTGTGTGGACGCGTTCGTCGCGGGACACCTGGGGTTCAACGGCATCACCGACACGGTCGCCGCCGTGCTGAGCGAGCATGATGTACGTGGGGACGGCAACCGGTTGACACTGGAGGACGTCCTCGACGCGGAGGACTGGGCGCGCCGACGGGCACGCGAGATCATCGCCCACGGAGGAGAACCCCGTTGACCCTGTTCATGACGATCCTCGGCATCGTCGTCTTTGTCGTGGGCCTGCTGTTCTCCATCGCCTGGCACGAGGCGGGCCACCTGATCACCGGCAAGATGTTCGGTGTCCGGGTGCCGCAGTACATGGTCGGCTTCGGCCGGACGTTGTGGTCGAAGAAGATCGGTGAGACCGAATACGGCCTCAAGGCGATCCCGGCCGGTGGCTACTGCCGGCTGATCGGGATGTTCCCGCCTGACGCGTCGGGCAAGGTCCAGGCCCGCAGCACCTCGCCGTGGCGCAGCATGATCGAGGACGCCCGGGAGGCGTCCTACGAGGAGGTCGGTCCCGGCGACGAGGACCGCATGTTCTACCAGCGCAAGCCGTGGCAGCGCACGATCATCATGCTCGCCGGCCCGTTCATGAACCTGATCCTGGCCATCGGGCTGCTCGCGGTGTACCTGATGGGCTTCGGGATCAACAAGACCACCTCCACGGTGAGCACCGTCTCCGAGTGTGTGGTCAGCGCCGACGCGAAGACCGACAAGTGCCCCGCGGACGCGAAGCCGGCACCCGGCAAGGCGGCGGGTCTGCTGCCGGGCGACCGCATCGTGTCGTTCAACGGACAAAAGATCGGCGACTACGAAAAGCTCCAGGGTCTGATCCGCAAGTCGTCCGGCGAGGTCACCCTGGTGGTCGACCGCAAGGGGCAGAAGCTCACCCTCAAGCCGGTGCTCGAACAGAACAAGATGATCAAGCTCGACGGCGACGGGCGGGCCGTGCCCAACCAGTACACCACCACCGGTTTCCTGGGCATCAGCCCCGCGACCGGGATCCAGCGCCAGAGCGCGGCCGAGTCCGTCGAATTCACGAGCGACATCGTCAAGAACGCCTTCCACGGCCTGCTGCGCATCCCGCAGAAGGTCCCCGCCCTGTGGGGCGCGGCCTTCCAGGGCGACGAGCGCGACCAGGACTCCCCGGTCGGCGTGGTCGGCGCGGCCCGGGTCGGCGGCGAGGTCGCCGCGCTGGACGTACCGCCGTCCCAGCGGGTCGGCCTGATGATCTTCATCATCGCCGGCTTCAACGTGTCGCTGTTCCTGTTCAACATGCTGCCGCTGCTCCCGCTCGACGGCGGTCACGTGGTCGGCGCGTGGTGGGAGTCGATCCGTCGCCGGATCGCGAGCCTGCGCAAGCGGCCGGACCCGGGCCCGTTCGACGTGGCCAGGCTGATGCCGGTCGCCTACGTCGTGGCCTCGATCTTCATCGCCTTCACCGTCCTGGTGTTGATCGCCGACCTGATCAACCCCGTGAAGGTGACCTAGCGTCGAAAACGCGCCCGTACTCCGCCCTGCCGGCCCACCGTGTGTCGATCAGGCAACAGCTGGGACGGCACAGGGGTACGGGCGCGTCCGTACCGCGGGAGGGTGGCGTAGCGTTGACGACGACCTACCCCGCCGAACCCACGGGACTCAAGCGAACATGACCGCGATCCAGCTCGGAATGCCGTCCGTACCTGCCCGGCCCCTCACGCCGCGCCGCAAGTCACGGCAGATCATGGTCGGCAACGTGGCCGTCGGCGGAGACGCCCCGGTGTCGGTGCAGTCCATGACCACCACCCTGACCTCCGACGTCAACGCCACGCTTCAGCAGATCGCCGAGCTGACCGCGTCCGGCTGTCAGATCGTCCGGGTCGCGGTCCCCTCGCAGGACGACGCCGACGCGCTGCCCGCGATCGCGCGCAAGTCGCAGATCCCGGTGATCGCGGACATCCACTTCCAGCCGAAGTACGTCTTCGCCGCGATCGACGCCGGTTGCGCGGCGGTGCGGGTGAACCCGGGCAACATCAAGCAGTTCGACGACAAGATCGCCGAGATCGCCAAGGCGGCCTCCGCGGCCGGCACCCCGATCCGGATCGGGGTCAACGCCGGATCGCTGGACAAGCGACTGCTCGCCAAGCACGGCAGGGCCACCCCCGAGGCGCTGGTGGAGTCCGCGCTGTGGGAGTGCTCGCTGTTCGAGGAGCACGACTTCCGCGACATCAAGATCTCGGTCAAGCACAACGACCCGGTCGTGATGATCGAGGCCTACCGGCTGCTCGCCGAGCGCTGCGACTACCCGCTGCACCTGGGCGTCACCGAGGCCGGTCCCGCCTTCCAGGGCACGATCAAGTCCGCGGTCGCGTTCGGCGCGCTGCTGTCGCAGGGCATCGGCGACACCATCCGGGTCTCGCTCTCCGCTCCGCCCGTCGAGGAGATCAAGGTCGGCAACCAGATCCTGGAGTCGCTCGGACTGCGCCAACGCGGCCTGGAGATCGTCTCCTGCCCGTCCTGCGGCCGGGCCCAGGTCGACGTGTACAAGCTCGCCGAGGAGGTCACCGCGGGCCTGGACGGGCTCAAGGTGCCACTGCGGGTGGCGGTCATGGGCTGCGTCGTCAACGGCCCCGGCGAGGCCCGCGAGGCGGATCTGGGCGTGGCGTCCGGCAACGGCAAGGGGCAGATCTTCGTCAAGGGCGAGGTGATCAAGACCGTGCCCGAGTCGAAGATCGTCGAGACGCTGATCGACGAGGCGCTCAAGCTGGCCGAGCAGATGCAGGCCGACGGTGTGATCAGCGGCGAGCCGATCGTCGACATCGCCTGAGTCGGCCGCCGGGCGGGCCGTCGCCGGGGCGGATTTCGGCCGGCGTTCGATCCGGAGTGGCGGACTCGATCCGGCCGGATCCACGCGGATCCACGCCGATCGGGACCGGTCACCCTGATCCATGCGGGTCCACGCTGATCGGGCCTGGTCACCCTGATCCATCCGGGTCCACCTTGATCCGGCCGGTCCACTTCGGTCCACCCCGGTTCGAGCCCGACCGGATCAATCGGCTCGCCCACGCGAGTGACAAATCGTTGATGCGCCCCGACCCCAGGTAATCGACCCCGATCATCGAGACACATGATCGGGGCGTCGCCCCCGGGGGAGGGGCGTCGCGCGTGGGACGCATCGTCGTGGCCGTGATGGCCATCGCCGCCATGATCGCGGGCACCGCCGCGGGACCCGCGCCCGGTCCCGACGCGGCGCACCCGGCCGTCGGGAGCAGGCCCGGCGTCGTGTGGGGCGGCTGCCCCGACGACGTCGCCGAACCCGGACTGCGCTGCGGCACCCTGACCGTCCCGGTCGACCACGCGCGCCCCGACGGGCCCACCACGACGCTGGGTCTGTCGCTCGCGGCGGCCGGCGGGGGGCGGGCCCGGCGCGGCACGATCGTGGTCAACCCCGGCGGACCGGGCGGCGGCGGGATATGGCCGGCCGGGTCGGTCCGCCGCGCCCTGCCCGAACCGGTACGGCAGAGCTACGACATCGTCGGCGTCGACCCCCGCGGCAACTACCACAGCGACCCGATCTCGTGCGTCGACGCGAGCTTCGACCGGGCGCCGCGGCCCGACCCGGTGCCCGCCACGGCGCGGGACGAGGAACGGCTGGTCGAGCGCGCCCGCACCTATGCCCGCGGCTGCGCCGAGCGCGCCGGCGACCTCCTCCCGCACCTGGGCACCCTGGAGAACGCCCGCGACCTGGACCTGGTCCGCGCCGCGCTCGGCCGGCCGAAACTCTCCTTCATCGGCTGGTCCTACGGCACCTACCTGGGCGCGGTCTACGGACAGTTGTTCCCCGAGCGGGTCGACCGGATGATTCTGGACAGCATCGTCGACCCGCGCCCCGACCAGGTCTGGTACGGCTCCAACCTGCGTCAGGACATCGCCTTCCAGGGCCGTTGGCGCGACTTCCTCGACACCTCCGGCGCCGACCTGGACCCGATCTTCACGCGCGTGCTCGCCGCCGCCCGGACCCGTGCCCTCGCCGACGTGGTCGGCCCGGCCGAGCTCTACGACCTCGCCACGCGCACCCTGTACAACTCGCGGAGCTGGCCCGGCTTCGCCGACGCTCTGCGCGCCTGGGACCGCGGCGACCCGGCCCCGCTGACCGCGCTGTACACGCCGCCCACCGCGCAGGACGCCAACGGCACCGCGATCTACACCGCCGTCGAGTGCCACGACGGGCCGTGGCCGGGCGACTGGGCGGTGTGGGACCGCGACGCGCGCGCCGTGGACGCCGCCGCCCCGCTCACCGCCTGGCCCAACACCTGGCTGAACGCGCCCTGTGCGTTCTGGCCGGTGCCGGCCCGGACCCCGATGCGCATCGACGGCCACGACCTGCCGCCGGTGCTGCTCGTCCAGGGCACCCGCGATCCGGCGACCCCGCCCGCCGGGGCGAACGCGCTGCACGACGCGCTGCCCTCTTCGCACCTGATCACCGTGCCCGGCGAAGGCGACCACGGGATCCTCGCGTTCCAGCCCAACGACTGCGTTCTGGCCGCCGCCGCGGCATACCTGACCGACGGCACGCTCCCGGCGGGCCGCGACACCACCTGTGAGGAATCGTGACCCGCGCCGTCCGCGCCCTCCTCGCCGGCGCGCTCACCGCCGCCGTGCTCACCGCCGCCCCCGCACCGGCCCGCGCGAGCACCGAGCCGATCGCGTGGGGCGACTGCCCGACGGGCACCGCGCCGGGCGAACGCTGCGGCAGCATCGGCGCGCCGCTCGATCACACCCGCCCCGACGGCGCCCGGATCCGGGTCGGCGTCTCGCGGGTGCCGGCCACCGGGAGTCGGGCCGAATACCAGGGCGTCCTGGTGGTCAACTTCGGCGGCCCCGGCGCCTCCTCCGTCGGCTCGATGGCCGCGCTGGCCGGCGGCCTGCCCGAGCGGCTGCGCCGGGCCTACGACCTGATCGGCTTCGACCTGCGCGGGCGCGGCACCAGCACGCGGGTCACCTGCACCGACCCGGTCACCTTCGGCCGAGCGCCCAGGCCCGATCCGGCCGTGCCCGCCGGTCGCGCCGCGCACCTGGCCGCGACCCGCGCGTTCGCCGACGGCTGCCGGGCCTCCGCGCCCGACCTGCTGCCGCACCTGACCACCCGCGACATCGCCCGCGACCTCGACCTGGTCCGGGCCGCGTTCGGCGCGGAGCGGCTGAGCATCCTGGGCTACTCGTACGGGAGTTACCTGGGCGCGGTGTACGGGCAACTGTTCCCGCGGCGGGTGCACCGGATGCTCCTGGACAGCGTGGTGGACCCGACCGAGGTCTGGTACGGGACCGGCTTCCTCCAGGCCCGCGCCTTCTCCGCACGTCAGCGCGACTGGGCGGGCTGGGCCGCCGACCGCGACGACCGCTACCACCTGGGCACGAGCGCGGCCCGGGTGCTGGCGACCTGGGACGTGCTGCGCGCCCGCCTGGTGGCGCGGCCCGCCGACGGCGTCTTCGGCGGCGTCGAACTCGACCAGTTCACCATCGGCTCGCTCTACACCGACCGGGACTGGCCCAGGCTGGCCGGCGCGCTCGCCGACTACGCCTCCGGCGACCCGGCGGCGCTGGTCAAGTCCCGGCGGGCGGCGACCGGCGAGGAGGTCAACTTCGAGTCGGTGTTCCAGACCGTCTCCTGCGCGGACGCCCCCTTCCCGGCCGACGAGCGGGTCTTCGAGGCGGACATGGTCCGACTCCGGGCCCGCTACGGCGCGCTCGGCGCCGCGATCGCCTCGCCCGGGGCGTGCCTGTACCTGCAGACCAACACCGCGCCGCCGACCCGGATCGACGGGGCCGGCCTGCCCGGCGTGCTGCTGATCCAGTCCGTCGGCGACCCGGCCACGCCCTACGAGGGGGCGCTGCGCATGCACGAGGCGCTGCCCTCCTCGCGGCTGCTGACCGTGCGCGGCAACGGCAACCACGGGCACTACCTCGTCGACGGCCCGTGCGTGGACGACCGGGCCACGGGGTACCTCGTCGACGGGACCCTGCCCGCGCACGACATCGAGTGCGACGCCGCCGCGTCGGAGGGGCCCGTGACGCGCCGACCGGGGGTGCCGAGGCTGCCGCGCTGACCCGCCCGCCGATCCCCCTGCCTCCCGGGCGGCACATACGGCCCGGACCTGCATAGGGTGGTGCCGCACCAACCGGCATTTCCCCAAGGTCCGCCCGATGGCATGGTGAGGCACGTGCTGAGCTCGGTTTCCACCAAGGTCCTGGACGGGACCGACCTGTCCGCCGTCCAGGCGCTGCTCGACCGCGACCCGGTCACCAACGTCTTCGTCGCGTCCCGGGTCCGGCTCGCCGGTGTCGATCCGTGGCGCCTGGGCGGCGAGCTATGGGGCTACTACGAGGGCGGCCTGCTCACCTCGCTGTGCTACGCGGGGGCGAACCTGGTCCCCGTCGAGGCCGGGCCCGACGCCATACGCTCCTTCGCCGAACGTGCCCGGCGCCAGGGCCGGCGCTGCTCGTCGATCGTCGGCCCCGCCGAGGCGGCGGCCGGTCTGTGGCGGCTGCTCGAACCCGCCTGGGGGCCCGCCCGCGACGTACGCCCGGTGCAGCCGCTGATGGTCGCCGGGCGGCCCTCGGCCGAGGTGCCCGCGGATCCGCTGGTGCGCCGGGTGCGGCCGGACGAGCTGGATCTGGTGATGCCCGCGTGCGTGTCGATGTTCACCGAGGAGGTCGGAGTCTCGCCCCTGATCGGCGACGGTGGCACGCTGTATCGCGCACGGGTGTCCGAACTCATCGCCGGCGGCCGTGCGTTCGCCCGGATCGAGGACGGCAGGGTGGTGTTCAAAGCGGAGATCGGCGCGGTCACCCGGCACGCGTGCCAGATCCAGGGTGTGTGGGTGGCCCCGGAGCGGCGCGGCGAGGGGCTGTCCGAGATCGGCATGGCGGCGGTCCTGCGGCACGCGCTCGCCGAGGTCGCACCGGTGGCCAGCCTGTACGTGAACAGCTACAACGGCCCCGCCCGCGCCGCCTATCGGCGGGTCGGCTTCGCCGAGACCGGCGCCTTCATGAGTGTGTTGTTCTGATGGAGTGCGTGTGCTGATGGAGTGGACGTGCCGGGTCGTCGACCTCGCCGCGTACGCGGACGAGGCGGTCGAGGTACAGGCCCACGCGTTCGGGCTCGCCGACGACGAGATCGCGGTCCGGCAGCGGATAATGCGCCGCCACGCGACCTTCGCCGGGGTGCGCTCGCTCGGCGCGTTCGACGGCGCCGGTCGCCTGGTCGGCTTCGGCTACGGCTATCCCAACCTCACCGACCAGTGGTGGAGCCTGGTGATCGAGCCGCACCTGGCCCGGGAGGGCCACCGGTCCTGGCTGGACGAGTCGTTCGTGGTCGGCGAGTTGCACGTGTTGCCGCGCTGGCAGGGGCACGGCATCGGCCGCACCCTGATCGGCCTGCTGTGCCGGGGCCAGGACCGCTCGCACATCCTGCTCTCCGCGATCGACGAGCAGACCCCGGCGCGCCGGCTCTATCGCGGGCTGGGCTTCGTCGACCTGGCCCGCCCGGTGCTGTTCCCGGGCAACAACCGGCCCTACACCGTGATGGGCGCGATCCTGCCCTTCGCGTGACGTCGCCGAGCCCGATCCCGCCGAGCCCGACCGTGCCGCCGCGCGCCGGTCGCGGGGGTGCGGCTCAGGACAGCCACTCCGCGACCGACAGCAGGTCCTCGCCCGCCGGGTCGTCCACCGACAGGCACCACAGACCCAGCGCCAACGCCTGCACCAGCGCCCACCCGCGCACCCGCTCGGGGTCCAGGTCCAGCGCGTTCGCCAACCACGTCACCCGCCGCCGCACCAGCGCCTGCGGCCGCGGCTCGGCGACCACCGTGGCCATCCGGTCCCGGACCAGCGGGCCCAGGTCGAAGGCCCGCTCGCCGAGCATCGGCCGCGGATCGATCGCCAGCCACTTCGCCCGAGTGCCCGCGAGCACGTTGCCGTGGTGGCAGTCGGTGTGCAGGACCACGACCTCCGGCTGCGACGCGGCCAGATCGGCGCACAGCGCCACCGCCTCGTCGACCAGCGCCCTCGGGCAGGGCCCGGCCAGGTCCGCGTAGCGCTGCGGGATCGATTCGCCCCAGTGCCCGGCCCGCTCCGCGACCGGCTCGATCGGGCAGTCGGCGGGCGGGGCCACCCACAACCGGCGGATCACCTCCGCGGCCTCCAGCATCGCCCGATCCTCGGCCAACGAGCGCAGCGAGACGTCCGGTTGCAGCCGCTCCAACAGCAGCGCGCCGCGTGCCGGATCCGCCTCCAGCAACCGCACCGCGCCGGCGCCGTCCCACAGCGCGAGCGCGGTCGGCTCGTGTGCGGTGTAGCGATCCACGAAGCCCAGCTTGAGCGTGGCCGGCGTGTCGTCCGCCCGGCGGACCAGGAAGGTCAGGCTCAGCGCGCCGCCGGGAATGATCGGCCGCTCCACGGTCAACTCCCAGCGTGCCGCGTACTCCGCGACCGCCTCCGGCAGCCCCGCGAGCCACGCCCGCGCGGCCTCCTCGCCGCACCAGCGCAGCGCGGTCCGCGTCAGTCGTTCCGGTACCTCGACCCGATCGTTCACGTGCGGCCCCCCGCCGTCGCCGTCCCCGAACCACCCTCCTCGGGCAACCCCGGGAAGGGCGTACTCGCCCCCCGCCAGCGCACCCCCCACACCGCGGCCTCGCGCAACCAGCCCGCCGCCTCCGCCCGCAGCGGTGAGCCGGCCGCGGCCACCAGCGCGCCGAGGTGCAGCGCGACCCCGTCCTCCAGGTACACCGCGAGCCGGGTCGCGTCCGCCGGCGTGGCCACCGGGAAGGGCACCGTGTACGCGGGCGCCGCCGGCGGCGCGGTCGCACCCCGATCGGCGATCAGCCGGGTGATCGTGTCCCGCCGGGCGCGATGCGCGTCCAGCGCGGTCCGTGCCTGGGCCCGGGCGGCGCCGGTCAGCCGCCCGCCCGCGACGCCGTATCCGTAGACCGCCGCGTGCTCCGCGTCCAGCGCGTCGCGCAGCGCCCTCACCTCGACGGCGGCGGCCCCCGACGGGGCCGGACGCGGCGTACTCACGATGCGCTCCGAAGCAGTTGGGCGTGTCCCGCCAGACACGCCGAGGTGGCCGCCAGTCGGCGGGCGAGATCGGGGGAGACCCGGTCCAGGTCGACGAGGCGCTCGTCCGAGGCCTGCTGCGCCCGGTCGGCGATCGAGGCGGTCGCCGCGGCGAGGTCGTCGGGCGCGGCCCCGGGAGGTGGCGCGGAGTGTGTCGCGCGACCGGCGAAGGCGGTCAGGTGTTGCCGCAACTCGACCGCCAGCGGCCGGATCCGCTCGGCCAACGGGGCGTGTCGCGCGGCCACCGCGTCATAGTGCGCCAGCAGCGCCCCGGTCGCCGTGTACGCCCGCTCCCGCGCCGCGTCGTCGGCCTTGCGCCGCCCCTGGTCCGAACCCCCGCCGTCGTCGCAACCGGCGACCGCGGCGGCGATCGTCGCCGCGGTCACGGCGCCGAGGACGGCCCGTCGCGTCGGCCCCGCGTCGCGCATGCGTCCCGCTCCTGAACCTCGTCCGTGATGTCCGTGCCGCCTCCGGCCGTGTCGGACGCTACCGCATGGCCGGGCCCGTGGAGCCCGCCGGACATCCGGCGGTCGACCCGCGTACCCCGGGCGGACGTGCGCGAGATGGCTCCCGGACCGGATACTGTTGTCCTTCTCCGACCCGCCCTCCGGCGGTCGACGCACCTAAGACAACAGCACACGCAGCCGAGGAGTCACCCGGATGAGCACCACCACGTTGGACCGGCTGCGGGAGTTGCTGGAGCCGGTGGTATCGACCCTGGGCGTGGATCTCGAGGAGGTTTCCCTCACTCCCGCCGGCAAGCGGCGTGTGCTGCGCGTGATGGTGGCCGCCGACGGCGGCGTCGACCTGGACAAGGTCGCCGAGGTCAGCCGCGCGGTCTCCGAGGTGCTCGACCCGAGCGATGTGCTCGGCTCGCTGCCCTACCTGCTCGAAGTCACCACCCCCGGCGTGGACCGCCCGCTGACGCTGGAGCGGCACTGGCGCCGCGCGGCGGATCGACTGGTCCTGGTGCAGCTGCACGACGGCGGCACGGTGACCGGCCGGATCGGCGCGAGCGACGCGGAGGGCGTGGAACTGGACGTCGACGGCACGCCGCGGCGGTTGACCTGGGACGAGGTGGCCAAGGCCGTCGTACAGGTCGAGTTCAACCGCAAGGGCAAGGACTCGGCGACGACCGCCGAGACCGAAGAGGACGACGAGGACGACGAGGACACCGGTGTCGAGCACGACACCGACGCGGACGACACCATGGACGAGGAGGCGTAGGACGTGGACATCGACATGAGCGCCCTGCGCGGGCTCGAGCGCGAAAAAGAGATCAAGTTCGACCTCCTGGTCGAGGCCATCGAGTCGGCCCTGTTGATCGCCTACCACCGCACCGAGGGCAGCCTGCCCAAGGCGCGCGTGGAGCTGGACCGGGCAAGCGGTCACGTCACCGTATGGGCGACCGAGACCGACGAGGCCGGTCAGCGCGTGCGCGAGTTCGACGACACCCCGGACGACTTCGGCCGGATCGCGGCGACCACCGCCAAGCAGGTGATCCTGCAGCGGTTGCGCGACGCCGAGGAGGAGATCACGTTCGGCGAGTTCGCCGGCCGTGAGGGCGAGATCGTCGCCGGTGTGGTCCAGCAGGGCAAGGACAACCGCAACGTCCTGGTGGACCTGGGTCGCATCGAGGCGATCCTGCCGCCCCAGGAGCAGGTGCCGGGCGAGCGGTACGCACACGGCATGCGCCTGCGCTGCTATGTCGTACAGGTGCGGCGTGGGCCCAAGGGGCCGTCCATCACGCTCTCGCGCACCCACCCCAACCTGGTGCGGAGGCTGTTCGCGCTGGAGGTCCCGGAGATCGCCGACGGCAGCGTCGAGATCGCCGCGATCGCCCGCGAGGCCGGCCACCGCTCCAAGATCGCCGTCTACTCCACGCGCGCCGGGCTCAACCCCAAGGGCGCGTGCATCGGGCCGATGGGCGCGCGCGTGCGCGCCGTGATGGCCGAGTTGAACGGCGAGAAGATCGACATCGTCGACTGGTCGGACGACCCCGCGCGGATGGTGGCCAACGCGCTGTCGCCGGCGCGGGTGAGCAAGGTCGAGATCGTGGACCTCGCCGCGCGCTCCGCCCGGGTGACGGTGCCCGACTACCAGCTCTCGCTGGCGATCGGCAAGGAAGGGCAGAATGCCCGACTTGCCGCGCGATTGACCGGATGGCGCATCGACATCCGGCCGGACACCGAGACCACCGATTCGGACGATCGCACCCGGTCGACCGAACCAGGTCGCGGTGAGGAGCGGTAGACTTGAACATGTCTGGTCGCAGGCGTGCCCGAGCATGCCCTCGTACAAGGTCGGAAGAGCGGGAGATTTCCGCTTCCCCGTGCCGAACGTGCGTGGGTTGTCGGCAGCGTGCGGCCAAGGCCGACCTATTGCGGGTCGTGGCGGTCGAGGGCGTTTGTGTCCCCGATCCCCGCGGCCGAATGCCCGGGCGGGGAGCGCATCTGCACCCCGATCCGGAGTGCCTGGCCCAGGCGGAGCGCCGCAAGGCGTTCGTTCGGGCTTTGCGCGTGCCGGGGCCGCTGGACTCGGCACCACTGCGTGCTTTTTTGAGCGGTGATGGGTTGTCAGAGGTCGGTCGGACAGGTCCAGCGAAGCGGTACCTCGCGAGTCGGAAGTAGGTCGAGATTGCGATGAGCACTCGATGAGTACGCGATGAGTACAGACATGCGGTAGTGACGGTCCGGCGGACGACCAACCCCGGACCAGAAGGAGCGACGTGGCAAAGGTCCGGGTATACGAACTCGCCAAGGAGTTCGGAGTCGAGAGCAAGGTCGTCATGGCCAAGCTCCAAGAACTCGGTGAGTTCGTTCGTTCGGCGTCCTCGACGATCGAGGCGCCGGTTGTTCGCAAATTGACGGAAGCACTCAAGACGGAAGGCGGGCCCGCCCGCCGCGCCCCGCGTCCGCCGGCCTCGCCCGGTGCGTCGCAGGGTGCCCCCTCCCCGCAGGGCGCCGCGCGCCCTGCCCCCGCTCCGGGCCCGCGCCCGGCGGGTGCGCCGACGCCGGGCCCGCGCCCGACGCCGCGCCCGGCCCCCCAGGGCAGCACCGCCCCGCCCGTGGTGCCGGCCGCGCCGGCCGCGGAGGCGGCTCCGGCCGCCCCGCGTCAGGCGGAGCGTCCCGCGGCACAGTCGGGTCCGCGTCCGGGCGGCGCGCCCGCTCCGGGTCCGCGTCCGGCCGCACGTCCCGCCGAGCGCGGTCCGGCCGAGCGTGGCCAGGGCGACCGCGGCCCCGCCGAGCGCGGTCCGCGTTCGGACCGTCCCGCCGCGGCCTCCTCGGGTCCGGCGGCGGGCAGCCGTCCGGGTCCGCGTCCGGGTGGTCCCGGTCAGGGCGGCCCCGGTGGTCGTCCCGAGCGTGGTGACCGTCCCGAGCGCGGCGAGCGTTCGTCCGGTCCGCGTACCGGCGGCGCACCGTCCGCCGGTGGCCCGCGTGCCGGTGGTCCCGGTCAGGGTGGTGCCCCCCGTCCGGGTGGCGCGCGTCCGGCCGGCCCGCGTCCGGGCAACAACCCCTTCACCTCGGGCAGCACCGGTATGCCGCGGCCGCAGGCCGCCGGCGGCGGTCGCCCCAGCCCGGGCGGCATGCCGCCGCGTCCGCAGGGTCCTGCGGCCGCCGGCCCGCGTCCGGGTGGTTCGGGTGGTCCCGCGGGCCCGCGTCCGGGTGGTAGCGCAGGCCCCGGTGGCCCGCGTCCGAACCCGGGCATGATGCCCAACCGTCCGGCGCCCGCGCGTGGCCCGGGTGGTCCCGGCCGTCCGGGCGGTGCGCCCGGACGTCCCGGTCCCGGTGGCGGCGGCGGTCGTCCGGCGGGTGCCGGCGGCGGTGGCGGTCGTCCCGGTGGTGGCGGTGGCGGCTTCGGCGGTCCCCGTCCCGGCGGTGGCGGCGGCGCTCCGGGTCGTCCCGGTGGCGGCGGCGGCTTCGCCGGTCGTCCCGGCGGCGGCGGTCGTGGCGGCCCGGGTGGTCGCGGCGGCACGCAGGGCGCGTTCGGTCGTCCCGGTGGGCGTCCGGGCCGCGCGCGCAAGTCGAAGCGTCAGCGTCGTCAAGAGTTCGACCAGATGCAGGCTCCGTCCGCCGGTGGCGTGATGGCTCCTCGCGGCAACGGGCGGGTCGTCCGGATGTCGCGCGGTGCCTCGCTCACCGACTTCGCGGAGAAGATCAACGCGAACCCGGCGGCACTGGTCCAGATCATGTTCAACCTGGGCTCGATGCTGACCGCGACGCAGTCGGTGAGCGACGACGAGCTGCAGACCCTCGGGGCCGAGCTCGACTTCGTGATCCAGATCGTCTCCCCGGAGGAGGAGGACCGCGAGCTGCTCGAGTCCTTCGACCTCGAATGGGGCGAGGACGAGGGCGACGAGGACGACCTCGAGGCGCGTCCGCCGGTGGTCACCGTCATGGGTCACGTCGACCACGGCAAGACCCGCCTGCTCGACGCGATCCGCAAGACGAACGTGATCGCGGGCGAGGCCGGCGGCATCACCCAGCACATCGGTGCCTACCAGGTCGCGACCACGGTCAACGACGTCGACCGCAAGATCACCCTGATCGACACCCCCGGTCACGAGGCGTTCACCGCCATGCGTGCCCGCGGCGCCAAGTCGACGGACATCGCGATCCTCGTGGTCGCGGCGGACGACGGCGTGAAGCCGCAGACGATCGAGGCGCTCAACCACGCGCAGGCCGCGGGCGTGCCGATCGTGGTGGCGGTCAACAAGATCGACAAGGAGGGCGCGGACCCGACCAAGGTGCGCGGCCAGCTCACCGAGTACGGGCTCGTGGCCGAGGAGTACGGCGGCGACACGATGTTCGTCGACATCTCGGCGAAGCAGGGCATGGGCATCGACGACCTGCTGGAAGCGGTCGTGCTGACCGCCGACGCGGCTCTCGAGCTCACCGCCAACCCGCACCAGGAGGCCCAGGGCATCGCGATCGAGGGTCACCTCGACAAGGGCCGCGGCCCGGTCGCCACCGTCCTGGTCCAGCGCGGCACGCTGCACATCGGCGACGCGATCGTGGTCGGCGAGGCGTACGGCCGCGTCCGCGCGATGATCGACGAGAACGGCAACAACCTCACCGAGGCCACGCCGTCGCGTCCGGTCATGGTGCTCGGCCTGACCTCGGTGCCCGGCGCCGGTGACAACTTCCTCGTGGTCGAGGAAGAGCGCACCGCGCGGCAGATCGCCGAGAAGCGGGCGGCCCGGGAGCGCAACGCGGTCCTGGCCCGTCGGTCGAAGCGGGTCTCGCTGGAGGACCTGGACAAGGCCCTCAAGGCCGGCGAGATGCAGCAGCTCAACCTCATCCTCAAGGGCGACGGCTCCGGTTCGGTGGAGGCGTTGGAGGACGCGCTGCTCAACCTGGACGTCGGCGAAGAGGTCGAGCTGCGGATCATCGACCGCGGCGTCGGTGCCATCACCGAGTCCAACGTCACCCTGGCGATGGCCTCGGACGCGATCATCATCGGCTTCAACGTCCGGCCGGAGGGCCGGGCGCGGACGATGGCCGACCGCGAGGGCGTCGACATCCGCTTCTACTCGGTGATCTACCAGGCCATCGAGGAGATCGAGGCCGCGCTCAAGGGCATGCTCAAGCCCGAGTTCGAAGAGGTCCAGCTGGGCACGGCGCAGATTCGCGCGGTGTTCCGCTCCTCCAAGCTCGGCAACATCGCGGGCTGCATGGTCACCGGCGGGACGATCAAGCGCAACACCAAGGCGCGGATCATCCGGCAGGGGGCCGTGGTCGCCGACAACCTCAACGTCGAGGGCCTGCGCCGCGAGAAGGACGACGTCACCGAGGTCCGCGAGGGCTTCGAGTGCGGTATCAACCTCGGTTCGTTCAACGACATCAAGGTCGAGGACGTCATCGAGACGTTCGAGATGCGGGAGAAGCCGCGAGGCTGATCCGGTAGGGCGTTCGAGCGCCTCCGGCCGCCGATCCGGTGGTCGAAGGCACTCGGACCCACCGAGACGACGCGACGGATCCGCCCGGTGCACACCGGGCGGATCCGCCGTGTCGCGAAGCAGAGTGGTGGTATCCGGGCCGCGACGTGCGTGCCCGGTTCTTTTCGTCGGCGGCCCCCGGTGGCCCCGACCCGAGGCCTCCCGGGCCGGCCAGGCCCGTCGCCTATGTTTGTGGGAACGATCAGCCTCGATGTGTTGTTCGGCGATGTGCACTCGTTGAAGGAAAAACGATCTTTGATCCGCCCCATCCTGGCGGACCTTCAGCGCAAGAATGCCGTTGCCGCCGCCGAGGTGGAGCATCAGGATCTGCATCGGCGCAGCGTGATCGGGGTCGCGGTGGTCTCCGCGACCGTCGAGCGGTGCGCCGAGGTGTTGGACAGTTGCGAGCGGCTCGTCGCCGGCCGGCCCGAGTTGGATCTGCTCTCCGCACGCCGCAGGGTGTACGGGGACGACGACTGACGAACCCGGCGAGGGTGGTCGCCCTCGCCCTCGCCGTCGCAGAGAAGAAGAACGAGAGCGGTCCTCGCGCCCGGTGATCCCGGGCGCGGGGAACCCCGCCGAAACGCCGAGCAATCGCAGGAGGATCAGTGGCCGACACCGCGCGGGCGCGCAAACTCGCGGACCGCATCCAGGTCGTGGTCGCGGAGACCTTGGAGCGCCGGATCAAGGACCCCCGTCTGGGGTTCGTGACGATCACCGCCGCACGAGTGACCGGTGACCTCCGTGAGGCGACCGTGTTCTACACGGTCTACGGCGACGAGACCGAGCGCGCGGCGACCGCCGCCGCGCTGGAGAGCGCCAAGGGCGTGCTCCGCAGCGAGGTGGGCCGGCAGACCGGCGTGCGCCACACCCCGTCGCTGACGTTCGTCGCCGATGCCCTTCCGGACAGCGCCAAACTCATCGACGATCTCCTCGCCCGGGCACAGCAGGCCGATGCGGCGGTACGCTCAACCGCCGCAGGCGCCGGTTATGCCGGTGACGCGGACCCCTATCGGACCCCGGCCGCGGGCGATGCCGACGACTCCGACGACGAGTCGACGGCGAAGACCGAGGCGGACACACAGGAGGGCGACCGACCTTGACACCAGGCGTGGCGGCGGACCGGGACTCCGGTCCGGCCGCGGGAGCGAAGCCGCGGACCGGCGGTGGTTCCGACGCGGAGACGAGGCCGCCGACCGCGCCGGGTGCGGCCGACTGGGACGAGGCGGTACGCCTGCTCCTGACGGCCGAGGACATCACCCTGCTGGCCCACGTCAGCCCCGACGGCGACGCGCTGGGTTCGGCGCTCGCCGTCGGGCTCGCGCTGCGCGAGCTGGGGCGGAGCGTGCGGGTCTCCTATGGCGACGACCCCCTCGTGGTGCCGTCCTCGTTGGAGTTCCTGCCCGGTCAGGACCTGCTGGTGCCGCATACCGAGGTCCCCGAGGAGCCGGAGTTGGTCGCGGTCTTCGACGCGGCCGGTTCGGCCCGGCTCGGCCTGCTCGAAGGCAGGGCCAAGGCGGCCGGGACGCTCCTGGTGGTCGACCACCACGCCTCCAACACCCGGTTCGGCACCCACCACCTGATCGACATCGACGCGCCCGCCACCGCGGTGCTCGCCGACGAGTTGATCACCCGGCTCGGCGCCACGCTGACCACCGACATCGCCACCGCGCTGTACACCGGCCTGGTCACCGACACGGGCTCGTTCAAGTACGTGGGGACCACGCCCGAGACGCACACCTTCGCGGCCCGGCTGATGGCCACCGGGATAAGGCACGACCTGATCCAGCGGGCGATCTGGGACACCTGCCGATTCGGCTACCTCAAGGTGCTCGCCGCCGCCCTCGCCGGGGCCCGGCTCGACACCGGCGCGGCCGGCGGTCTGGGCCTGGTCTCCACGGTGATCACCCGCGCCGAGCGGGCCGCGCACGGGATCCGCCTGGACGAGATCGAGGGCGTGATCGACGTGGTCCGCAAGAGCGGCGAGGCCGAGGTCGCGCTGGTGCTCAAGGAGGACGACGACGGCGCGCTGCGCGCCTCCGCGCGGTCCAAGGGCGCGGTGGACCTGGGACGGGTCTGCGGCGCCTTCGGCGGCGGCGGACACGCGTTCGCGGCGGGTTTCACCGCATACGATCCACCGGCCGAGGTGGTAGCCCGATTCCGGGACCTCCTCGCCGACGCACTACTGCCGGTCGCCCCGGCGCAGGCAACCCCGGGAGACGACGCGTGAAGCGCCGCAACGCAGGACCCCCGCCGCCCGACGGTCTGGTGATCGTGGACAAGCCGGCCGGACTGACCTCGCACGACGTGGTGGGCCGGCTGCGCCGGATCGCCGGTACCCGCCGGGTGGGCCACGCCGGGACGTTGGACCCGATGGCCACCGGCGTCCTGGTGATCGGTGTCGAGAAGGCCACGCGCCTGCTCGGCCACCTCGCGCTCACAGAGAAGGGCTACGACGGCACGATCCGGCTCGGGCAGAACACGGTCACCGACGATGCCGAGGGCGAGGTCACCGACTCGACCCCGGCCGGGCACGTGGGCGACGCCGCGATCGCGGCGGGAGTGGCCGCGCTGACCGGGCCGATCATGCAGGTGCCCTCGAAGGTGTCGGCGATCAAGATCGACGGCAAGCGTTCCTACTCGCGGGTGCGGGCCGGCGAGGAGTTCGAGCTGGCCGCCCGCCCGGTCACCGTCTCCGCGTTCGAGGTGCTGGCCACCCGTCGCGAGGGCGAGACGATCGACCTGGACGTGCGGGTGACCTGCTCGTCCGGCACCTACATCCGGGCGCTGGCCCGGGACCTGGGCGCCGGGCTCGGCGTGGGCGGCCACCTGACGGCGCTGCGGCGCACCAGGGTCGGTCCGTACGGCCTGGACCGTGCTCGCACGCTGGAGGAGTTGGAGGAGTCCTTCGGCGTGTTGCCGATAGCCGACGCGGCCGCGGCGGCGTTCCCGCGCCGCGAGGTGAGCGAGGACGAGGCGCGGGCGGTCTCGCACGGCGGGCGGCTGCCGGCGGACGAGGCGTCGGGGCCGGTGGGCGTGTTCGGGCCGGACGGGACGTTCCTGGCGTTGGTGGAGAACAGCGGGGGCGTGGCGCGGCCGCTCGCGGTGTTCGTGGGCTGAGGTTGTGGGCTCGGCCCGTGGGCAGGGTTCGTGAGCCGAGGCCGTCGGGCGGGCTCGTGGGCTCGGTTCGTCGGTCGGATCCGGGGCTTGCCCGGGTGTGTGCTCGGGCCCGGGGTGATCGTCGCCACGGCGGGGTCGGGACCGGGCCGGGGCCGGTACGTGGGAGGCTGGACCCGCGACACACCACGGAGAACGAGGAGCGGTTACGGTGCAGCGTTGGCGGGGCTTGGAGGACGTCCCCAGCGATTGGGGACGCTCCGTCGTCACGATCGGGTCCTATGACGGTGTGCATCGCGGACACCGGCGGACGATCGGCCGAGCGGTCGAGATCGGTCGCGAGCGCGGTCTGCCCGTGGTCGTGGTCACGTTCGACCCGCACCCCAGCGAGGTGGTCCGCCCGGGCAGCCATCCGCCGCTGCTGACGCCGCACCATCGGCGCGCGCAGTTGATGGCGGACCTCGGGGTGGCGGCGGTCCTGGTTCTCCCGTTCACCCTCGAATTCTCCCGGCAGAGCGCGGTCGACTTCGTCCGCCAGGTGCTGGTGGACACGCTGCACGCGGCCGTGGTGGTCGAGGGACGCAACTTCCGTTTCGGCCACAAGGCGACGGGCAACGTCGCCCTCTTGGAGGAGTTGGGCGTGGCGAACGACTTCACCGTCGTCGAGCCGGAGCTGTTCGTCTCCGGCGAGGTGACCTTCTCGTCCACCGTCGTCCGGGCCCGGGTCGCCGAGGGCGACGTGGCGGGCGCGGCCGAACTGCTCGGCCGACCGCACCGGGTCGAGGGCGTGGTGGTGCGCGGGGACCAGCGCGGGCGCGAACTGGGCTATCCGACGGCCAACCTCGAGGTGCTTCCGTATACGGCGATTCCGGCCGACGGGGTGTACGCGGGGTGGCTGGTGATCGACGGCGAGCGGTTGCCGGCGGCGATCTCGATCGGGACGAACCCGACCTTCGACGGTACGGAGCGCCGGGTCGAGGCGTACGCGCTGGACCGGACCGATCTGGACCTGTACGGGGTGCACGTCGCCGTGGACTTCCTCGAATACCTGCGCGGGACCGTGCGGTTCGAGTCGGTCGACGACCTGCTCGACCAGATGGCGCGGGACGTGAAGCGGGCGCGCGAGTTGATCGACGCGACGGATCTCGACGCCGCGCGCTGAGCGAACCGACGAGGGCCGCCCCGGAGACTTTCTCCGGGGCGGCCCTCGTGCGTTCAGCCCTGTCGCGGTGGTTGCCAGTCGCCGGGCGGGGGCTGCTGGTAGTACGGCTGTTGGGGCTGCGGTTGTTGCGGCTGCGGCTGCGGCTGTTGGTGTTGTGGGTGCGGGTGTTGCGGCTGCTGCGGGTGTTGTTGCTGTTGGTATGGCTGCTGTTGCGGGTACGGCTGGGGCTGTTGGGGCCCGCCGTAATAGGGCTGCTGCGGCGGCTGTTGTTGGTACTGCGGTTGCCACTGCTGCTGCTGCTCGCCGGGCTGGGTGCGGTGGAAGTCCTCGGCGACCAGCGCGGCGAGTTCGAAGTACGCCTCGCGGGTCTTGGGGCGCATCATGTCGAGGTCCAACTCGGCGCCCGCGGACAGGTGTTCGTCGAAGGGGACGACCACGACCGCGCGGCAGCGGGTCTCGAAGTGGGCGACGATGTCCTCGGTCTTGACCATCTTGCCGGTCTCGCGGACCCCGGAGATCACCGTGATGCTGTTGGCCACCAGGTCGGCGTAGCCGTGTGCGACCAGCCAGTCGAGTGTGGTGCTGGCGCTGGTCGCGCCGTCCACGCTGGGCGTGCTGATCACGATCAACTGGTGGGCCAGGTCCAGGACTCCGCGCATCGCGCTGTAGAGCAGGCCGGTGCCGGAGTCGGTCAGGATGATCGGGTACTGCTTGCCGAGCAGGTCGATCACCGAGCGGTAGTCGTCGTCGTTGAACGTGGTCGAAACCGCCGGGTCCACGTCGTTGGCCAGGATCTCCAGGCCGCTGGACGACTGTGAGGTGAACCGCCGGATGTCCATGTAACTGTGCACGTGGGCCATCGAGTTGACCAGGTCGCGAATGGTCGCGCCGGTCTCCCGGCGGACCCGGCGGCCGAGGGTGCCGGCGTCCGGGTTGGCGTCGATCGCGATCACCCGGTCCTGGCGCTCGGTGGCCAGGGTCGAGCCGAGGGCGGTGGTGGTCGTGGTCTTGCCGACGCCGCCCTTGAGGCTGATCACCGCGATCCGGTAGCAGCCCAGGACGGGTGTGCGGATGCGTTCGAGGCGTTCGGCGCGGCGGGCGTCGGCGGACTTGCCCCCGAGCCGGAAGCGCGGGGTCTGCCGACGGGGTTGCGGTTGTTTGCGAAGCAGGCGGTCGCTGGTCAGTTCGACGGCCGCGGTGTAGCCGAGGGGCGCGCCGCCGACGGTGCGGGCCGGGGCGCCGCCGCCGTCGGGGGACCAGGGCTGCTGCTGGGGTTGCGGGTTGCCCTGGGGCGGAGTGCCCGGGTGGTAGGGCTGGGGTGCCTCGGGGGGTTGGGCGGCGTACGGGTCGGCCGGGTCGGGGTGTTGGGGCGTGGGGTGACTGGGGTATCCCGGTTGCCCCGGCTGCGCGGGGTGGGCCGGCTGTCCCTGTGTTCCCGGTGCTCCCTGTGCGCCCGGTGCGGCCTGGGGGCCGGGGGCGCCGTGTGGGGGCGTGCCCTGGTGGGGCGGTTGGGCGTCGGCGGGAGGTTGGCCGTACGCGGGTTGCTGCGGGGCCGCGGCGCCCTGGGGCGGGGTGCCCTGGGCGTAGGGCGGTTGCGGGTGGCCGGGGTTCGGCTGTCCGTAGGGGGCGCCCTGGGCGTAGTCCGGTCCCTGGGGGCCGGGGGGTGCCTGGCCGTAGGGCGGCTGACCCGGCTGCGCCTGGGCGTACGGGTTGGGTCCGCCCTGCTGCGGATCGGGCTGCGGGTACGGGGCGTGTGGCTGCGGGCCGGGGGCACCGTGCGGCGGGGTGCCCTGGGCGTACGGTCCGGGGGCCTGCTGGTACGGGCCGGGGGCCTGGGCGTAGGGCGGTTGGCCGCCGTGCTGTTCCGGTGCGGTGGCCTGGTCGTTGCCGCCGCCGAAGGCACGGCGCATCCACGAACGTTCGTCGCGCTGCTGCTGCGGGGGCGCGATCGGCTCGCCACTCGGCGGCGGCAGCGGTTGTCCGGTCGGCGGCGGTGCCGAGCCGCCCCAGGCCTCGCCGTGTCCGGGAGCGGAGCCGGTCCAGGCCGGCGGCGGCAGCGGCGAACCCTGCGGAGGCGTCATCGGGCGCGGCGGGGCGCCGGCCGGCGGGCCCTGCTGCGGGACGCCGGGCGGGGCGGCCATGTCGTCGGTGACGGGCGGGATCAGCCGGGTCGCCTGATCGGGCGTCGGGGGGCTTTGCCGACCGGGATACGGCTGCTGCGGGGCTCCCGGGTGCGCGGGGCCCTGGTATTGCGGGTAGGGCAGCGGCCCGCCCGGGGGCGGGGGCGGCTGCTGGTGTTGTCCGTAGGGCGGGTATGCGCCGGCGGGCGGTTGGGGTGCCGGGGCGGTCGGCGGGGCCGGGGGCTGAGGCTGCTGCGGTTGGCCGGCGGCCGGTGGTTGCGGCGGCTCCGGTGCCTGCGGTCCCTGCGGCGGGGCGGGCGGCTGCGCTTCGGCCGCGTACGGCTGCGCCTGGGGGTTCTGGTCGTAGCCCTGCGGCGGTTGTGGTGGCGGCGCGGGTGTGTCGGCCGGCTTGGTGTGGGGGGCTTCCGGGGCCGCCGGGGACGGTTCGACGGCGGAGAGGCCGGGGATCGGCGTGCCGCCGGCGGGGGTGGTGGGTACGTCGTGCGGGTCGAACGGCGCGGGTGCGTCCGGGCGGGCTTCCGCGGCCGGGGGCGCCTCGTCGGCGCGGTCGGGTGCGGAGTCGGGCCGCGGGGCGGCTTCGCCGGGTGGACCGGCGGGCGACTGTTCCGGGGACGCGGCGTCGGTCGGGCGCGCGTCGCCGGCCTCGGCGTCGGGGCGGGGCGGCTCGACCGGCTCCGGGTGCTCCGGGCCGGGCGGGGCCGCGTCGACCGGAGCGCCGGCGGGCGGGTCGGCGGGACCGGGCTCGGCCGGCTCCGTGGCGGGGCGGCCCGGGTCGTAGGAGGGCGGTACGACCATGGTCGGGTCGCCGGGCGTGAAAGCCGGGCCGGGGTGGTTCGGGTCGCCGGACGGCGGGACGACGGTGGTGCGGTCGTCGGCCGGGGGAGTGGGCTCGGGCCGGCTTTCGTCGAACGACGGCGGGACGACCGTCGTCGGGTCGCCCGGGGCGAAGCTCGGGTCCGGGCGGCTTTGGTCGTGGGAGGGCGGGACGACCGTCGTCCGGTCGTCCGTCGGTACGAGCCCGCCCGAGTGGTCCCGGTCGAGGGACGGGGGTACGACCATCGTCGGGTCGCCGGGGGTGAAGGGCTGTTCCGGTCGGTCGTCCTGGGCGGACGACGGCGGGGCGGCCGGGCCCGGGCGGTCCTGATCGGTCACCGGCGGCATCACCATGGTCTGGTCGCCGGGGGTGAAGGTCGGGCCGGGGCGATCCTGTGCGGCGGGCGGCTGGCCGCCATACGGCAGGGGGGCCGAGGGCTGGTGCGGGGTGTACTGCGGCGGGACGACGGTGGTCGGCTCGGCCGAGCCCGCGCCTGCGCCCGAGCCCGCGCCGAACGCGGGCGGGGGCTGGGGCGCGGGCGCGTTCGCGTCCACGCGGTACGGCGCCGGCGGCTCGGGGTTGGGGTGGGCCTCGCCGGGGCCGGCCGGGCGGTGCGCGCCGTGGTCGACGGCGGCCGGGGGCGCGGGCTCGTGCGTGCGGGGCTCGTCGGCCGGCGGTCGGTGGGTGGGCTCGTGCGTCGGGGCGCCCGTCCCGGGCAGGCCGGCGGGCGGCGATACCGGTGCGCCGGAGCCGTACGGGCCCGGGGCGCCGGCGGTCGGGCCGGCCGGGTGCGCGGCGCCGTGGTCCGCCCCGTACGGCAGCGGCGCGGGCGCGTCCGGCGTGCGTGCCGGCGGCACGAGCGTGGGGTCCTCACTGCCGTAGCGGGGCGCCTGGCTCGGCCCCGGTGGTGCGGGCGCACGGACCCCGGACGGGGGTGGCGCGGGCGCGCCGCCGTCCTGGTGGGTGTACCACGAGGGCATGGTGAAGTCGGGTCCCGACCACTCCTCTTCCTCGTCCGCCCCCGCCTCGATGTGTGCGCCGTCCTGCTCGCTGCTCACGGTGTGGTCCTTCCGATCGTCCGGAGGCGGCTCGGCATCAGAGCACACGGCGCCGCCGTCGGCCGTACCCCGACCAGGGTCGAGGTTGCCCCCTACACGAGCCTCACAGCGTAGTCAGCGGCGTCGGCGGTCGTCGCCGGTCCGTCCACTGTTCGCGCCGAGGCGGTGCTCGGAACCGCGCGCCCGGTGCGCCCGGACTCGGGGTCAGTCCATCCGGCGCGGCGGCCCGAGCAGGTCGAGTTCGGCCCGAGTGGGCGTCAGCATCACGTACTTGCGCGATTTCCTGGTGCTCCACAGGGTCAGCTCGTCGGCGAGCGTGGGCAGCGCGGCCTCGTCCTCGCCGGGCAGGCTCAGTACGGTCGCGGCCGCCTGCGCCTCCATCGGCGAGACCCGCTGGATGCCGATCAGCCCGACGCCCGCGCCGATCCGCTGCCGGGCCTGCGCCGGGTCGAGGAAGGGCAGCAGGGTCAGCGTGGTCTGCCAGGCGGCCGGCGCGAGCCGATTGCGCGGCGGCCGGGCGCCGCAGTCGCGGACGACCAGGACCGGACTGCCGGGAGTGGGGCCCTGCGGGCCGAGCCGACCCACCTGATGCACCGTCACGCACGGCTGCGCGCCGCCTGCCGCCTGGGCCATCGCGGACCACAGTTGCGGTCGGCCGGACTCGATCGCCACCCGGGCGCCGATCGCCGCCGCCCGCAACGCGATGATCTGCACCACATACGCGCCGCCGACGAACGCCACCTCCAGCGGCTCGGGCCGGAACAGGCCCAGGACCGCCGGATCACGATCCGCGTCGACCCCGATCACCACGCCGTCGTCGCCCACCGGCAGGCCGAGCGCGGGCAACTGGGCGGCGGTCAGCAGATGCCGCTCGTGGCGCGGGCCGATCAACCGGGCGAGGCCTCCGCGCCGCGCCGGCTGCGGGGCGGGGGTGCCGGATCCCGGGGTCGGGGCCGGCGTCGGCGCGGGGGCCGGATTGCGCCCGTTCGGCGCCCGGCGTCGGCCGCGGCCGGTGTTGGTCGTGCTCACAGGTGGGTCCTCCCCGTACGCGTGCACATGTGACGCCTCGTCACGACAGGCCGCCGAGCGGCAGCGTGGCCAGCAGGGCCGGCTGCTGCTCCCAGTCGAGCCGGGTCAGCCCGATCCGCTCGGACCGCGCGCGGCGCTCCAGCTGTCGGGTCACGTCCGCCAGTTCGCTGCCGGAGCGGGCGGCGATCCGTACGTGCGTGGTGAGCGCGGTGGTCCCGCCCACACCGTGCCTGGCGGTCAGCGCGAAGGTGGTGGCGATCGCCGGGGTCGCGGTCAGCGCGCCCACCAGGTCGGAGGTCCGCCCCTGGGTCAGCTGCGGCCAGCGGTTCGCCCAGTACGTGGTGTGCCACCGGTCGTCGCAGCGCCACGCGCGCTTGGACTCGGTGGTCCGCCGCCCGCCGCGCCCGTACTGGCGCGTGGTGCGGTTCACGCTGCACGAGGTGGCGAGCGCCTGGACCAACTCGGCCTCGTCCAGGGCCCGGGCCTCGAAACCGGCGCCGGTCAGGTTGCCGGCGAGTTGGTTGACCGCGCGCAACAGCGCCCGCTGGGCGCCCTCCTCGCCGCCGCCGCGCGCGGCCACCGCGCCCGCGCACAGCTCGGGTTCGAAGCGCAGCGCGATCCAGGTCAGCCGCAGCGCGGGCACGTCGTGCAGGCCCTGCTCGACGAGTTGCCGGTAGGAGCGGGTGGCCAGCGCCTCCTCGGGCAGGTGGGTGGCCGGCGCCGGCTGGGTGTGCTGGACCACCTGGACCGAGGCCAGCGTCACGTCGTCCACGTCGAGCGTGCTCACGATCGCGGGCAGCGGCAGCGGTCGTTGGGCCCGCGAGGGGCGCAGCGGTTCGTCGCGCGAGGTGACCAGCAGTACGGCGGTGAGGAAGGTGCCGTCGCCGATCAGGCCGATCGAGCGGCGGTCGCGGTCGGTGACCGAGGTGGTGGTCAACCGCGGCGCGCACTCCAATACCGGGACCAGGACCGGATCCGCGTCGTCCGGCACGGCCGGCATCCGACGCCTGCGGCGGAAGTCGTACATGATCGGCAACCACTGCGCGAGCCACCGACCGCGCAGCCGCACGAGCGCGGGCACCACGAGCAGGATCGCCACGGCACCCAGACCGATCAGCACCGCGGGGTTGGCGGCCAGGCCGATCGCGACCAGCAGCACCGCGAGTTGGATCAGTACGATCTGCTGGACCAGCACGCCGCCGATCCGGCCCGCGCGCGGATGTACCCGCAGAGAGGCGCGTTGGGGCGGCGTCGGTGGCGACGTCCCGTCGGGTGGTGTGGGCGGGCGGGTCTGCCGATGCGTCCCTACCGGCGTGGGTGCGGCCACGTTTGTAGATCCCCCATGTCACGACTTGTCCCCGTACGCCGTCGCCCGGCTGTCACAACGGGTGCGGCACACCGTACGGTACGGGGCCGGGGGTCTGGCCGCGACCCTGCGACCGCGACGGTGGTAGAACCGTCAGCCGGAGCGTTCGGTCGATCACGGGGAGAACGATGGCATCGCGCCGCGAGCAGCTTGAGGCGTACATCTTCGCGCGCCGCCGGATGGTGGCGGCCTTCCTGCAACCCGCGCCCGGCGGGGGCACCGAGGAGAACGCCCCCAAGCCGATGCGGATGGTCACCCCCAGCATCGTGGTCGCGATGCTGGTGCTGGCCGGGTTCGGGGTCGTCGGTCTGATCAAGCCCGGGACGCCGCCCGGTTGGAAGGACAAGAGCAGTCTGATCGTGGGCCGCGACTCGGCCAGCCGATACGTCTTCCTCGACGGCAAGCTGCACCCGGTGCTCAACATCGCGTCGGGCCGACTGCTCCTGGACCCGGGCAACTTCAAGGTCAACATGGTGCCGGAGAAGCAGCTCAACAGCGTGAGTCACGGCGCGCCGCTGGGAATTCCGAACGCGCCGGACCGGCTGCCCACCGCCAAGGAGGTCCGGGGGCGCAAGTCCTGGACCGTGTGCGAGCGTCCGGCGATCGGCAAGGACGGCAGGCCCGACCCGGCCGGCGAGCCGCAGCGCAGCGTGTTCATCGGCGCGTCCCCCGCGGACGGGCCGCTCGCCCCCGGTCAGGGGCTGTTCGTGCAGGACCGCAACCAGCGCAAGTACCTCGTCTACCAGGGCAAGCGCTACGCGGTGGAGGCGCCGACGGTGATCGGCGCGCTCAACCTGGTCGGGATACCTGCGCAGCCGATGAGCGACTCGTGGTTGGCCACGCTGATCGACGGCGGGGTGATCGACCACCCGCTGCCGGCCGACTACGGCAAGCCCACCTCGCTGCCGTTGGCCAGGGAGTACAACAGGATCGGCATCGTGCTGCGGGCCGAGGGCGGTGCCCAGCGGCAGAACTACGTGGTCACCAAGGAGGGCGTGATGCCGATCAGCGAACTGACCGCCGTCCTGCTCACCACGAACCCGAGGGTCAAGGAGGCGTACGGCAACACGCCGCCGAACGCGTTCCCGGTGAACATCGGCACGCTCGGCACCGCCGTGGTGCAGGACCGCACCTACGCCGCGGACAAGGGATGGCCGGAGATCCCGCCGACCCCGATGAACCGGATGACCCGCAACGACCTGGAACTGCCGCGCAACGTGGTGTGCAACACCTTCGCCGACAACTGGCGCGGCACCCAGCCGGTGACCACGCAGTCCGCGGGGACCCGGCCGCCGGAGCAACTGGTCGACGGCATGGGCGGGGTGTGGGTCAAGCCCGGCGCGGGGGCGCTGTACCGGGAGGTCACCGGTACGCCAGAGGGTGGTCCGATGTATCTGGTCGCCGACTCGGGACTGCGCTACAGCGTGCCGGAGGAGGCGCAGACCGGCGGCGGGCAGGCGCAGTCCGGGCAGGAGAGCGAGGCGAAGCAGCGCCTGGGGTACAAGGGCGTGGAGCCCGCGTCGTTGCCCCGGGCGTGGTCGGAACTGGTGTCCCGCGGACCGCGATTGAGTACGGTCGATGCCAAGAAGCCACAGGGTTCCTGAGCCTGGATGCGGGAGTTGGGGTAGCGTCGGGAGAGTCGTGTGTGGCGACGAACCGACCCGAAAGCACCACTGAAGACCCGCGCATTGCACAAGACCCGCAGTGGTATCGACCGGGTCAAGGTTCCGTAACCTTGCGTAGGGCGTCGCTTGGGTGGCGTCCGGGGTTGCGGTTAGAGTTCCCACGACGTCGCAACGGTGACGTTGGTGCGGGGGCACCCGACACGGGTGACACGAACCTTCCCTCGCGCACGTCTGTCTCATGGGGGATGGTGAAACATGGCAGGTGAAGCGTTCAAGATCACTCCGCAGATGTTGGCGGAGTTGTCGAAGAAGGTTCAGGGTGTCGCGACCGACCTCGAGGCGGCCATCCAGGAGATGAACCGCAAGGTCGACGCGATCGAGGGTCAGTGGCAGGGCGCTGCCAGGAACCAGTTCGACCCGCTGCAGGAGCAGGCCGTGCAGAAGGCGCTCGGGGTGAAGCGCGCTCTGGACGCCATCTCCGGGGCGATGGGCCACAACGCCAACTCGTACGACCAGACCGAGACGACGGTGTCCGGCAACATCTCGAAGTTGATGTTCTGACCGAGGTTCGTTCCGGGATTCGTACCGTCGTCGCCGTGCGCTTGGTCGCCCCTGTCGCCGACGGTCGAGTCCGCTCTCGTGGCGCTCGGGGCGATGCCCCGGTCGTTCGCCCGTCATCCGACACTGGGGAGAAAGCATGTCGCAGGTAGTTGTCACTTTCGCTGCGCTCGAACAGGCCGCAGCCGATATCCGCGCCCTCAACGCCCGTCTGGCCGACATGCAGTCGGGTCTGAAGCGGGACATCTCGCCGGTCACCGAGTCGTGGTCCGGTGACGCCCGTGAGGGCTACCTCGTCCAGCAGGCGAGCTGGGACCAGAACGCGCAGGGGCTGCAGGACGCGCTCAACGGCATCGCCGACGGCCTGATGCGCGCGGCCGACGCCTACCGCCAGACCGAGGCGTCGAACGCCAAGATGTGGCAGTAGTCGCCGCTTCGTTCCTCGGCGCGGAGCGTCGTCGGCGAAGTGCGCGAGTGCGCGAGTGCGTTGGTGCGTGTGCGAGTGAGTGACGTGATGTGAGGAGGCGGGCTCGTGCCCGCCTCCTCCCGCGTCCGTCATCGGTCTTACGGGGGCCGGGGACACCCATGAGACGAACCGCCCGGTCCGGTGGAACGGGGTCGGGCGGTCGGTGATCCGGAAGGCGAACGAACCGATGCGACCCGTGCGGCGACGGTGGGCGGCACCCCTTCTGGCGCTGGGTCTGGTGCTTCCCGCCGGATCGGTGGGCGCGGGGGCGGGGGACGCTGCCTCGGCCGGCCGGGGCCCGGTGGACACCACGCTGCTCGCGGGGAGCGACTGCCAGTACCCGTCGAAGCCGATGCCCGGCAAGCCGTGGTCGTTGCAACGGGTGTTGCTCGACGAGCTGTGGCAGAAGGCGACCGGCAAGGGGGTCACGGTCGCGGTGATCGACAGCGGGATAGACGACGACAACCCGCAGTTGGCGCCGGCGATCGTGGCCGGCAAGGACTTCTTCAACGACAAGGCGAACGGCACCGACGACACCAACGGCCACGGCACGATGGCCGCGGGCATCATCGCGGCCCGGCCCGGGGATCGGCTGACCCCCAGGCTGGAGACCGGATTCGCCGGGATCGCGCCCGAGGCGATGCTGCTGCCGATCCGGCAGAACGGCGGCGACGACGCGACCAAGGGCAACGAGGACACCCTGGCCCAGGCGATCGACTTCGCGGTCGCGGGGGGCGCCTCGGTGATCAACATTTCGCAGGACACCGTGGGCGGCCAGGAGCCGGGCCAAAAGTTGCGGGACGCGATCCAGCGGGCGCTGGCCAAGCAGGTCGTGGTGGTGGCCGCGGCGGGCAACTCCGGCGACAAGGACAACCTCGACTCGTGGCCCGCGAAGTATCCGGGCGTGCTGGGCGTCGGCGCCGCCGACCGCAACAACGAGCGGGCGCCGTTCTCGCAGAACAAGCCGTATGTGGGCGTGATGGCGCCCGGCGTGGACATGTGGTCGACGGTCCCCAAGGGCGGCCACTGCCGGGGTGACGGCACCTCCTTCGCGACGCCGTACGTGGCGGGCGTCGCGGCGCTGATCCGCTCGGCGCACCCCGACTACACCGCGGCCCAGGTCATCACCCTGATCGAACAGACCGCCCAGCGCACCGCCCCGGGCCACATGGACGGCGTCGGCTGGGGCGTGGTCGACCCCCTGCGCGCCCTCGCCTTCACCGGCGTCCCCGGCTCCGTCCCGGTCCCCGACCCCAAGGTCGACCGCAGCACGGAACTGGTCAACGTGGCCCCACTGGCCCACGGCCCCACCCGAGCCGACCGCGACCGCCGCAAGGCCTCGGTAACCCTCTTCGTCGCGATCGGCCTCACGATCGTGGTGATCAGCGGCGCCATCGTCATCCGCGACGCCCGCAACCACCCTCCGACCGGCTGAACCAACAACCGGCACTTGGTTCCCGGGGCACCAGGCCCTGCCGGAACCGTCGGCGCGTTTGGTGACTCCCACCCCGATCAGCGGAGTGAAAATGGCTGAGCACAACATTCCCGACACGAATATAAACCGGGTTCTGTCACCCGAATATTTCCGAGTGGACCCGACCGACCCACCGTCGAATCCACTCCTTTCTGCTCCGGCAGCGCCCCGGCCACCCATGCCGTCGGCGGACACCGATCCGGCTCTGTTCGATGGTGGGCCCAGGTTCGCCGACAATCCGGACGGTCAGCGGGCGGGGCCAGGGATGAATCAGATTCTCAGCGGCCCCGGGGCGCGGACGGCATTACCCGAGGTCATGTCTCCTGTCCTTTCGCCCCCGGGGAACAACTTCGCGGTCGATGTCGACAAGCTCGTTCCTGCGGCCGGCAAGGCAGTCTCCATCGGCCAAGACCTCAAAGCTGTGAGTGGAGACGTGGGCCACGGTCCGCCGATCGGGACGCCGGGCTTCAAAACCGGATTCCAAATGGGTGAATTGAGCCGGGAATGGTCGGCCGCGATAATGCGACTGGCGAATGGATGCCAGGCGGCTGCCGACAAGATTTACCGCACCCGGACAAAGTATCGTGAGAACGAGACCGAATTGAAGACGATGTTCGACGGAAAGTCTTAGATATGGTCAACTTTGTCGAACTCAGGGATGCAAAATTCGATGGGTGGCGTGATTTTGCCGCTGCCTGGAGCAAAGCGACCACCCGTCTGCACGACCTGGAGACATCCTTCCGGGCCGGCGTCAACGACGTGGTCGAGCAGGCCGGGTGGAAGGGTATATCGGCGCAGACCGCCGACAAGGATCTCGAACGTGTCGTTCGACAGATTGCCATCTCCGCCATGCAGGCCCAATCGATAGGATCCGCTGCCGACCAGGCGGCAGCCGAGATGCCGGTCATCCAGAATGCCTTGCTGACAGTCGTTCGAGAGGCGGAGGCGGCCGGGATAAAGGTCTCGGAGTCGGGTGGGGGCTACGTCCTCGACACCGCTGCACCTCGTGGCGCAGAAGGCGGAGGGGCTGCTCCCGGAGATCCGGCCAGGATGCAAAGCTTGCTGGATGAATTCAAGCGGCGCCTGGATACGATAATTCGTCAGGCATGCGAGGTGGATGACAAGCTTGCCGGAGTGCTCGCCGGACTCAATCCCTCGGATGTTGCCGCGACGGCACTGAACTCGTGGGAAAATGCGCAGGAGGACGCTCGACGCGTCGCCGCTCTACATGGTGTGAACGGCCTTCCGAAAGATATGGACCCCGCTGGATCGGCGGCCTGGTGGGGAGGGTTGACGGAGGAGCAGCGGCGCCTTTACTTGAGCAGCTACCCGCACGAGATCGGGAGTATGGATGGGATTCCGGCCGCCGACCGTGACAAGGCGAATCGGAGGGCGCTCGATGCACGCCTGGCCGATTTGTCGGGGCGGCCGCTGAGCGATGGAGAATTCCGGGAGATCAAGAATCTCCAAGCCATAGAGTCGGCCTTGACGAAGAACGGGACATGTGCCGCGGACGACTCGGGAATACTGCTGCTGAAGTTCGGCAACAAGTTTCTCGACGGCCAGGTGGTCATGTCGATCGGAAACCCGGACCTGGCTAGGCACACCGCAATCCTGGTGCCCGGCACGAATACCGATGTAGCGGGCGGTTTGGAGGGGCAGATGAAGCGTCTGGACAAGATCCAGGATGCTTCCGACCGGTTGACCCCCCAAGCGGGTGATGTGGCGTCGGTTTTCTGGCTGGACTACGACGCTCCCGAAGCTTCTTTCGGTGGGATCGACAAGCCTTGGGAATCGAAAGTCTCCAGCGTCGTCGGCTGGGATCGATCGCAGGAGGGAGCGCCGCGTCTCGACACCTTCGTCGGCGGCCTACGTGCTCAATCCACGGACCACCACATCAGTGTCGTCGCGCATAGTTATGGGTCGTCACTCCTGGGTGATGCCGGGCGGAAGGGCGACGGCATCGCCGTTGACGACATGATCGTGGTGGGGAGCCCCGGCACGCATACCGACAGCGCGGATGACCTGCACATCGACCCACGCCACTTTTGGGCCGAGGTCGCGGACAACGACGGAATACCGGGACTGGGCGCGGCAAGTCACGCCGGATGGCAGGCCGAACACGGTAAGACTCTGCCCCACGACAAGGACTTCGGGGGAAATCGGCTCGTGGCATCACCGGGCGATCACAGTAGCTACTGGAGCATGAATGGCGATCAACCGGAGTCGAGTCTCGAGAACCAGGCAAGAGTGATCATGGGGCTCTACGACGATCCCAACCCTGCTCGCCGCCCGGAACTGGAGCACGGTCGGCTTCCGACCGCATCGAAGCCATGAGGGCCGATCGGCTTTTGGCTTCGGTGATCGGTCTGGTCGTCTTCGGTTCAGCCTGTGGAGGAAATGTGTCCAAAAAGAACGAACCGCTGCGCGTCAAGCCGCTGGAGGAGTCCCGCGCGATTGCGGAGCGGCATGCTCGGGCGGTGCTGGACGTCATCGGTGCCCCGGTTACGCCGCAGGGAGTCTCCTCCAAGGACGGGCCCTGTGAAAATTCCGACGGAGGTGTCTCCGGGGCCGACTCCTATTCCCTGCTGCACATGTACAACGTGGTCGTGGCGCCCGCGCGCCAGGTGGAGGTCCTTCGTCGAGTCCGCGACGCGTTTGCGGCGCAGGGGGTGAGGGTGGCGCAGGACGAGATTTATGACATTCCGGAGAGCCCGGGGGGCAAGGTTTCCGGAGTCGACGAGGCCGACGGCTTTCGGATCCTGGTGAGCAGTACTTCCCCGCCCGAGCAGATCACGGTCTGGGTGACGTCGCCGTGCTTTGCGAATCCGGGGCAGGGCTCGCGATAACCCGTCAGCGCCGGTCGTAGGGGCCGCTGCCCGGCGGGTGGTAGGTCGGCGGTTGGCTGGGCCACTGGGGTGCGATGGGGGCTTGGCGGCGGGCGAGTTCGCGGGCCCGGCGCCGACGCGTGGCGATGACACCGGCGCCGGCGGCGAGGGCGACGATGATCGCGGTGCCGACCAGGACCGGAACGACGAGGCCGTCGTCGTTGCCGTCGTCGGACTCGGCGACGCCCTTCGCCGGTGGCGCGCTCGCGGGCGGGCCCACGGCCGCGGAGGGCGCAGCCGAAGCAGCGGCCGTGGCCGGCCCACTCGGCTTGTCCCCCCGCACCCCGACAAGCGGATTCACATCGGCCGGCCCAGGCGTGTCGGTCGCAGCAAGCGCCTTGCGGGGGCTCACGGCCCCATAGCCGAAGGTATCCGAAGGCACGGGCTCGGTAGGCCGATTGGCAGTATCGATCAGCCGCCGAATGACCTGATTAGCCGTCCAATCCGGATGCACCGACCACACAAGCGCGGCCACCCCGGAGGTGAGTGCGGTGGCATCACTGGACCCGGTGCCAAGGCAGTAATGGGACTGGGTCACGCAAGCTCTCGGGATCTCTTCCCCAGGAGCGCTAAGGGAAATCCATGGCCCTCGCACACTATTTGTTGCTGGTGCACCATCACGATTTACTGCACTCACGGAGAGAACTCCCGGATAAGCGGCAGGGTATAGCTGTACGCCATCCTTATCTGCTGGCGCGTTGCCACCAGCAGCAATGACCATCTTGCCTCTACTCAATGCGTAGGCGACGGATTCTTCCAGAGTCGGGGTGTTAATGCTTGAACCGACAGAGAGATTGATAATCTGAGCTGAAGAGTCGGCGGCGAGACGAACACCTTCGGCAAGGGAGGTTTGGTCGACCCCTCCCACCGGAGCCGGGTTTGTGCGAAAGGGGAGGATCTTGGCTCCTGGAGCTACGCCAAAGACGCCTTGTCCACCCCCTGCTCGGCCTTGCCCCGCGATGAGGCTGGCCATTCCCGTGCCATGTCCGTTCTGGTCCCCGGGGGCGTTTAGGCTGGGCAAAATCTGTCCGGCGAGATCCTCATGAGTGGCATCGACACCCGAATCCACAACGGCGATGGTGATTCCTGCGCCACGAGCAGCTTTCCAGACATCATCGATCTTCCACGTGTCCAGATACCACTGCTGTGCACGGATGGAATCGGCTTGTGCCGGTGCAGCGGAAATGCTTCCACCAACCAAGATCATTACGAGAAGACCGAGCAGGACAGACGGCCGCGATGCTCGGGTGGGGCGTCCGCTCATCGACGGAGGTGTCCTTCCTGAGTTACTGACGTGAGGCGCTTGTCACTCGATTACCGGTGGTACAACGCCTGGTTGTCGTGGACCATCCCACAGGTTGTCATCATCTTCTTCAGAGCGTGGGGCTCGTCGTCGTACTTGCTCGGAGCGCGTGCCGCCCGTGAAGGGTGTTCGTTGACCGAAAGGCCGCCTCGGCGTCTGATTCTCCGATGGCGCGTTGTCGCCTTCGACGGGCAGTGCTCGCAGCCTGGGTGAGTTTCGATTGGATGGGGTTCCCGAGGCATTTCCCACGGAGCCACCTCTTGAGGCTGCGAGTCTCCGACCCGAGCCACCGGCCGGCGAAGATCCAACTGTGCCTCCTGCGGCGCCCGGAACCCCAGGCATGCCAACCGGACGCCCCTGTGAGCTAGTACTAGATGCATTCCCCGGCCCGTGTGTAGTCGGGTTGCGCGCTTCGGGACGTCCGGTAAAAGGCCCTTGGCCGCCGCCGAAGCCGGGCGAGGCACCAGTACGCGGCGAAGTTTTTGGGACGGCCCCGCTTCCACTCGGTACCGCGCCGGGAATGCCTCCGCTGCGCGAAGTTACGCCCGAAGTACTACCACCCGAGGCGCCGGATCGGGGGTCGTTAACAGTGCGCACGGGGCCAGCGGTGCCGGGGATGATGCCAGGGACTGGGGGACTGCTACCCGGCGGGCCTCCGATAGGTCCGCTGCTACCTGGAACATATCCCGGCCCTGATCCCGATCCGCCGTTTCCAGAGGCCTGGGGTGTCCACGGGGTGTCTGCCGTGCCATACGGTGCAGTAAGGGAACTGTTCCCTTGAAGCTCGGTAGCTTGCGGCACAAAGCGGTGCCCACTCTCTGGCGTGCTGCCGCCGAGAGTTTCAACATGGGGCGAAGCGCCTTGCGGCATGGAGTAGATTCCCGAGTTCGGGCGACTCGATCCCGGGGTGCGCTTGGTGCCACCGGACTGACTGTCGCTCCCACTAGTCGGGCGACTGTCACTCGACCTGCTACCTGGTCCGTCAATTGCTTGGTCGCCGTCTCGAAAATCGCCTGGTGGCTGCGGGAACACCGGGGTTGGCAAAGCCTTCAAATCGGACGCTGCCACTCGGTATGTCGATGCCAGGGTGCGCATTTGGGTTACTGCTTCTCGGTGGGCTGCGTCTACCTGGGCCTTGGCTTCCTGGTGGGCCTTGATGGGGTCCGTGCCGGCCGGGTTGCCGCCGGTGGGTGGGTTGGTGGCGGCTGAGATCACCGCTACCGGGCCCTGGTTGGCCGTGGCCAGGATTGTTGGGGACACCTGGGGCATGCGCATCTTGGCGACGAAGATTTGCTGGCCCACGTGGTTGATGTGGCTGCCGGCTGCCGAGACGTAGTCGCCCAGGCCTGTTGCGGCGGCGGTGACGCTGCCGGCCCACGCGCGGAAGCTTTCGGCTGCCGGGCCCTCCCAGGCGCCGCCGAGGGCCTGGATGCACTTGGTGAGGCCGTCGGTGGCCGCGTGGATGCGTTGAGCGGTCCCGTGCAGCCTGTCGGCGTAGACGCCCAGTGCCGAGGGGTTCGCCCCGGCGATCATCGCCTGTAATTGTTCGAGCGTGTATCCCTCGAAGTCGGTTCCGCCGCCCGTCCCCCCGGTCGGCGCGCCGTCCGCGTGCACCATCAGATTCCCCCCACGACGCCGAATTCGTGTAGTCGCGTCATTCCAGACCCACCGTGCCGCTCGACTTGGCCGTCGATCCCGTCGTCACCGGCCCCTGTCCACCCTGGCCGATCCGCGCCATGATCGCGGCCAGCTCCCGGCGCGTGTCGTCGTCCACGTCGGCCGTGTTCGCGCCGTTGACCTTGACCGACAACTTCATCGCCGTGATCTGGTCGTGCAGCGTGGCGATCAGCGCGCGCAATCGGGTGGCGGTCTCCTGGATCACGCCGCCGATCATCGGGGCCTCGGCGAACGAGACGCCCAGGTCTCCGGCGCCGATTCCGTGTTCCGCCGCGTTCGCCCCCGGATCCTCGCCGACCAGCTCGGCGAGTACTCCCTCCAACGCCCCCTGAAACTTCTCCAGCATCTCCAGGCTGATCTGAAAACCGGATCCCGCCATAGCCAACGTTTCCCCCGGGCTTGGTGACCTTCGGCCGCAACCCTCCCCGGCGGACGTCGGACACGCCTGCGCGTCGCGGCGCTGACCATTGATCCACGAATGGTCAGCAGATCGCAAGAGGAGGCTGACGTTCCGTTATAACTATTCGGATGGTGGCTTCGGCCTAACGACGCAAAACGGGACCCAATCACCTGGTGATCGGGTCCCGTTCGCGTCGAATGCCGTCAGTTGTCCGGCAGCCAGGCCGTCTGGATCAGCTCCACGCCTCGCCGCCGGGTGATCAACTGCCCACGTCCCGGCGGGAGTTGGGTCGGCTTGACGTTGGCCATCAGGGCGCCCTCGTCCCGGTTGCCGGACAGGATCAGGCCGGACGTGCCCAGGTCGAGGAGCTTTTGCAGCACGGGCTCGTACAGCGCGCGGCCCGCACCGCCGCTGCTGCGGGCGATGATCAGGTGCAGGCCCACGTCGCGGGCCAGCGGCAGGAACTCGGCGATGCTGCCCACCGGGTTGCCGCTGGAGGAGGCAACCAGGTCGTAGTCGTCGATCAGCAGGAACAGTTCCGGGCCGCTCCACCAGCTCCGGTTGCGCAGCTGTTCCTGCGTCACCTCCGGCCCGGGGAGCCGCCGTTCGATGCCGCCGCGGATCTCGCCCATGAACGACGTCAGCGCCGGCGCCGCCGCCGCGTACTCCAGCAGGTGCGATTCCGGGACCACGTCCAAGAGCGTGCGCCGGTAGTCGGACACGATGATCCGCGCCTCGGCCGGGGTGTACCGCTCGGCGATGCCCCGGGAGAGCAGCCGCAGGAAGTTGGTCTTGCCCGACTCGCTCTCGCCGAACAGCACGAAGTTCGTGTCGACGTTGAAGTCCAGGTACACCGGGCTGAGCGTCTGCTCGTCCACACCGATCGGGATCCCCCGACCGGACACCTGCGCCGGCGTCGGCAGTTGCTCGTACGGCAGCAACATCGGCAGCACCCGCACCGGAGGCGCCGGCGGGCCCGCCCACGCCGCCTTGATCGCGCCGACCATCGCCGCCATGCCCTCGCCCAGGTCCTCCGGCGTCGACGAGCCGTCGATCCGGGGCAGCGCGGCCAGGAAGTGCAGCTTGTCCGGGGACAGACCACGACCGGGCGCGCCGGAGGGCACGTTCGCCGCGAGCCGCCGGTCGACCTCGGACTCCATCGTCTCGCCGAGCCGCAGTTCCAGCCGGGTCTGGATCTGGTCCTTGAGCGCGGGCCGGATCTCCGGATGCCGGGACGCGGAGAGCACCACGTGCACGCCGAAGCCCAGACCGCGCGTGGCGATGTCGGTGACCTCGGCCTCCAGCGCGTCGAAGTCGTTGCGCAGGGTCAACCAGCCGTCGACGAACAGGAAGACGTCGCCCCACGCCTCGTCCGGCAGCGTGCCCGCGGCGCGGCGTCGGCGGAACGTGTCGATCGAGTCGATGTTGTTGACCCGGAACATCTCCTCGCGCCGGTCCAGGATGCCCTTGACCTCGCTGACGATCCGGCGCACCCGTTCGGCGTCGAGCCGGCCCGCCACCCCGCCCACGTGCGGCAGGTCGTTCAGCGCGACCATCCCGCCGCCGCCGAAGTCCAGCACGTAGAACTGCACTTCGGCCGGCGTGTGGGTGAGCGCGAACGAGGCGATCATCGTGCGCATCAGCGTGCTCTTGCCGCTGCGCGGGCCACCCACCACGAGCGCGTGGCCGGCCGCGCCGGACAGGTCCGCGTACATCACGTCGCGGCGCTGCTCGAACGGCTTGTCCACCAGGCCCAACGGCACCACGAGGCGGCCGTTCGCCCCCCATTCGGGCGAGCTCAGCCCACGCTCCGCGGTGACCCGCAGCGGCGGCAACATCCGGTCCACCGAGGTGGACTCGGCCAGCGGCGGCAACCACACCTGGTGCGCCGGCGGGCCCTGATTGACCATCCGCCGCACGATCACGTCGAGGACGGTGTCCGCGAGCGCGCTGTCGACGTCCGGCTCGGGCTCGGGCTCCGGCGGCAGGTCCGGCTGCCGGTTCCACGTGTTCGCGGCCGTCCACCGGCTGTCGAACACCACCGGCATCGGCGAGCCCGTGCGGTTGCGCCGGACCCGGTCCGAGGCGCGGTAGGTGCCGGACACGTACGCGGCCTTGAACTGCACCATCGACTCGGTGTCGAACTTCAGGTAGCCCGCGCCCGGCACCGACGGCAGGTGGTACGCGTCGGGTACGCCGATCGCCGCGCGCGACTCGGCGGCGGAGAAGGTGCGCAACCCGATCCGGTAGGACAGGTAGGTGTCCAACCCGCGCAGCCGGCCCTCCTCCAGGCGCTGCGACGCGAGCAGCAGGTGCACGCCGAGCGATCGGCCGATGCGGCCGATCTGGATGAACATGTCGATGAAGTCCGGCTTGGCGGTCAGCAGTTCGCTGAACTCGTCGATGATGATCACCAGCGAGGGCAGCGGCTCCAGAGCGGCGCCGGCCACCCGGGCCCGCTCGTAGTCGTGCATGTTGGCGTAGTTGCCCGCCGAACGCAGCAACTCCTGGCGCCGGTTCAGTTCACCGGTGATCGAGTCGCGCATGCGGTCGACCAGGGTCAGGTCGTCGGAGAGGTTGGTGATCACCGCCGCCACGTGCGGCATGTCCGACATCCCGGAGAAGGTCGCGCCACCCTTGAAGTCGGCGAGTACGAAGTTCAGGATCTCCGAGCTGTGCGTGGTCGCCAGACCGAGGACCAGGGTGCGCAGCAGCTCCGACTTGCCGGAACCGGTCGCGCCGACGCACAGGCCGTGCGGGCCCATGCCCTCCATCGCCGCTTCCTTGATGTCCAGCATGATCGGCTCGCCGTTCTGGCCGATCCCGATCGGCACCCGCAGCCGGTCGTTCGGCGGCCTGGGCCGCCAGGTCTGCGACACGTCCACCTGGGCCGCGTCCCCGATGCCCATCAGGTCGGTGAAGTCCAGGTTGGCCAGCAGCGGTTCGTCGTCGTCGTTCGCCGACAGCCGCAGCGGCGCGAGCTTGCGGGCCAGCGCCTCCGCGTCGCCCGCCGACAGGAAGTCGGGCAACCCCTCGTACGCGCCCGCCGTCGACTCCAGCGTCAGCCGGTCCTCCTCGGCGATGATCGCCAGCCCGCCGCGCAACTCGTCCAGCGGCCCGGGGACCACCTCGACGATGGTCACGCCCTGCAGCCCGTCCGCGCCCGCCAGCAGCGAGTTGGCCGGCACCCCGCCGCCGTCGAGCACGACCACCAGATGCGGCTGGTCCAGCACGGGCTGCGCACCGGGCGCGAACCGCGAACGCCCGGCCAACTCCTCGGCCAGCCACTCCTCGATCTCGCCGAGGTCGCCCGCGATCATCCGCACCGACCCCGCGCCGTCCGACTGGGACGGGTGCTGCACGTGCGGCAGCCACTTGAGCCAGTCCCAGCGCGGCAGCGAGTTCGTGTCGCACGCGACCACGATCCGCACGTCGTCGGGGGAGTGCAGCACCGCGAGTTGGCCCAGCATCGACCGGGTCAGCCCGTACACCCGCTCCGGCTCGCCCGAGACGGTCAGGTGGTAGAAGGAGCGCAGCGAGACCGCCATCGGCAGATCGTCCAGCGTCGCCTGGGTGCGCAGGAACCGCCGCATGGCGTCCGCGCACAACGGCTCCAACTCCTCCAGCGGCGCGGTGTCCGGCGCCACCAGCGGAGTGGACAACTGCTGCTGACCCACCCCGACCCGGACCTGCCCGAAGTCGGCGTCACCGGCCCGCCGCTCCCAGATCCGCCGCTCGCCCGCGGCCACCGACCACAACTGGCCCGGATCCGGATGCGTCCACAACTGCGCGTCGCGCTGCTTGCGGGCGGTCCGCCGGACCTCCTTGCGCTGCTGGGCGAGGTACTTGAGGTAGTCGCGCCGGGAGTCGAGCATCTGCACCCGGTTGCCGCCGCGCGACTTGAGGATGTTGGCGACCACCATGACCAGCGACGAGATCATCATCATGCCGCCCATGACCATCATCATCTTGGGCGCGCCCGGCATGAAGAAGAAGCCCGCCGACCCGAGCATGCCCATCATCGGGAGCACGCTCATGATCCAGTTCTGATCGGTCGGGCGCTCCAACTCGGGTGGCGATTGGAGGCGGATCTCCTCCGTGGGGACAGGAGAGGGCAGCACCCTGGGCGGGCGCTTGACGATGACCACGGTCAAGGTGAATCAGCCTCATCCGTCGCGAGGATCCCGGACACGGATCGAACCCGCCGCAAAGCACGGAAAAGGAGCAGGTGATGTGAGTCAACCCACCCCGTCAGGGTCGTCTCCATGACACACGGTGGGCCGATGGGCCGTTCGTGTGTGCGCCGCATACTACTGGCCGGTCCCTTCGGCGCCACCGTCGAGTGAAGCGCGGCGTATAGAGTCGTCGTCCCGCGCCTTCGGGGCCGCGGGACACGGGGCGGCTACAAGCAGGGGGATCTGCACAGGTGAACTCCACGACCACGACGGTCACCACCGGGTTCGCCCGGATCACCGTCATCGCACCGGACTGTCGCGTCGACCTCGCGCTGCCGGAGGAGGTCCCGCTCGCGGAGCTGTACCCGGAGATCCTGCGGCTGTCCGGGCAGACCCAGCGCAACGGCACGGTGACCGGCTTCCAGCTCACCAGGCTCGACGGCGAGGCGCTGGACAGCGGGCTCACGCTGGCCGCGCAACACGTGCGCGACGGCGAACTGCTGCGCTTCACGGCCCTCGCGGACGCGCCGCCCCCGCCGGTGTACGACGACGTCGCCGACTCGGTGGCCACCTCCGTCACCGGCGACAACCGACTGTGGACGCCGGAGATGTTGCGGATCGCCGGCCTGTCCGGCGCGGCCGTCTTCTTCACCCTCGGCGCCGTCGCGCTCTGGCGCATGACCCCCCTGCCGCACGGGCTGCCCGCCGTCGTCGGCGGCTCGCTGGCCCTGGTGCTGACCGTGGTCGCCGGCGTGCGCGCCCGGGTGTACGGGGACCACTCCGGCGGCGCCGTGCTCGGCCTCGGCGCCCTGCCGAACGCGTTCCTGGCGGGCCTCGGCCTGATCGAACCGCCCGTACGCGAGGGCCCGGGCCGGGTGCAGTTCATGGTCGCCTGCGTCGCCGTGCTCGTGATCTCCACCCTGATCGCCGCCCTGCTGCCCGCCCGCGGCGCCGTCTACATCGCCGGCGCCGGCGCCGGCGCCCTGGGCACGCTCGCCACCTTCGGCCTGATCACCGTCGACGGCGCCCCGCGCGAGGCCGCCGCGGTCACCGGCACCGTCGCCCTCGCCATGATCGCCTTCCTGCCCTCCTGGGCGGCCCGCCTCGCCCGGCTGCCGATCGGCTTCCTGCCCTCCGACGCGCCGACCTCCCGCCAGAGCGACACCCTCGACCACGCCGACGTCGCCGCCCGCGCCCGCCGCGGCCACGAGGTGCTCAGCGGCCTGGCCGGCGCCTGCGCCGCCGCGCTCGTCGCCTCCTGCGTCGTGCTCGGCAGCGTCGACACCCTGTGGGCCCGGACCCTGACCGCCGTACTCGCCCTGGTCACCCTGTGCCGGGCCCGCCTGTTCCGGCACACCACCCAGGTCACCGTCCTGTACACGGCCGGCCTGCTCGGCCTGGCGATGCTGTTCGTCGGCCTGGCCCTGGACACCGGCATGGCGGACAAGGAGCGCCAGGGCTGGATCTTCGCGCTGGTCTGCGTGGTCGGCGCGCTGCTCGCGATCGTGGCGACCACCGTGCCCTCGCGTGGCCTGTCCCCCTTCTGGGGACGGCTGATGGACGTGCTCGAAGGCATGCTGATGGTGTCGGTCGTACCGCTGTGCCTGGCGGTGCTGGATCTGTACGACAAGCTGCGGAACATCACGGCCTGATGCGCTCCTGCTAGGGTTGTCCGTATCCCGGAGCCGCGTGCCCGGGATGCGTGCTGCCCACGGGCCGCGCGCCCGCACCATGTGAGCCCAGTCGCCGCCGTGAGTAAGACCGGTGGCGCTCACCACCTTGCAGAGGGAGAACACGTGTCGCTCGACACCGCAACGAAGAAGCAGATCATGGCCGACTACGCCACCAAGGAAGGCGACACCGGCTCTCCCGAGGTGCAGGTCGCGATCCTGAGCTACCGGATCAACGAGCTCACCGCGCACCTCAAGGAGCACAAGCACGACCACCACAGCCGCCGGGGCCTGCTGCTCCTGGTCGGCCAGCGTCGTCGCCTGCTCGGCTACCTGGCCAAGAAGGACATCGAGCGCTACCGCACGCTGACCGACCGCCTGAGCATCCGCCGCAGCGGCGTCGGCATCCGCTAGCAACACACGACGGGGGAGCGGCTTGCACAAGCCGCTCCTTCGCCGTATCCGGACGCGGTCTTTGTAGGCTGTGTTCCGCACGCGGGCATCCGCGGTGAGATAGAACAAGACAATCGACGTCGGTCGCGCCTCGCGCACACCCGACGACGAGGACGAACGACAGACACTGGGAGCGCCGCGTCGCGACCAAGGCGCCGACCTCCAGCGCCGGTCCTCGGTAGTGGCCCCCGGGTAACGCACCCGGGTGCTTCGATCGAAGACCGGCACGGTCGGCCCTTCAGGCGTCATGCGCCGCGGACCTCCCTCGAAACGAACGAGGAGGGCACCCGTGGAGGGTCCCGACATCAGCTTCGCCGAAGCAGTCATCGAGAACGGCACGTTCGGCAACCGCACCATCCGCTTCGAGACCGGCCGGCTCGCCAAGCAGGCCGCCGGCTCCGCCGTGGTCTACCTGGACGACGACACCATGGTGCTCTCGGCCACCACCGCCTCGAAGCGCCCCAAGGACCAGCTCGACTTCTTCCCCCTGACGGTGGACGTCGAGGAGCGCATGTACGCCGCGGGCAAGATCCCCGGCTCCTTCTTCCGCCGCGAGGGCCGCCCGTCCGAGGACGCCGTGCTCACCTGTCGGCTGATCGACCGTCCGCTGCGCCCGTCCTTCAAGAAGGGCCTGCGCAACGAGATCCAGATCGTCGAGACGATCATGGCGCTCAACCCGGACCACCTGTACGACGTGGTCGCGATCAACGCGGCCTCGATGTCCACCCAGCTCGCGGGCCTGCCGTTCTCCGGCCCGATCGGCGGCGTCCGGGTGGCGCTGATCGACGGCACCTGGGTCGGCTTCCCGACGCACACCGAGCTCGAGCGCGCCGTGTTCGACATGGTCGTCGCGGGCCGCGTGCTCGACGACGGCGACGTGGCGATCATGATGGTCGAGGCCGAGGCCACGACCGGCACGATCGAGCTGGTCAAGGGCGGCGCCGAGGCGCCGACCGAGGAGGTCGTCGCCGACGGCCTCGAGGCCGCCAAGAAGTTCATCAAGGCGCTGTGCGCCGCGCAGGTCGAGGTGGCCGACAAGGCCGCCAAGGAGACCGGCGAGTTCCCGGTCTACCTGGACTACCAGGACGACGTCTTCGAGGCGCTGGCCGCCGCGGTGACCGACGAGCTGTCGGCCGCGCTGACCATCGCCGGCAAGCAGGCCCGCGAGGCCGAGCTCGACCGGGTCAAGGACCTGGCCGCGGAGAAGCTGCTCCCGGCGTTCGAGGGTCGCGAGAAGGAGATCGGCGGCGCGTTCCGCTCGCTGACCAAGAAGCTCGTCCGGCAGCGCGTGCTGCGCGACAAGGTGCGCATCGACGGTCGCGGGCTGACCGACATCCGCACCCTGTCGGCCGAGGTCGAGGTCATCCCGCGCGTGCACGGCTCGGCCCTGTTCGAGCGCGGCGAGACCCAGATCCTGGGCATCACCACGCTGAACATGCTGCGCATGGAGCAGATGCTCGACACGCTCTCGCCCGAGACGCGCAAGCGCTACATGCACAACTACAACTTCCCGCCGTACTCGGTCGGCGAGACCGGCCGCGTGGGCTCGCCCAAGCGCCGCGAGATCGGCCACGGCGCGCTCGCCGAGCGCGCCCTCCTGCCGGTCCTGCCCGCGCGCGAGGACTTCCCGTACGCGATCCGCCAGGTGTCCGAGGCGCTCGGCTCCAACGGCTCGACCTCGATGGGCTCGGTCTGCGCGTCCACGATGTCGCTGCTCAACGCCGGTGTGCCGCTGCGGGCGCCGGTCGCGGGCATCGCGATGGGCCTGATCTCGGACGAGGTCGACGGCAAGACCGAGTACGTGTGCCTGACCGACATCCTCGGTGCCGAGGACGCGTACGGCGACATGGACTTCAAGGTCGCCGGCACCAAGGAGTTCGTCACCGCGCTCCAGCTCGACACCAAGCTCGACGGCATCCCCGCGTCGGTGCTGGCCGCGGCGCTCAAGCAGGCCAAGGACGCCCGTCTGCACATCCTCGACGTGATGATGGAGGCCATCGACACTCCGGACGAGATGTCGAAGTTCGCGCCGCGCATCATCACCGTCAAGATCCCGGTGGACAAGATCGGCGAGGTCATCGGCCCGAAGGGCAAGATGATCAACCAGATCCAGGACGACACCGGTGCGGAGATCACCATCGAGGACGATGGCACGATCTACATCGGTGCCTCGGACGGCACCTCGGCCGAGGCCGCGCGGGCGACGATCAACGCGATCGCCAACCCGACGATGCCCGAGGTCGGGGAGCGCTACCTGGGTACGGTTGTCAAGACCACCACGTTCGGCGCGTTCGTGTCGCTCATGCCCGGCAAGGACGGCCTGCTGCACATCTCGCAGCTGCGCAAGATCGCCGGTGGCAAGCGCGTCGAGAACGTCGACGACGTGATCAAGGTCGGCGAGAAGGTGCAGGTCGAGATCGCCGAGATCGACCAGCGCGGCAAGCTGTCGCTCGTCCCCGTCATCGAGGGCGAAGGCGACGCCGCCGAGGACACCGAGGACGCTGCCGCCAAGTGACGTCCTCCTCGTCGAAGAACCAGGCCGCCGCGTCCGCGCAGCGGCCTGGTTCCACGAAGACCCTGCTGCGTGACGCGGACGGTGTGGGCGCCGTCCGCCGCACGGTCCTGCCCGGCGGCCTGCGGGTGATCACCGAGAACATGCCGTCCGTGCGCTCCGCGACCTTCGGCATCTGGGTCGGGGTGGGCTCGCGCGACGAGACCCCCGCTCTGGCCGGCACCTCGCACTACCTCGAACACCTGCTGTTCAAGGGCACCGCGAAGCGCGACGCGCTGGAGATCTCCGCGGAACTGGACGCCGTCGGTGGTGAGATGAACGCGTTCACCACCAAGGAGTACACGTGCTACTACGCACGTGTGCTCGACACCGACCTCCCGCTCGCCATCGACGTGATCTGCGACATGGTGACCGGCTCGCTGATCGACCCCGAGGACGTGGACGCCGAACGCGGCGTGATCCTCGAGGAGATCGCGATGAACGAGGACGAGCCCGGCGACCTGGTGCACGAGCTCTTCTACGACGCGATGCTCGGCGACGCCCCGCTCGGGCGCCCCGTGCTGGGCACCGTCGAGTCGATCAACGCGCTCACCCGGACCCAGATCAACGGTTACTACCGGCGCCGGTACAAGGCGCCGAACATGGTGGTGACCGCGGCCGGCAACGTCGACCACGCCAAGGTGGTCCGGCTGGTCAAGAAGGCGTTCGCGCAGGTCAAGGTGGACGAGAACGCGGTGGCCGCAGCGCCGCGCGTCGGTGGTCGCGCGGCGCGCTCCGCCGGCAGCGTCCGGGTGCTCAACCGGCCGACCGAGCAGGCCCACCTGGTCCTGGGGATGTCGGGCCTGGCCCGCGACGACGACCGGCGGTTCGCGCTCAGTGTGCTCAACACCGCGCTCGGCGGCGGAATGAGCTCGCGCCTGTTCCAGGAGATCCGGGAGAAGCGCGGGCTGGCCTACTCGGTCTACTCGTTCCACTCCGGCTACGCCGACCTGGGCGTGTTCGGGATCTACGCCGGCTGCCAGCCCAAGAAGGCCCGCCAGGTGATCGAGATCTGCCGGACCGAACTGGAGCGGGTGGTGCGCGACGGGCTGCCCCGGGACGAGATCGATCGGGCGATCGGCCAATTGCGCGGCTCGACCGTGCTCGGCCTGGAGGACACCGGGTCGCGGATGAGCCGGATCGGCAAGAGCGAACTCGTCTACGGCGAACACCTGTCCGTCGACGAGGTGCTGGCCCGGATCGCCGCGGTGACCGCCGACGAGATCCACGACGTGGCGAAGGTCCTGTTCGCCGCGCGGCCCACACTGGCCGTGGTCGGACCGTTCGCCGACGACGCGGACTTCGTCGCCGCGTCGGCCTGAACGACGGCGAAACCGTGCCTGCCGGGTCGCGAGCGAGTCGGCGGGTACGGAAGTGGTGCGCCGCGATCGGCCCCGGTGCCGATCGCGGCGAAGAACTGTGCTGACGGGAGAGTGCGCGACATCATGACTGCGATCCGGGTGGGTGTGATCGGTGCGGCCGGCCGCATGGGCACCGAGGTGTGCCGTGCCGTCGAGGCGGCGGACGACCTCGAACTGGTGGCGCGCGTCGACGAGGGCGACGACCTCGCCGACCTCGCGAAGGCGGGTGCGCGGGTCGCTGTGGACTTCACCCATCCGGGTGTGGTCATGGGCAACCTGGAGTACTGCGCGGGCGCCGGGATCCACGCCGTCGTCGGCACCAGCGGGTTCACTCCCGACCGTCTGGCGCGGTTGCGCGAGTGGCTGGCCAAGAGCCCGGAAACCGGCATTCTGATCGCGCCGAACTTCGGCATCGGCGCGGTGCTGATGATGCGGTTCGCGGCCCAGGCGGCGCGCTTCTACGAGTCGGTCGAGATCGTCGAACTGCACCACCCGAACAAGGTCGACGCCCCCAGCGGCACCGCCCGCCGGACCGCCGAGCTGATCGCCGAGGCGCGACAGGGCGCCGGCCTGGGGGAGATGCCCGACGCGACGGTGGACGACCCGGACGGCGCGCGCGGCGGCAGGGTCGACGGTGTGCCGGTGCACGCGGTCCGACTGCGCGGCCTGGTCGCCCACCAGGAGGTGCTGCTCGGCGACGACGGGGAGATGTTGACCATCCGCCACGACTCGTTCCAGCGCACGTCCTTCATGCCGGGTGTGCTGCTCGGGGTGCGTCGTGTGGTTTCCACACCCGGCCTGACCGTGGGCCTGGAACACTTCCTCGATCTGGGCTGAGCATCGTGAGGCAACGTGTCACCGCGCTCGTGCTGATCGCGGTCCTGGTCTTCTACGTCTTCCTCGTCGGCAGTCGCGGCATGATCGCGATTCGCGACGGGCAGCCGGTCACCATCGTGCTCGGGCTGGCGATCCTGCTCGTGCCGGTGGTGGGCGCCTGGTACATCTGGCGCGAGGTGCGCTTCGGCTTCGCGATGCAGCGGCTGGCCCGCGAGCTGGAGGCCGAGGGCGGGCTGCCGGCCGACGAGCTGGCCCGCACTCCCGGTGGGCGGGTCGATCGGGACAGCGCCGACGAGGTGTTCGAGCGGCGCAAGGCCGAGGTGGAGGCCGCGCCCGACGACTGGCGGGGCTGGTATCGGCTGGCCGTGGCCTACGGCGACGCGCGCGACAACGCGCGCGGACGCCGGGCGATGCTGACCGCGATCCGCCTGCACGCGGGTCGGGCGCCCGCCACCTCCTAGGGTCTGGCGCCGGCCGGCCGGTCGAGCGCCGCGGGCTCGGCCATATGGGGCGGGACCGGCTGCGGAGCGGTGGGGTCGAGGGCGGTGAGCAGGCGGGCCGATACGGGCGCGGCCAGGATGCCCGCCACCGCGTCCACCAGGTCCTCCACGAACGCCGCGGGCGGCAACACGTCGTGCGCCTGCCCCTCGTGTACGCGCTGTTCGCGATCGGCCGTCGCGTGCACGGCCAGGCTGCCGCCCAGGCGCAGCCGGTTGCGCCGCACGGCGGTCGGCAGGTGGCCCAGCGCCAGGTCGATCAGGTGGGTGAACTCCGGCGAGCTGCCCTCCAGGCCCATCGCCGGCAGCGCGTAGGCGGAGGCGCCCGGGTGCTGGTGCACCCGGGCCAAAAAGCGCAGGTAGAAGCTGCCCCCGACGTCGATCTGCTCGGCCAGCGGGCGCACCATGGCCTCGGCCAGGGCCCGGGGGTCCCGGTCGAGGCCGGCCCTGACCAGTGCGCGGACGAGGTCCTCGCGGCGCCCGTTGACCGCCGCGAGCCGGAACCCGAAGATCGCCCGGATCAATTCCTCTTTGCTGCCGAAGTGGTACTGCGCGGCGGAATTGTTGCGCTGACTCGCCGCGACACTGATCCGGCGCAGCGAGACCGCGTCGATTCCGTGTACGGCGAACAGCCGCTCGGCGGTGAGCAGAAGGCGCTCGCGGGTCGGAGTTCGGCTCACGGCGCCCACGTTAAGTCGGCTGACTTACCCACTTCAATGGCACATCGGTGTGGTCTTCACCGTGCTCGCCGGCCGTTTCGCCCGCCGATTTCCCGCTCGTGTCACGGGGATTGCCGTCGGGCGGAAACGGATCGACCCCGGGTGGGGCGACGAACGCGGTCGGATCGTGTTCAGGGCATCGGGGAGACCGCCGTGTGCAGTCGCACCTGGCGGATCACCGCGCCGCCGGTCTCGTCCACCCACAGTTCGCGGGTGGCGCCGTCCGCGGCCCAGCCCGCGCCGGTCAGGAAGTCGTACAGCGGCTTGTCGTTCTCCAGGACCCAGGTCACCAGCGTGTCCACGCCGTCGGACACCGCGTCCGCGACGACCGCGGTCAGCAGCCGGGAGGCGTGCCCCTCGCGCTGTCGGGCCGGGTCGATCACCAGGATCGCCAACTCGCCCGCCCGGGCGGGGTCGAGATCCTCGTCCGAGCCGGGGACCAGGGCCGCGAAGCCGGCCGTGGTGGAGCCCGCGCAGGCCACGAGCACGCGGTGGCGCGGTGAGGGCGGCGCGACCGCGGCGTCCTCCCATTCGGCGGCCAACGCCTCGGGCGTGGCCGTCGCCAGCGCCGCGGCGGGCAGCACCCCGGTGTAGGCGTCGTGCCAGGCCCGGGCGTGTGCGGCGCCCAGGGCGGCGCCGTCTCCGGCGTGGGCCGGCCGTACGTAGGAATCGCTCATGTGGTGCCCCCATCGTCGAGTTCGGCCGATTCTCGCGTGCCCGACGGTTTCCTGTCCGCCGCTCGCCGAACGCACACACCCGTGGGCGACACGCGGCGCCGGCGGTGCCGCCCCCGCGCGCGGCGTGCGACGCTGTCGGCCAAGGATTGGTGGGCGCGGCAGCGGAGGATGGTCATGGGGGTCCGGGTCCGACGAATCGCCCCGGTGTGCGCGGTGGTCGCGGTGCTCGCGACCGGCTGCATGGTGGGTCCGACGATCGACGACGAGAAGCCGAAGCCGGCCGCGGCCGGCCCCACCGGCAATCCGCCGGACCTGCCCGACAAGAATCCGACCGACGGCTCGGCACCGGCCGCCCCGCCCCCCTCGGGCGCGGCGCCGCCGTCCGGCCGGACCGGACAGAAGCAGCAGTCGCACACCTACTCGAACGGGCTGACCGTCACCGCCCTCGCGCCGTCGGTGACCCGGACGGCGGGCGTGCCCGGCGAGCGGCGCGAGACGGTCGACGTGGCGATCCCGATCCGCTACGGCAACCGGACCGGATCGAACCTGTACGTCGACCTGTTCCAGGTGACCCTGTACGCGGGGCCGGACGCGCTGCCGTGCGCCCTCGCCAAGGTCGGCCCGCCGCGCAGCGGCCCGGATCAGGCCGCGCTGAACGCCGACACGGTGATCACCTACAACTTCGCGGTGCCGAGGGAGTTGATCGGGAGGCTGGAGGTCCAGGTGCAGCCGTACATGTCGCGGCTGGACCGGGCGACCTTCACCACATCCGCGGCGCTGCCGGCGGGCGCGCCGACGCGGCCCGCCGAGGGGCCGTCGACCCAGCCGAGCACGGTGGTGGTGCCGCGCTCCACGCCCACGGGCGCTGGGACGAGCGCGGCTCCGGGCGGTGGTTAGGCATGCCGGCCCGAAACCTGTCGCCGGCCTGCAACGCGTGCTCCCTGATGCACTTCCCGGGGCTTCGCACCAGGCATGACGACACGACCTTCGCGTGGGCCGGAAGCCGGTTGAGCCGTCCGAGTGGTCAAATCGGCACATAGGGTGACATCAGAAGTTTTTCGCCAGAATCCCTAATGTTTCGCCCGTGGTGGTCGATACTGAAAGAGATCAGGCGCTGCTCGAACCCCCGAGCGGGCAGCGCCTGGTCCCTTGTTTTGTTCGGCCCGGTTCCCCGGTTCCGTCCGGTGTCGTTCGGGCCGGCGGGGCGGGCCTCCGGGCGGTGGAGGTCTCATAGGGCGGGTGCTACCCGCAGGTCAGGTGCGGGCCCGGTACGGTTTGGGCCATGGCTCCGACGTCTACCCCCCAGACCCCCTTCGGCCGGGTCCTCACCGCGATGGTGACCCCCTTCACGGCCGACGGTGCGCTCGACCTCCCAGGCGCCCAGCGCCTGGCCGCCCACCTCGTCGACGCCGGCAACGACGGACTCGTCGTCAACGGCACCACCGGCGAGTCGCCCACCACGAGCGACGCGGAGAAAGAGCAGCTGGTCAGGGCGGTTCTGGAGGCCGTGGGCGATCGCGCGTTCGTGGTCGCCGGCGTGGGTACCAACGACACTCGGCACTCGGTCGAGCTGGCCCGGCAGGCACAGGCCGCCGGCGCGCACGGGCTGCTCGCGGTCACCCCGTACTACAGCAAGCCCCCGCAGGAGGGCCTGTACCGGCACTTCACCACGGTCGCCGACGCGACCGGGCTGCCGGTGATGCTGTACGACATCCCCGGTCGCAGCGCCGTGCCGGTCGAGACCGAGACCCTGGTCCGACTCGCCGAGCACCCCCGGATCGTGGCGAACAAGGACGCCAAGGGTGATCTCGCCTCGGCGAGTTGGGTGCTGGCGCGCACCGACATGGTGTACTACAGCGGTGAGGACATGCTGAACCTGCCGCTCCTGTCCATCGGCGCGGTCGGCGTGGTGAGCGTGGTCGGACACCTCGTTTCGGCGGAGCTCCGCGCGATGATCGACGCCTTCACGGCCGGCGACGTCGCCAAGGCGCGCGAGATTCACCAGCGTCTTCTTCCGGTGTACACCGGCATTTTTCGTACCCAGGGCGTGATCCTCACCAAGGCCGCACTGGGATTGCAGGGCCTGCCCGCCGGGCCGCTGCGGCTGCCGCTGATCGAGGCCGACGAGGCACAGATCGCGCAGCTGAGGCAGGATCTTTCGGCGGGTGGGGTAGAGCTGTAAACAGGAATATCTGTAAGTAGTGCCCCGGGCGGGTACCACACCCGCTCGGGCCGAACACGAGCTTTTGCGCGTTCCCGTCCGGCCGAGTATCGATCGGCCGGACGGCGGCACGTGGCGAGGAGAGAACTTGAGCCATCCCCACCCCGAATTCGGCCCGCCGCCGGTGCTGCCCAAGGGCGGCCTTCGGGTCACCCCGTTGGGCGGCCTCGGCGAGATCGGCCGAAACATGACCGTCTTCGAGTTCGACGGCCGGCTGCTGATCGTCGACTGCGGGGTGCTGTTCCCCGAGGAGGAGCAGCCCGGAGTCGACCTCATCCTGCCGGACTTCAGCTCGATCCGGGATCGCCTCGACGACATCGAGGCGGTCATTCTGACCCACGGGCACGAGGACCACATCGGCGCGGTCCCGTACCTGCTGCGGGAGAAGGCCGACATCCCGCTGATCGGGTCGAAGCTGACCCTCGCGTTCATCGAGGCGAAGCTCACCGAGCACCGCATCCGGCCGTACACCCTCGAGGTCAAGGAAGGCGACATCGAGCGGCTGGGGCCGTTCGAGTGCGAGTTCATCTCGGTGAACCACTCGATCCCGGACGCGCTCGCGCTGGCGATTCGCACCGAGGCCGGCACCGTCGTGCACACCGGCGACTTCAAGATGGACCAGCTGCCGCTGGACAACCGGCTGACCGACCTGCCGGCGTTCGCCCGGCTGGGCACCGAGGGCATCGATCTACTGCTCGTGGACTCCACGAACGCCGAGGTCCCGGGCTTCATCCCGGCCGAGCGGGACATCGCGGGCGTGCTGGACCGGGTCTTCGCCGACGCCGACCAGCGGATCATCGTGGCCAGCTTCGCGAGCCACGTGCACCGCATCCAGCAGGTGCTCGACACCGCGTACGCCTACGAACGCAAGGTCGCCTTCGTCGGCCGCTCGATGGTGCGGAACATGAAGATCGCCGGGGAACTCGGCTATCTGAAGATCCCCGCCGGTCTGGTCGTGGACGTCAAGACGCTCGACGACCTGCCGCCGGACGAGGTGGTCCTCGTCTGTACCGGCTCGCAGGGCGAGCCGATGGCGGCGCTGTCGCGGATGGCCAACCGTTCGCACCAGCAGATCCGGATCGTCGAGGGCGACACCGTGGTGCTCGCGTCCTCGCTGATCCCGGGCAACGAGACCTCGGTCTACCGGGTGATCAACGGGCTGACCCGGTGGGGCGCCAAGGTCGTGCACAAGGGCAACGCCAAGGTGCACGTCTCGGGCCACGCCTCGGCCGGTGAACTGCTGTACTTCTTCAACCTCACGCGCCCGCGCAACCTGATGCCCGTACACGGCGAATGGCGTCATCTACGCGCGGCCGCCGATCTGGGCGTCAAGACCGGGGTGCGCAAGGACCGGGTGGTCCTCGCCGAGGACGGGCTGACCGTCGACCTGGTGGACGGTGTCGCCAAGATCACCGGGAAGGTGCAGGCCGGGTACGTCTACGTGGACGGTTTGTCCGTGGGCGACGTGACCGAGTCCTCGCTCAAGGACCGTCGGATCCTGGGCGAGGAGGGCTTCGTGTCCGTGTTCCTCGCCGTGGACTCCAGTTCGGGCAAGGTGGTCGGCGGGCCGACCATCACGGCGCGGGGATCGGGTATCGACGACGCCCGGTTCGACGCGGTGGTCCCGAAGATCGAGGAGATGCTGCAGAAGGCGGCCGCCGACGGGGTGGCGGAGCCGTATCAGTTGCAGCAGCAGGTGCGGCGGATCGTGGGCAAGTGGGTGTCGGACACCTATCGGCGCCGGCCGATGATTCTGCCGGTTGTGGTGGAGGTCTGAGACCTCGTCGACCGTTTTGCGCGGGGCCCGCTACGAAATCTTCGTAGCGGGCCCCGTGTGGTTTGGGGGTGGGGTGGTGGGTTGGGTCGGTGGGCGTGGTTCGGGGCGGGGGGTCGGCGGTTGTGGTTGGCGGTGGCGGCGGGTTGTCGACCGGATGTGCGAGGCGGTGGGTGGGGGCGGCTGTGCTTGTGGTGCCGGGAGGGGGGCGGCGGCTGTGAAGCTGGGGTGCGATGGGGGATTTGTGGCCTTTTTGTGGTGTGAAGGTCGGCTTCTCTTACTTATGCGAGGTCTTGACTGCCGGCTCATAACGTCGGTCGTGTTCGGAGGGCACCCGCTCTCCGGGCGCTGGACAGGTCGACACGATCGACAGGAACGGCAGTCAGGAGCACACATGTATGCGGTACAGCGGAACCGGCGTTGCGGCGACGGTCCACGACGGGGCGCTCCGCCGCCCGCGCCGTCGGGCGCGCCGATTTCGGTTCCCGGGCGGCGGGTGGCCGGCGGGTTCGGGCGGACGCGGCGTGGGCGGGTCGCGGCGCTCGCGCTCGGCTCGTGTGCGGCGCTGGGTCTGGGCGCGGGGATGACGGGCCCCATCTCGCCGGCGGCGGCCGCCCCGCGCTGCGACCACGTGGCGAAGGACAACCGGCCGGAGCTGCGTGAGGGGGATCGGGACGACGCGGTCGCCCAGGTGCAGTGCCTGATCGACACGAGGTCCGGAGCCCCCGGCGAGTTGCCGGAGACCGGGGTGTTCGACGCGGCCACCGCGGACGGGGTCCGGTGGGTGCAGAAGTGCAACGGCCTCGATCCGTCGGGGGTCACGAACGAGGCCACCTGGAAGGTGCTCTATCGCGCGAAGAAGGGGTGCGGGCGGCAGGCGGAGCACACCGGCACCGAGTAGCGGGTGTGGGCCGGGCGGGAGGCGGAAGGGGCGTCGGCGGGTCGGCCGGGCTCGGGTCGTGGGGGCGGCCCGGCCGAAGTCGTACACAGGTCGGGTGTGATGGTCACACCCATCCCGGGGGCTGTGGACGACGGACGGCGCGCGTGGAGGGGGCGCGCGCACACTGGCCCGCATGACGCCGACCGATCTTTCCGCACTGCTGTCCCGGCCCTTCACCCTCGCCGTCGCCGCCCGCCACGGGGTCGGCCGGTCGGTCGTTCGACGCCTGGTGCGCGACGGCGACGTGCGTCGGGTCATACACGGGGTCTACGTCGGCGCGCACGTTGACGACACGCCGGAGGTGCGGGCCCGGGCCGCGGTCATGGTTCTGCCCCGCGGGGCCGTGGTCTGTGGGCGCACCGCGGCGAGGTTGCACGGCGTGCGCGTTCCGGCGCTGCCCCGAACGCAGGCACGGCGCGCGGCACCGATCGAGGTGGTCGTGCCGGTGGGGGCGGCTCTGCCCCGCCGGCACGGCTGCCGAGCGCGGATCATGGCGCTCGGGCCGGGGGAGACGGTGTGGCGGGCCGGGATTCCGGTCACCTCGCCCGCCCGGACCGCGGCGGACCTGATCCGAACCTCGGATCGGGAGACCGGCGTGGTGGTGCTCGACGGGTTCCTGCGGGCCGGGCTGATCGCGCCCGACACGTTGGCGGCCCTGGTCGAGCGCTACGCCGGACACCCGGGGCGGCATCGGCTCGCCGAGGTGGTGCGGCTGGCCGACGGGCGCAGCGCGGGCGAGGACGAGACCCTATTGCGGCTGGCGCTGCTCGACGCCGGGTTGCCGGCGGCCGAGGTCGGCTGGGAGATCCGCTCGGCGTTCGGTCGGGTCCTGCGGCGCTTTGCGCTGGCCTGGCCGGGGGCGCGGGTCGGGGTGGAGCTGACCGACGACCGGCAGTGGGTCAGGGCGCGGCCTCGGAGCATCGCCGGGCAGCGCTGGCTCGTCTTGCACTGCCCGACACTCCAGGCGCGCGAGCGGCCGACGGCCACGGTCGCCCGGATCGGATCGGAGTTGCGGCTGCGGGAGCACCGCAACCGCGGCGACATCGCCGCGTGAGCGCCGGCATGCTGCGGCGATGAACGTGGACGAGGCAGGGTCGGTGGTCACCGATCGGCTGGAGTTGATTCCGGTCGAGGTCGGTCACGCCGAGGAGATGGCACGGGTCCTGGGCGATCCGGTACTGCACACCTTCATCGGTGGTGAGCCGGAGGACGTGGACGCGCTGCGGGCGCGCTACACGCGCTGGGCGAAGGGATCGCCGGATCCCGACGTGGTTTGGTTGAACCGGGTGATCCGGCTGCGCTCGCGGGGGTGTCTGGTCGGCACGGTCCAGGCCACGGTGGGGCCCGGTCCGGTCGCCGACGTGGCCTGGGTGGTGGGAAGCCCCTGGCAGGGCCGGGGCATCGCCAAGGAGGCGGCCGTCGCCTGGGTGGCCTGGCTCCGGGCCCAAGGCATCGAAGAAATCCGCGCCCACATCCACCCGGCCAACACAGCCTCCGCCGCAGTCGCCGAAGCAGCATCCCTGACCCCCACCGAAACATGGCAGGAAAACGAACAACGCTGGTCCACAACGAGCCCCACCCCAACACCCAAGTAACCCCAAGGGGCCCGCCCCACCCACCCCGGTGCGCACCCCGCGCACGCGCCCACCGAGGTTTGCGCTTCCGGTTGCGGCTACGGGCGTCGGCGCGAGCTCGTCCGAGCAGGTGACGGTCCGCACCGGCGTTCGGCGCTCCAAGACTTGAGCCTTCCGACGAGACGCGCGCATCGCTCGGCGATAACCGGCCGGCAGCGGGGGCGGAAGGGTCGGACGCTTCCGGCGCGCGCTGCGCCTTTGACTGCGGGTGGCCGGCCGGTCCGGGGCTTGTCCGCGTCGGTGGTAGGCCGCCGCCGACGTTCGGGGCTCCAAGAGTCCGGCTTTCGACGAGACGGGTGCGTTGCTCGCCGAAAACCGGCCTGCGGTGGCGGGCAGGGAGGGCGCTCGGGTCGAGTCGCCCGGCGAGGCTCTCCGAGTGGGTCGGTCGTTCCAGGCGGCCGTTGCACTCTCGGCCGCGTGCCGTCAGGTGCGGGGTCCGTCCGCGTCGGTGGCGGCCGCCGCCGGCGTTAGGGGCTCCGGGACCTGGGGTTTCCGGCGAGGCGGGTGTGTTGGTCGGGGAAAAGCGGCCAACGGCGGCAGGCCGGGGAGGAAACTCAAGTCGTGTCCGCCGGGCTTGCGTTCCCGAGCGGGCCGGGTAGTCCTTGACGGGCATTTAGCCTTGGGCTGCGGGTGGCCGGTCCGAGTCGGTGATGGGCCGCCGACGGCATCCGGGGCTCCGAGGCTGCGGCTTCCGGTGAGACGCGCGTTGCCCGGGGGAAGCGGCCAACGGCGTCGGGCCGGGGTGGGGGCTCGGGTCGAGTCCTCTCGGGAGGCTTCGCGCGCGGGCCGGGTGTTTCCGGCGGGCGTTGGGGAGGTGTTGGGGTTCGAAACCGGATAGCGGTGGGTGGTTGTGGGCTTTGAGCTTCGGTGACCTGCGGTTTTGTGGTGACCAGGTGGAACGGCGGGTGTCGAGTGCCGGTTTCATGCGCTATGGCCCCGTCGATGCCGGTGAGAAGACCGAAACTGCCCGGTCGGGGTCGGCTTCGGGCGCTGCGGCCTCGTAGAGGCCCTTGAGGAGACGGAAAGTGCTCAGTCGCGGCCGAAACCGGATTCCGAGGCACCTGAAACAGCCCGCCGCTCGCGCTGACCTGCGGATTTCTCTCACGCCGGGGCAAGAGCGCCCCGCGCCATCCGAGTTCGTGACCACATGGCCCGCCCGCCGGAACCACCCGGCCCCCTCGCGAAGCCTCCCGAGAGGACTCGACCAACGCGCGCGTCTCACCGGAAGCCGCAGCCTCGGAGCCCCGGACGCCGTCGGCAGCCCATCACCGACTCGGACCGGCCCCGGGTCGGCCACCCGCAGCCCAAGGCTCAATGCCCGTCGAGGACTACGGGAACACAGGCCCGGCGGACACGACTTGAGCCTCCTCCCCGGCCTGCCGCCGTTGGCCGCTTTTCCCCGACCAACACACCCGCCTCGCCGAAAGCTCGGAGTCTCGGATCCCGCACGCCGGCGGCAGTCGACCACTGACTCGGACCGGCCACCCGCCGTTCAAGGCTCAATGCCCGTCGAGGACTACCCGGCCCGCTCGGGAACGCAGGCCCGGCGGACTCGACCCGAGCCCCCTCCCCGGCCTGCCGCCGTTGGCCGCTTTTCCCCGACCAGCACGCCCATCTCGCCGAAAGCCCCAGGGCCCGGAGCCCACGCCGGTGGCGGCCCACGTTCGACTCGGACTAATCCCGCACCAGCCGACTCGCAGCCCAAGGCTCAATGCCCGTCGAGGACTACCCGGCCCGCTCGGGAACGCAAGCTCGGCGGACTCGACTCGAGCCTCCTCCCCGGCCTGCCGCTGTTGGGGCTTTTCCCTGGGCAACGCTTCCTTCTCGCCGAGGGTCCCAGGGCTTGGGGCCCCGACGCCGGCGGTGGCTCGCCTTTGACTTGGGGCGGTTCCGGGGGGCTGACCGTGGGCGCTGGGTGGTGATGGTGGGGTCGTGGGCGGGGGTGCCCGGTGGGTGATCGATGTGATGTTGCGGCTGCTGTACCCGGTTGGGCCGTTCGGTGCTTTGGCTGTGGGTGGGGCTAGGTTGATGGTGGGTCGGGGTCAGTTGTCGCCGGAGACTCGTAGGACCAGGATGGCCATGTCGTCTCGGGCCTGTTCTTCGGCGAATTGTTCGACCGCGCGGTGGATTCGGGCCGCTACCGCGCCGGCGGTCAGGCCCGTGCAGCCGGACAGGACCTCGGCCAGGCCGTCGTCGCCGAGCATGCGGGTGCCCTCGCGGCGTTCGGTGACGCCGTCGGTGACGCAGACCAGGACGTCGCCCGGGTCCAGGTCCACCGTCTCCAGGACCAGGTCGACCTCGTCCATGACGCCGAGCAGCGGCTGCGGGGTGGCCACCGCGTCGACCGTGCCGTCGGGGCGCAGGCGCAGCGGGAGCGGATGGCCCGCGGAGACCAGGCTGAGGCGTACGCCGCCGCCGTCGCGGTGGGTCAAGTGGCCGTGCAGGAGGGTCAGGAACCGGCTGCGCGGGCCCTCGTCCAGGATCGCGGTGTTCAGCCGTTGCAGGACGGCGGGCACCGACAAGCCCTCGCGGGTCAGCAACCGCAGCGCCTGGCGGGCCAGTCCGGTGACCGCGGCGGCCTCCGGGCCGGTGCCGCACACGTCGCCGATGGCGAAGCCCCACTTGTCCTCGCCGATGGTGAACAGGTCGTAGAAGTCGCCGCCGACCTCGTTGCCCTCGCCGGAGGCCTGGTAGACGACCTCGACGTCCACCCCCGGCACCTTGGGCAGCTCCGGCGGCAGCAGGCTGCGCTGGAGGGCCTGGCTGGTCGCGTTGCGCTCCGAGTACAGCCGGGCGTTGTCCATCGCCAGCGCGGCGCGGCGGGACAGGTCCTCGGCGAGTTCCAGGGTGTCCCGGCGGAACCGGTCGCCGGCCAGGATGCCGAAGGTCAGCATGCCGATGCCGCGCCCCCGGGCGACCAGCGGCAGCGTGACCGCCTCGCCGGTGACCAGGTCGCTGTGCTCGCGCACCACCTCGGGGTCCAGGGACCGCAGGCCCAGCCAGCGCCGGGCACCGGGCGTGGGCTGCGCGCGCGGCGCCTCGGCACGGTCGAGCAGTGCGCGCAGGTCGTCGATCCGCATCTCGTCGGCGTGCCACACCACGCTCAGCACCGGTGCGTGCGACTCGCCGGTGTGCACCGCGCACCAGGTGCCCAGTCGCGGCACCACGATCTGGGCGATCATGGCCAGCGTCATCTCCGGGTCGAGGGTGCCGGCCAGCAGGTCGGACGCTTCGGCGAGGAAGGACAGCGAGCCGCGCCGGACCCGCTCCAACTCGGACAGGCGCGCGCTCTCCACGGTCAGCGAGACCCGGTCGGCGGCGCGCTGGAGCCGGGCCGCGTCGTCGTTGTCGAAGCGGGCCGCCGACTCCGAGGCGACGCCGAGTGTGCCGGTGAGCCGGCCCTCGACCTTGAGCGGCACGGTCACCGCCGAGCGCATCCGGGTCTCCTGGAGGATCGGCACCGCGTCGGGCCCGGCCACCAGGTCCTCGTGCACGGCGGGCATCCGGGCCGAGCCGTAGCGGCCCACCGAGGTCTCCACCGGCACGCGCGACAGCCGGTGCACGGCGCCCGCCAGGCCGGTGGTCGCGCGCACCTCCATCTCGCTCTCGTCGTCGGTGGCCAGCAGCACGAACGCGGCGTCGGCGTCGAGCAGGTCGCGCGCACGTTCGACCGCGCGCTGGAGCAGGTCCTCCAGGCCCAGCCGGCTCAGCCCGTCGATCCCGTCCCATTCGCTGTCCACCGGGATCGCCGCCCCGGCGCGACCGCGCGAGGCGTCCCGGTTCTCCAGCAGCGCGCGGGCCTGCGCGGGCACCAGGAGCGCGACCAGCGCGGGGTCGCCGTCGGCGTCGCGCAGCCGCACGTGCGACGCGAAGACGCGCGTGGCCACCCCGTCGGCGGCGCGCACGTCGTAGCCGCCCTGCCAACGGGACAGCTCCAGCATCTCGTCCAGGGTCAGCTCGGTGCCCGGCGTCTGCGGCCAGGCGATCAGGTCGCCCAGCGCCATGCCGATCGCCTCGGTGTCACCGAGGCCGAACAACCGGGCCGCCTCGGGGCTCCAGTGGGTCACCTTGCGCGAGGCGTCGGCGTGCACCACCGCCACGCGGACCGGCACCGCGGCGTCGGGCAGCGCGTTGGCGGGCAGCAGCGGCCCGGCCGAACTGGTCGCCGAGACCGGGTCGGGCAGTTCGAGCCGGAACCACACCCGCTTGACGTTCTTGGCGTATTCGACCCCCCACGCCGAGGCCAGCGACGCGGACAGGAACAGCCCGCGGCCGCTCTCGTCGCCGTCGTCGAAGCCGGTCGCCGGCTCCGGCAGCTCCCGGCTGGGGTAGTGGTCGGTGACCTCGATCTGCACGCCGCCGTCGTAGCGCACGCACGAGACCTCGGCCGAGGTGCCCGCGTGCACGATCGCGTTCGTGACCAACTCGCTGGTCAGCAGTACGGCGTCGTCGACCACGTCACCGGCGTCCCAATCGGTGAGCGTTTTGCGGACGAACGAGCGTGCGGCCGCCACGGACCTGCCCTCGGGTGCGAAGGCAGCGCTCATCCGGGCAGTGATGAGCATGCTCGTTCCCTGATCCATACACTCCCGCATCTGCGACGAACGGCGGCTGCGGTGACGAATCCGGCTCCACAGTCCGGCAGATTCGCACCCTATCGGTTTCGGACGATCGGGCGGACCCCTTCCAAACAGTGACGCATCGATCACGTTTTCGACAGATGTCCCGTCCGAGCGTGCCTTTCGAGCCCGCACTTCGCGGATGACAAGCACCATCCTCCCGGACCGCCTCTGCTCTCAACCCTGTGAGTGAAAGACTGTGGCAGGCAAGCGGCCGGAGGCACGAACGGTCGCGGCGAATCTGGTCCGGCGGAGGAAATGCGAGATGGCGAAGGCTTCCCCAGCGCAGGCGCGGACTGTGGCCGTCCGGCAGGACCGGCACGACGAGCAGGATCTGCGGCGTCTGCTGGCCGCCCTGACCGGTGTCCGTGACGGCAACTTCCGCAAACGCCTGACGGTCTCCGGTGACGGAATCATGTCCGAGATCGCCGTCGTGTTCAACGACATGGTCGAGCGCAACCAGCACCTGTCCGGCGAATTGGCCCGGGTGCGTCGGGTGGTCGGCCGGGAGGGCAAGCTGACCGAGCGGCTGGACCCGGGCCCGGGCGAGGGCGCCTGGGCGACGAGCATCGACGCGGCCAACGCGCTCGTCGAGGACCTGGTCCGCCCCACCGTCGAGGTCGGCCGGGTGCTGGCCGCGGTCGCCGAGGGCGACCTGTCCCAGCGCATGGACCTGCGGATCGCCGAGCAGCCGCTGCGTGGCGAGTTCCTGCGGATGGGCCGCACCGCCAACGGGCTGGTGGACCAGCTCAGCGCGTTCGCCGACGAGGTCACCCGGGTGGCCCGCGAGGTCGGCACCGAGGGCAAGCTCGGCGGCCAGGCCCGGGTGCGCGGCGTCTCCGGAAGCTGGAAGGACCTCACCGACTCGGTCAACACAATGGCCAGCCGGTTGACCCTCCAGGTGCGTGACATCGCCCTGGTGACCACCGCCGTGGCCAAGGGGGACCTGTCCCGCACGGTCACCGTCGAGGTGGCCGGCGAGATGCTGGAGCTGAAGGAGACCGTCAACACGATGGTCGACCAGCTCTCCGGCTTCGCCCAGGAGGTGACCCGGGTGGCCCGCGAGGTGGGCACCGAGGGCCGACTGGGCGGCCAGGCCCGGGTCGAGGGCGTCTCGGGGACCTGGAAGGACCTCACCGACTCGGTCAACATCATGGCGGGCAACCTGACCGCCCAGGTCCGCGACATCGCCCAGGTGACCAAGGCGGTCGCGTACGGCGACCTGTCGCAGACCATCACCGTGTCCGCGCGCGGCGAGATGGCCCAACTCGCCGAGACGATCAACGCGATGACCGGCACGCTGCGCACGTTCGCCTCCGAGGTGACCCGTGTGGCGCGCGAGGTCGGCTTCGAGGGCCGGCTCGGCGGCCAGGCCCAGGTCCCCGGCGGCGCGGGCATCTGGAAGGACCTGACCGACTCGGTCAACACCGCCTTCTTCAACCTCACCGCGCAGGTCCGCGACATCGCCGGGGTGACCACGGCGGTCGCCCAGGGCGACCTGTCGCAGAAGATCACCGTGGACGTCTCCGGCGAGATGCTGGAGCTCAAGAACACCGTCAACACCATGGTCGGCCAGCTGTCGGCCTTCGCTTCCGAGGTCACCCGCGTCGCCCGCGAGGTGGGCAGCGAGGGCATCCTGGGCGGCCAGGCGCAGGTCTCCGGCGTGGCGGGCACCTGGAAGGACCTGACCGACTCGGTCAACGTGATGGCCGGCAACCTGACCGGCCAGGTCCGCAACATCGCCCAGGTCTCCACGGCGGTGGCCCGGGGCGACCTGTCGCAGAAGATCACGGTCGACGTCTCCGGCGAGATGCTGGAGCTGAAGAACACCGTGAACACCATGGTGGACCAGCTGTCCGCGTTCGCCTCCGAGGTCACCCGGGTCGCCCGCGAGGTCGGCGGCGAGGGCCGTCTCGGCGGTCAGGCGCGGGTGGTGCCCGGCGTCGCGGGTGTGTGGCTCGACCTCACCGATTCGGTGAACTTCATGGCGGGCAACCTCACCGCCCAGGTCCGCAACATCGCCGAGGTCACCACGGCGGTCGCGCGCGGCGACCTGTCCAAGAAGATCGACGTGGACGCGCGCGGCGAGATCCTGGAGGTCAAGAACACCGTCAACACGATGGTCGACCAGCTCTCCGCGTTCGCCGACGAGGTCACCCGCGTGGCCCGCGAGGTGGGCACCGAGGGCCGACTGGGCGGCCAGGCCCAGGTGCTCGGCGTGGCGGGCGTGTGGCGCGACCTGACCTACTCGGTCAACTCGATGGCCGGAAACCTCACCGAACAGGTGCGCAGTCTGGGCCAGGTGACCACCGCCGTGGCCCGCGGCGACCTGTCGCAGAAGATCACGGTCGACGCCCGAGGCGAGATCCTCGAGCTCAAGAACACCGTGAACACCATGGTCGACCAGCTCTCCGGCTTCGCCGACGAGGTCACCCGGGTGGCCCGCGAGGTGGGCACCGAGGGCCGCCTCGGCGGGCAGGCCGACGTCAAGGGCGTCTCCGGCACCTGGAAGGACCTCACCGAGTCGGTCAACGTGATGGCCGGCAACCTCACCGGCCAGGTGCGCAGCATCGCCGACGTGACCACGGCGGTGGCCACGGGCGATCTGTCCAAGAAGATCACCGTCGACGCCCGGGGCGAGATCCTGGAGCTGAAGGAGACCGTCAACACGATGGTCGACCAGCTCTCCGCGTTCGCCGACGAGGTCACCCGGGTGGCCCGCGAGGTGGGCACCGAGGGCCGCCTCGGCGGCCAGGCGCGGGTGCGCGGGGTCTCCGGCATCTGGAAGGACCTGACCGACAACGTCAACGTCATGGCCAACAACCTGACGTCCCAGGTGCGCAACATCGCCCAGGTGGCCACCGCCGTCGCCGACGGCGACCTGTCCCAGAAGAGCACCGTCGAGGCCAAGGGCGAGATGGCGGGCCTGGCGGGCACGATCAACACGATGGTCGACACGCTGCGCGCGTTCGCCGACGAGGTCACCCGCGTGGCCCGCGAGGTGGGCACGGAGGGCATCCTGGGCGGCCAGGCGCACGTGCCCGGCGTCTCGGGCACCTGGAAGGACCTGACCGACAACGTCAACTCGATGGCGGACAACCTCACCGGCCAGGTCCGCAACATCGCCAAGGTGACCACCGCGATCGCCGGCGGCGACCTGTCGCAGAAGATCGACGTGGACGCGCGCGGCGAGATGCTGGAGCTCAAGACCACCATCAACACCATGGTCGACCAGCTCTCGGCGTTCGCCGGCGAGGTCACGCGCGTGGCGCGCGAGGTGGGTACCGAGGGCATGCTCGGCGGGCAGGCCGAGGTCGAGGGCGTCTCCGGTACCTGGAAGCAACTCACCGAGAACGTCAACGAGTTGGCCGGCAACCTGACCCGCCAGGTGCGGGCCATCGCCGAGGTCGCCACCGCCGTGACCCGGGGCGACCTGTCGTTGCAGATCGCGGTGGACGCGTCCGGAGAGCTCGACGAGCTCAAGGACAACATCAACCAGATGATCTACAACCTGCGCGAGACCACCCGGGCCAACCGGGAGCAGGACTGGCTCAAGACCAACCTGGCCCGGATCTCCGGTCTCATGCAGGGCCGCCGGGACCTGATGGCGGTCGCCGCGCTGATCATGAGCGAGCTGACCCCGGTCGTCGACGCCCAGCACGGCGCCTTCTTCCTGGCCGAGTTGACCCAGGAGGACGTGGTCGAGCTGCGGCTGATCGCCTCGTACGGCTACCAGGACGGCGGCGGCGTGCCCACCCGCTTCCGGCTCGGTCAGTCGCTGGTCGGCCAGGCCGCACTGGAGAAGCGCTCGATCCTGATCCTGGACGCGCCGCCCGGCTACATCAAGATCGCCTCCGGCCTGGGCGAGGCCGCCCCGGCGAACGTGATCGTGCTGCCGGTGCTGTTCGAGGACCAACTGCTCGGCGTGCTCGAACTCGCCTCGTTCCGCCCGTTCACCAAGGTGCACCGCAACTTCCTGGAGCAGCTGAACGAGCAGATCGGGGTCACGGTCAACACGATCATGGCCAACTCGCGCACCGAGATGCTGCTCGCCGAGTCGCAGCGGCTGACCGAGGAACTCCAGGAACGGTCCGAGGAGTTGCAGCGCCAGCAGGGCGAGCTGCGACACTCCAACGCCGAGTTGGAGGACAAGGCGGCGCTGCTCGCCCGGCAGAACCGGGACATCGAGATCAAGAACCGGGAGATCGAACAGGCCCGGCAGGCGCTGGAGGAGCGGGCCGAGCAGCTCGCGCTGTCCTCCAAGTACAAGTCCGAGTTCCTGGCCAACATGTCGCACGAGCTGCGCACCCCGCTGAACAGCCTGCTGATCCTGGCCAAGCTGCTCGCCGACAACGTCGAGGGCAACCTGACCCGCAAGCAGGTCGAGTTCGCCGAGACCATCCACGGCGCCGGATCCGACCTGCTCCAGCTGATCAACGACATCCTGGACCTGTCCAAGGTGCAGGCCGGGAAGATGGACGTGCGTCCCGCGCGGATCGCGCTGGCCCAGTTGATGGACTACGTCGAGGCGACCATCCGTCCGCTGACCTCGGAGAAGAACCTCGAGTTCACGGTGCACGTCTCGCCCGCGGTGCCCGGGATCCTGTTCACCGACGAGCAGCGGCTGCAACAGGTGTTGCGCAACCTGCTCTCCAACGCGGTCAAGTTCACCGACTCCGGCTCGGTCGAGGTGTTGATCACGCTCACCGACGACATCCCGCTGACCAACACCGAGTTGGACAACGCGGAGCACGCGGTGGCCTTCTCGGTGATCGACACCGGCATCGGCATCGCGGTGGACAAGCTCAAGGTGATCTTCGAGGCGTTCCAGCAGGCCGACGGCACCACCAGCCGCCGCTACGGCGGCACGGGCCTGGGCCTGTCGATCAGCCGGGAGATCGCCTGGCTGCTCGGCGGCGAGATCCACGCCGAGTCCATGCCGGGACGCGGCAGCACGTTCACCCTCTACCTCCCGCTGGACAGCGTCCTGGTCCCGGGCGACGAGATCGCCCACGAGCGCGACACCGAATTGCCGCCGACCCCGTACCGGCCGGCGCTGCCCGCCGCCGCGCCGTCCACCCCGCTGCTCAGCGACGCGCCGGAGCTGCCCGGGGACGGTGAGGACGAGGCCGGCGACGTGGGCGAGACGACACCGCGCCGGGTCCTGGTGGTGGAGACGCCGCAGTCCGACGGCGCGCCGCTGAGCACCGCGCTGGCCGGGCTCGACGGGCAGATCGAGCTGAGCACCGCCGCCGACGAGGGCGAGGCGGTGCGTCTGCTCGCCGAGGCGCCGCCGGCGTGCCTGGTGGTGGATCTGCGGCTGCCCGACGAGGGCGCCTGGCAGGTGCTCGACGCGGTCGCCTCGCGGACCGAATTGCAGAGCCTGCCCGTCGTGGTGCACGTCCCGGCCCGTCCGACCCGCTCCGAGTCGGGTCGGCTGCGCGGCTACCGGCGGCGGATCGTGCTGCTCCAGCGGGTCTCCACCCCCGACGCACTGGCCCGGGCGGTGCTGGGCGCCACCGGGCCGGTGCGAGCCGACCACACCGGTCCCGCCAAGCCGGTGGTCGAGCCGTTCGAGGGCACCTTCGACGGCGAGCGGGTGTTGATCGTCGACGACGACGTGCGCAACGTGTTCGCGCTGACCAGCGTGCTGGAGCAGTACGGACTCAGCGTGTTGTACGCGGAGAACGGCCGCGAGGGCATCGAAGTGCTCCAGGGGCACGACGACATCGCGATCGTGCTGATGGACGTGATGATGCCGGAGATGGACGGATATGCCACCACTTCGGCGATTCGCCGGATGCCGCAGTACGCGGGGCTGCCGATCATCGCGTTGACCGCCAAGGCGATGAAGGGGGATCAGGAGAAGAGCATCGACTCCGGCGCCTCCGACTACGTGGCCAAGCCGGTCGACACGCGGCACTTGTTGGGACTCATCCGCACTTGGCTCGACCACTAGTTCGCTTCCCGGGTGGCAAGCACCACATGATGGAACCCGTATGGTCGAACCGGCGTTGAAGGAGTGGAGGGGTCGATGCGGTGTCGTCGCAACCGTAGGTCGGGCTGTGGTGACACCATGCGGTCGTCTGTTCCGGAATACCTGCCGAGCCGATCGCCTGGCCACTACCATGACCGGGACGAGCACCAGCCGGAACGTGTGCTCGACCGGCGTGGAGTGCGTCGGGGCGATCTCGGCCGACGGTGTGCCGGGCCGAACCGTGTCGATCGAGGCCGTGTCATTCTGGGCAGCGTCAGCAGTGCCGGCAGTGTCAACCAGGCAAACCGAAATCATGCACAAGGACGAGTGGAGCCGACCGATACGCGGGGTTACCCACCGTGTCGGATCGAAGAGGGTGGGCCATGACGGAGAAGGCCAAGATCCTCCTGGTCGATGACCGTCAGGAGAATCTGCTCGCCCTGGAGGCGATCCTGTCCGCGCTGGACCAGACCCTGGTTCGGGCGCACTCGGGCGAGGAAGCCCTCAAGGCGCTGCTCACGGACGAGTTCGCGGTGATTCTGCTCGACGTCCAGATGCCCGGTATGGGCGGGTTCGAGACGGCCGCGCACATCAAGCGGCGGGAGAAGACCCGCGACATCCCGATCATCTTCCTGACCGCGATCAACCACGGTCCGCACCACACCTTCCGCGGCTACGCGGCCGGCGCGGTCGACTACATCTCCAAGCCCTTCGACCCGTGGGTGCTGCGCGCCAAGGTCTCGGTGTTCGTGGATCTGTACAAGAAGAACTGCCAGTTGCGCGAGCAGGCCACGCTGCTGCGCGGGCGCCTGGAGGGGCCCGCGGGCGGCGACCGGGCCGGGGCGGACGTGATCGCGGAGTTGTCCACCCGGCTGGCCGCGGTCGAGGAGCAGGCCGACGGCATGGCCAAGCAGGTCGAGTCGACCGACGACCCGATCCTGGCCGCCTCCGCGGTGCAACTGCGCCGCCGGGTGGCCCGGATGCGTGCCGCGCTCGACGCCCTCGCGCCGGCCACGGCCGGCCACGGCGGACCCCCGCTGGTCCCGGCCCCGGACAAGGGCGAGGCGGCCGGCTGACCCCGGAGCGCCCGCGCGGACCGGACCGTCGACGACGGCCCGGTCCGACACGGCGCGCGCTCCGGGCCGGGACGCATGAGGTGGGGAGGGTCCACCGGTAACCTCGGGACATGGCCACACGTGCGTCCGGCGGCGGAGCGCAACCGCGCACGGCCGCGAAGAAGAAGGCTCCCGCCAAGAAGGCGGCTCCGCCCCCGCCTCCCCCGCCGAAACTGCTCGGCGGGGTGCCCGCGTTGCTCGGGAAGGCACTCAAGGGGCTGTGGCTGGGACTGGCGCACGCGTTCGGTTCGGTTGCCCGGGGCATCGGCTCCGGCGCGCGCGGACTCGACCCCGCGCACCGTCGGGACGGGCTCGGGCTCGCCCTGCTCGGCCTGGCGATAGTGATCGCCGCGGGCGCGTGGGGCACCATCGACGGCGCGGTCGGCGAGGGGGTCAACGCGGTCGTCGCGGGCCTGGTGGGCCGGTTGGACGTGCTGGTGCCGTTCCTGGTCGGCGCGTTGGGCGTGCGGGTGATGCGCCATCCCGACCAGAAGGACGCCACCGGGCGGATCGTGATCGGCTGCACGGCGCTGGTGTGCGCGGTGCTCGGGCTGATCCACGTCGGGTGCGGCACGCCGCAGCCCGGTGACGGCGCGGCGGCGATGCGCGACGCGGGCGGACTCGTCGGTTGGGCGTTCGCGACCCCGCCGGTGCATCTGGTCACCCGGTGGGTCGCGGTGCCGCTGCTCGTGCTGCTGATCGTGTTCGGGCTGCTCGTGGTCACCGCGACGCCGATCAACGCGGTGCCGGAACGCCTCGGGGTCTTCCTCGGCTTCATCGAGGGGCCCGAGCCGGAGCCGTACCACGAGGACGACGATCGCCCGAGCGGGTTCGCCGGCTTCGACGAGGACGAGGAGCCCGCGCCGGCGCCGGTCCGCAAACCCCGACCGCGCCGCCGCCCGAGCCCGGCCGCCGGAGCCGGCCACCCGGACGCGGTCGACGTGGCCGCGGCCGCCGCCGCGGCGCTGGACGCGGGCGACGCCGGCCTGGTCGTCCCGCCCGCCCGCTCGCGCAAGGCCGCCGCCGCCCGGGTGGTGACCGATCTGCGGGCCCGCGGCGCCGACGCCCCGGCGCACACCCCCGCGCCGCCGCGCAGCGAGCAGCTCAGGCTCTCCGGCGACATCACCTACCACCTGCCCGGCCCCGCGCTGCTGCGCAAGGGCCCGCCCGCCAAGGCCCGCAGCAAGGCCAACGACGACGTGGTCGCGGCGCTGTCCAAGGTGTTCGAGCAGTTCAACGTCGACGCGCAGGTCACCGGCTTCTCCCGGGGCCCGACGGTGACCCGCTACGTGATCGAGCTGGGCCCGGCGGTCAAGGTGGAGCGGATCACCGCGCTGGCCAAGAACATCGCCTACGCCGTGGCCAGCGCGGACGTACGGATCATCAGTCCGATCCCCGGCAAGTCCGCGGTGGGCATCGAGATCCCCAACACCGACCGCGAGATGGTCAGCCTCGGCGACATCCTGGCCTCGGAGACCGCCGCCGGCGACGCGCACCCGATGATCGCCGCGCTGGGCAAGGACGTCGAGGGCAACGACGTGGTGGCCAACCTGGCCAAGATGCCGCACCTGCTGGTGGCGGGCGCCACCGGCGCGGGCAAGTCGAGCTGCATCAACGGCCTGATCACCTCGATCATGATGCGCGCCACGCCGGAGGAGGTGCGGATGGTGCTGGTCGACCCCAAACGGGTCGAGCTCACCACCTACGAGGGCATTCCCCACCTGATCACGCCGATCATCACCAATCCGAAGAAGGCCGCCGAGGCGCTGCAATGGGTCGTGCGCGAGATGGACATGCGCTACGACGACCTGGCCAACTTCGGCTTCCGGCACGTCGACGACTTCAACGTCGCGGTGCGCGCCGGCAAGCTGAAGGTGCCGCCGGGCAGCGAGCGGGACATCCAGCCCTATCCGTATCTGCTGGTGATCGTCGACGAGTTGGCCGACCTGATGATGGTCGCGCCGCGCGACGTCGAGGACTCGATCGTGCGGATCACCCAGCTCGCCCGCGCCGCAGGCATCCACCTCGTGCTGGCCACCCAGCGGCCCAGCGTGGACGTGGTCACCGGTCTGATCAAGGCCAACGTGCCCTCGCGGCTCGCGTTCGCCACCTCCTCGCTGGCGGACAGCCGGGTCATCCTGGACCAGCCCGGCGCGGAGAAGCTGATCGGCAAGGGCGACGCGCTGTTCCTGCCGATGGGCGCGAGCAAGCCGATCCGGATGCAGGGCGCCTACGTCACCGAGGAGGAGATCGACGCGATCGCCCGGCACTGCAAGGAGCAGTTGCAGCCGGAGTACCGCGACGAGGTCACCGCGGGACCGGATCGCAAGAAGCAGGTGGACGAGGACGTCGGCGACGACCTCGACCTGCTGTGCCAGGCCGTCGAACTGGTGGTGTCCACCCAGTTCGGCTCGACCTCGATGCTCCAGCGCAAGCTGCGCGTCGGCTTCGCCAAGGCGGGCAGGCTGATGGATTTGATGGAGAGCCGGGACATCGTCGGACCGAGCGAGGGCTCCAAGGCCCGCGAAGTGTTGATCAAACCGGATGAAATCGAGCAGGTTATGGCCACGTTGCGTGGAGAATGATCTGACTTAAGTAATGATTGGTGTCAGTCGTGATGAATGACGCATAAGGGGCGAACAGTGTCGATCGGTCAGAGCCTCGCGGAGGCGCGCGTACGGGCCGGTCTCACCGTGGAACGGCTCAGTGAGGTCACCCGGATCCGACGGAACATCATCGAAGGCGTCGAACACGACGACTTCGAGCCGTGCGGGGGCGACTTCTACGCCCGCGGCCACATTCGCACCCTGGCGCGCGCCACCGGCCTGGAACCCGCGCCGCTGATCGCCGAGTACGACCACACCGTCGGCGGCACGAGCACCCCCCGACCCACTCAGATCTTCGACTCGCCGCGCAAGTCGATCGAATACCGCCGCCCCAACTGGACCCTGGCCATGGGCGTCGCCGTGGTCATCGTGCTGATCTTCGCCTTCGTACAACTCGCCGGCGGCCCGGCCGACGACGACGAGAAGGAGACCGCGTCCCGGGTCGCCCCGACCACCGCCGCCCCCGCGGCACCGGCCCCCCGCCCCCGCCGCCGTCCTCGGCCGCGCCGGTGAGCAAGGCGCCGGAGTTCCCGGCCGGCGTCGTGGTCACCATCACCGCCGTCGACGGGCGCAGCTGGATCCGCGCGTTCGACTCCAAGGACAAGCAGATCCTGGAGACGATCCTGGACAAGGGCGAGGCCAAGACCTTCGAGGACCCCGCACAGCTACAGGTCCAGGTCGGCAATTCGGGCGCCGCGCGACTGAACGTCAACGGCAGGGACCTGGGCCCGGCGGGCGAGGACGGCGAGGTGGTCCAACGCACATTCGTACCCGGCGACCCCCTCCCGCAGATGCGCACGAGCGCGTCGGCGACCCCGTCGCCCCGGTGACCGGGCATCGTGACCTCCCCGGAACCATCCGACGCTTCCCTGCGTCCGGTCCACGCCCGCGTCTGACGTAGGCTTTCCGGCATGTCCGCCCGCGATACCACCCGCCCCGCCGCCCCGGCCGAGAGCCCCGCCGCCCTGCGCACCGTCGCCCTGGTCACCCTCGGCTGCGCCCGCAACGAGGTGGACTCCGAGGAACTCGCCGGCCGGCTAGAGGCCGACGGGTGGGCCCTCGTCGAGGACGCCGCGGACGCCTCCGTCGTCATGGTCAACACCTGCGGATTCGTCGAGTCCGCCAAGAAGGACTCGATCGACACCGTCCTGGAGGCCGCCGACCTCAAGGGCGACGGCCGCACACAGGCCGTGGTGGCGGTCGGCTGCCTGGCCGAGCGCTACGGCGACCAGCTCGCGGGCGCGCTGCCCGAGGCCGACGCGGTGCTCGGCTTCGACGACTACGGCGACATCTCCGGCCGGCTGCGCTCGATCCTGGCCGGCGAGAGCCACATCCCGCACGCGCCCCGCGACCGCCGCGCACTGCTGCCGATCACCCCCGTCGAGCGCCAGGCCGCCGACGTCGCGGTGCCCGGCCACGGCATCCCCGAGGACCTGCCCGAAGGCGTCGCGCCCGCCTCCGGGCCGCGCGCCCTGCGCCGCAGGCTCGGCTCGGGGCCGGTGGCCTCGCTCAAACTCGCCTCCGGCTGCGACCGCCGCTGCTCGTTCTGCGCCATCCCCTCCTTCCGCGGCTCGTTCCTGTCCCGCCGCCCCTCCGACGTGCTCGCCGAGGCCCGCTGGCTGGCCGAGCAGGGCGTCCGCGAGATCGTCCTGGTCAGCGAGAACTCCACGTCCTACGGCAAGGACCTGGGCGACCTGCGCCTGCTCGAGACGCTGCTGCCGGAGCTGGTCGCCGTCGAGGGCATCGAGCGGGTCCGGGTCAACTACCTCCAGCCCGCCGAGATGCGCCCGACGCTGATCGACGTGATCACCGGCACGCCCGGCGTCGCGCCCTACTTCGACCTGTCCTTCCAGCACGCCTCCGAGCCGGTGCTGCGCCGGATGCGCCGCTTCGGCTCGGTCCAGGCGTTCGTCACCCTCATGGAGCAGATCCGGGCCAAGGCCCCCGAGGCCGGCGCCCGATCCAACTTCATCGTCGGCTTCCCCGGCGAGACCGAGGAGGACGTGGACGACCTGGAGCGCTTCCTGATCGCCGCCCGGCTCGACGCGATCGGCGTGTTCGGCTACTCCGACGAGGACGGCACCGAGGCGGCGAACTATCCCGACAAACTCGACGCCGACGTGATCGAGGCCCGCGTGCAGCGGATCTCCCGGCTCGCCGAGGAACTGGTCGCACAACGCGCCGAGGACCGGATCGGCACCGAGATCGTCGTACTGATCGAGGAACTCGGCGAGGACGGCGGCGCCGAGGGCCACGCGGCGCACCAGGCCCCCGAGACCGACGGCTCGACCACGGTGGTCGGCGAGGGACTGCGCGTGGGCGACCTCGTCCGGGTCCGGGTCACCGACAGCGAGGGCGCCGACCTGTACGGCGAGGCGATCGACGTGATCGTGCCCGGGGGCGATCGGTGACGGCCGAACCGGCACCGCCGCGCCGGCGCCCGGCCGAGGCCGTCCGGGCCGCCGCCGCCAACCACCCGCCGAAGCCCGACCGCCTCGGCGACCCCACCACCTCGGTCAGCGCCTGGAACGCCGCCAACGCGCTCACCCTGATGCGGGTGGCACTGGTGCCGGTCTTCGTCACCCTGCTGCTTCAGGACGGCGGCCACGACCCCGCCTGGCGCGCCTGGGCCTGGGCCGCGTTCACCGTGGCCAGCATCAGCGACCTGTTCGACGGCAAGCTCGCCCGGATGCACAACCTGGTCACCGACTTCGGCAAACTGGTCGACCCGATCGCCGACAAGGCGCTGATGGGCGCCGCGCTGATCAGCCTGTCCGCACTCGACGACCTGCCCTGGTGGGTCACCCTGGTGGTGCTCGCCCGCGAGATCGGCATCACCCTGCTGCGCTTTTGGGTGATCCGCCACGGCGTGATCCCGGCCAGCCGGGGCGGCAAGGCCAAGACCATGCTCCAGGGCAGCGCGATCGGGATGTACACACTGGTCATGACCGGCCCGCTGGCCAGCACCCGGGCCTGGATCATGGCGGCCGCGGTGATCGTTACCGTGGTGACCGGCCTGGACTACATCGTCAAGGCCGTACGACTGCGACGCGGCACCCCGGTGCCCGCCGGACAGGGCTGACCGTCGGGACGAATCCGGACCACGGGGGAAGCGGGGAAGCGGGACCATGCGCGAATTGAAGATCGAACTCGTGGCGGTGGGGGACGAGTTGCTGGTCGGCGACGTGGAGAACACGAACGCCGGGACGCTCGGCCGCCGGCTCACCGCCGCCGGTCTGCGGGTGAGCGGGGTCTCCACGGTGGGGGACGGCCTCGACGCGATGATCGACGTCCTCGCCCAGGCCGTCCGGCGCGCCGACGCGGTGATCGTCTCCGGCGGCCTCGGCCCCACCTCCGACGACCGCACCCGCGAGGCGATCGCCGCCGTCGCCGGTGTGCCGCTGCACCGTGACCCGGCGATCGAGGACTGGCTGCGCCGGCGCTACCGGGGCATGAACCGCACCCTCACCGCGCTCGGCCTCCAGCAGGCCGACGTCCCCGAGGGCGGGCGCAGCCTGCCGAACGCGAACGGCAGCGCGCCCGGCATCGCCGTGGAAATCGGCGACGTGGCGGTCTACGCGATCCCCGGCCCGCCGCACGAGATGATCGCGATGACCGAGGAGCAGGTCCTGCCCGACCTGCTGCGCCGCGCCGGCGAGCCGCCGATCCGCGCGCAGCGCCAACTGCTCACCGCCTCGATCGGCGAGGGGGTGATCGCCGCGATGCTCGAACCGCTGGAGAGGGAACTCGCCCGGGACGGCGCGGTCGAGGTCGCCTACCTGGCCACCGCCGGACAGACCCGGGTCAAGCTCACCTCCGCCGGCCCCGGCGGCGCAGCCGAGGTGGACGCCGCCGCCGCGCGGGCGCGCGAACTGCTCGGCGGGTGTGTCTACGGCGAGGCCGGCGACACCCTCGCCGGCGTGGTGCTCGACCTGCTGCGCGGGCGCGACGCCACCGTCGCGGTCGCCGAATCGCTCACCGGCGGCCTGGTCGCCGCCGAGTTGACCTCGGTGCCCGGCGCGTCGGCGAGCGTGCGCGGCTCGGTCACCGCGTACGCCACCGACCTCAAGGGCTCGGTGCTCGGCGTGGACGCCGACCTGCTCGCGGCACAGGGCGCGGTTCACCCGGACGTGGCCGCGCGCATGGCCGAGGGTGTGCGCGACCTCATGTCGGGTACGTACGGGGTGGCCACGACGGGGGTCGCCGGTCCGGACCCCCAGGACGGAAAGCCCGTGGGCACCGTATACATCGCGGTGGCCGGCCCCGAGGGAACAATCGTGCTCTCCCTGCTGTTCTCGGGCAGTCGGGGCAGGATCCGCGAGATGACCACGGTCCGCGCGCTCGACCTGCTCCGCTGTGTCGTGGCCGGCCTGCCGGCCGAGCAGGACCCGGCGTGTACGGGGTGAGCGGGAGCGCCGATCGGCCGACGAGACCGCGCCGGCCGGGTGCCCGGGGGAGGCCCGAAAGGCCGGCCGACGAGGAGCTGCGAATCGAGGTGGGAGTGCACCGCAACGCCCATGGACCCTGGGGACCCCCGCCGTCAAGGTTCCACGCCCTGAGTGAACAGGACGGCAAGGCGGGCACACCCGCACGGTCGGGCAGGTACGGTGGGGCTGTGACCCCCCGAGCCGCCCTAGGAGGGAGCGACCGATGATCCTGCTCCGTCGCCTGCTGGGTGACGTGCTGCGGCGCCAGCGCCAGCGTCAGGGTCGCACCCTGCGCGAGGTTTCGTCCTCAGCCCGGGTATCCCTTGGCTACCTGTCCGAGGTCGAGCGCGGCCAGAAGGAAGCCTCGTCCGAACTGCTCGCCGCGATCTGCGACGCGCTGGACGTGCGCATGTCCGTGCTCATGCGGGAGGTCAGCGACGAGCTGGCCCTCGCCGAGCTGGCCTCGGCCGAGGCGATGCGCCCGGTCCTGGAGCCGGTGGGTGCCGGCTTCACGCCGAACGAGCGCGCCACCGAGCGTCAGAACAACGACCGCACGTCGGGCGCCGCCCCGATCGCCGGCGACAACGCGGTGAGCGTGGTGGTGGCGGCCTGAGCCGCGTCCGCGCGGCGGGCACCCGCCGGGTGTCGCGCACCGGACGCCGGGCCCGATCGACCCGAACACGACAGCGAGGCCCCGTCCCCGATACCGGGAGACGGGGTTTCGGCATGGGCGGGCGCCGGGGCCGTCACCTCCCGGCCGCGCCGCGACGCCCGGCACGCCCGCTCGCCGCACCGGGCGAAGGCCCGAGTGCGCCGGGACGAGGACTTTTGTCCGGCATGCCGAGTGCACGCACCGGGCCGGTGCGTGCACTCGGGGCGCCGACCCGGCGCCGACCGAACGTCGAACGGGCGCCGACGGGGCGCCGACGTGGACGTGACGGCAGGGCCCGTGGCGCGCGGACGCGCTACCAGGGCATCGCGACGCCGCCGTTGGGGCGCAGGATCTGGCCGGTGACGAACTTGGCGGCGTCCGAGGCGAGGTAGGCCACCGCGTAGGAGATGTCGGTGGGCTCACCGACCGTGCGCAGCGGGGCCATCCGGGCCATCGGCGCGGCGACGGCGGCCTTGCGCTCCTCGTCCTCGTTGCCGTCCGCGTCGGTCCAGTGCCGGCCCGTCATCCCGGTGACGATCCAGCCCGGCGCGACCGCGTTGACCCGGACGCCGCGCGGACCGACCTCGGTGGCCAGCGTCTTGGTCAACTGCACCACCGCGGCCTTGGCCGCGCCGTAGCACAGCAGTCCGGAGGTGGCGGTGTCCACGGCGCCGGAGGCCATGTTGACGATGCTGCCGAAGCCCTGCGCCGACATCACCCGCGCCGCGGCGCGGCAGCCGAAGAAGACCCCCTTGAAGTTGATCGCCAGGACCCGGTCGAGGTCGGCCTCCTCGGTCTCGATCACCGTGCTCAGGTGCATCACCCCGGCGATGTTGGCGAGTACGTCGAGTCGGCCGTGCGCGGCGACGGTGTCGTCGATCAGCGCGTCCACCTGCGCGGCCCGCGAGGTGTCCACGGCGGCGGCGGTCGCGGCGCCGCCGGCGGCCACGATCGTCTTGGCGGTCTCCTGCGCCCCGGCCTCGTGGATGTCCGCGCAGACCACGGTCGCGCCCAGTTCGGCCAGCACCTCGGCGCTGGAGCGGCCGATGCCCGACGCCGCGCCGGTGACGACGGCGACCCGGCCGGTCAGATCGAGGGCTTCACGGAACACGGGTGACCTCCCGGCGCTGGTCGAGTATGGCGCGCCGACCGTACGAGCCATCTGACGAACAGTCAATAAAGGTGCGGGCCGGGGAGATCGGCGTCACCGCAGGCCCTCCTGGCGGCGGCACCAGCGGTGCGTCTCGCCGCCGGCGGGGAACACGCCGGCCGCCGCGAGGGCGTCGCAGGGGTCGGTGGGCATCCGCGCCGGCCGTCCGGTCCGGGTGCCGCCGGAGTGCGCCGACCGGGGCGGGCGGGCCGCTTCGGTCGCGGCCCGGGGGCGCGGGCGGCCGGCCGGCGGCGCGGTGTCCTCGGTGGGTTCGTCCGCCGGCGGCGTCGGGGGCTCGGTCGGGGTCGGCTCGGCCGAGCCGCCCGCCATGGCGGTGATCGCCGGCGCGGGTTCGCCGGCGAGCGGGTCGACGGGGGAGGGCGTGCCGGTCGGCCCGTGCGGCGCGGCGGCCGCGGGCGGGGTCTGCGGGCGCGGCGCGGGGGTCGGCGCGGATACCGAGGTGCAGCCGGCCGAGGCCAGGAACAGCACGGGCAGCACCAGGACGGGCAGGATCCGGGGAGGGGTCATGCCCGGTACGACGAACCACCCGGTCGTCGGTCACCGGGTGTACCTCCATCGGGTGACGGCTGGCAGCGCGGACACCAGAAGGCCACCCTCGGCGGATCGCCCAGATCGGCTCGCCGGATCGCGCTGCCGCAGCGCGCGCACGGGCGACCGGCGCGCCCGTACACCCAGTGGCGCCGGCCCGGCCGGGTGTCGCCGGTGGTGACGTGCCCGACCCGGTTCCGATTGGCCGCGAGCAGGCGCTGGGCCAGTACCGCCCAGGCGAGCGGGTCGCCGGCCTCGGCGACCGGGGTCCACGGGGCGACGCCGCGCAGGAAGCACAGCTCGGCCCGGTACACGTTGCCGATCCCGGCCAGATTGCGCTGATCGAGCAGCGCCTCGCCGATCGGCCGGCGCGGGCGGGCGGCCAGGCGCCGGGCCGCCTCCGGCGCGTCCCAGTCCGGACCGAGCAGATCCGGGCCCAGATGGCCGACCACGCTCGACTCGTCGGCGCCGCGCAGCAGCTCCACCACCGGCATCCGCATCCCGACGACGGTGTGCGCGGCATTGGCCAGCACCAGTCGGATCGCGTGCCAGGGGCGGGGCAGCGGGTGCGCGCCGGTGTCCTGGACATGCCAGGTGCCGTCCATCCGCAGGTGGGTGTGCAGCGTGACGCCGCCCTCGATCCGGGTCAGCAGGTGTTTGCCGCGCGGGACCACCTCGAGCACCGAGCGGCCGGTCAGGTCCACCGTCGCCAGCGCGGGCACGCGGAAGTCGGTCACGGTCAGCTCGTGGTCCACGAGGGCCGCGCGCAGTCGCCGCGCCGCCTGGTACACGGTGTCGCCTTCGGGCATGCCGCCATTGTCCCGGCCATGCCGGTGACCGTGCGCCCCGGCCCGGGGCCGGCCCCCGAGTCCCCCCGGACCCGTCGGTGCGGCCGCCCCCGGGGGTCGGTGACGCCTTGGGACGCGCGCTGCTTCGCGGTACCCGGACCGACGTCGCGCACGCGCGGCCAGGAACACGTCCGCGACGCCGGATCCGAGTGCACCCGACCGTGACGCGTGCAGGGTCGCCACGGGCGGGATAATGCCGGCCGGCCCGCCGGGATCACTCCCGGGTCGCCGTCCGTGACCACGATCCTGCGGGATGTACATGACCGGGGTGTTTCGCGGACCGGGCGCTCGTGTAACGAAACGATGTCACCCTCGCAGACGCAGCCCCTTCGGGGTGGCATGGAACCCGGCCGCCTCCAGCGCCTTGCCCAGTGACGAGGTCAACACCTCGGCGCCGTCGGCCTTCTCCACGGTCAGCTTGCCCAGCGCGCCCGCGCGCACCGCGTCGGCCAGCGCCTCGGCCGCCGGACCCACCCGATCCGGGTCGTCGGTCCAGGACAGCAGGGTGCGACCGCCGCGTTCGACGTACAGGATCGGCTCGCCGTCGAGCAGGATCACCAGCGCGCCGGCCTTGCGACCGGGCCGGTGGCCGCCGCCGGCCTCGCCCGGTCGGTCCGGCCAGGGCAGCGCGGCGCCGTACGGGTTGGCCGGGTCGGCGGCGGCCAGCACCACCGCGTCGGGCCGCTCGTGCGGCTCGCGGCGCTCGCTCGCGTTGTGCACCGCCCGCAGTCGGTCCACCGCGCCGTCGGCGGCGAACTGGGCCGCGCCCAGGCCCTCCACGAAGTAGCCGCGCCGAACCCGGCCGCCCTCCTCGAACACGCTCAACACCTTGTACGCCGCCGCGAAGCCGCCGGGGCTGCCCTCGGCGACCACCGCGCCGCGGGTGACCACGCCGTGCCGGTCGAGCAGCGTCTCGGCCAGCGCGTGGGCGCGCCGGGTCGGGTCCGGCTCGGGCACGGGAGCCAGCGACCAGCGCCCGGCCACGGTCGGTGGCCCGGTGCGCGCGCCCGCCACGGGGCGGCCCCGACTCAGGCCCGCGTACCGCCCGCGCGGGGTCGCCCGCCGGGCCCGGTGCGCGGTCGAGCCGGAGGTGCGCCCCGAGCCGAGCAGCGCGCGCAGCGGGGTGAGCGTGTCCCCGGTGACCCGCCCGGCCCACACCAGGTCCCACAGCGCCTCGGCGACCGCCGCCTCCGACGCCGGCGTCTCCTGGGTCAGCCGCTCGGTCAACTGCCGGAAGAACAGCGCGTATCCGCCGTCGAGCGCGGCCAGGATCGCCCGATGCAGATCGCCCGTGTCCAGCGGCACCGGAGGCGGCAGCAGGTAGGGCGCCGCGTCGGCGAGGTAGAGCGAGAGCCACCCGTCCTTGCCGGGCAGCGCGCCGTGGCCGGCCCAGAGCACCTCGCCCGCCGCGCACAACTCGTCGAGCATCGCGGGCGTGTAGCCGACCACGCGCGAGGGCAGCACCAGTTTCTCCAGCGCCGACGCGGGCACGCTCGCGCCCTGCAACTGCTCGATCACCCGGACCAGGCCGTCCAGGCCGCGCACCCCGCTCGCCCCCACGCCCTGCCACGTGGTGAGGAAGCGGGCGAGCGCGACCGGCGGCACCGGCTCCACCTCGTGCCGCAGTGCGGCCAGCGAACGGCGGCGGAGCATCCGCAACACCTCGGCGCCGCACCACTCCAGGCCGGACCCGCCCGGGCGGAACTCGCCGGAGACCACCTGCCCGTTCGCGGCCAGCCGCTCCAGCGTGCCGGTGGTCACCGCGACGCCCAGGCCGAACCGGGCCGCGGCCTCGCCGGCGCGAAACGGCCCGTGTGTCCGCGCGTGCCGGGCCAGCAGATCGCCCAGCGGGTCCTTGACCGGCTCGGTGAACGCCTCGGGGACCCCGACCGGCAGCGGCGTGCCCAGCGCGTCGCGCAGTCGGCCGGCGTCCTCGATGCCGGCCCAGCGCTCCTCGCCCGCGATCCGCACCCGGATCACCCGGCGGGCTTGCTCCAGGCCGGCCACCCACTCCACCTCGAAGCCCGGCTCGGCCCGCGCGGCCACCTCGGCGGTGGTCAGCGGCCCGAGCAGCCGCAGCAGATCCGCCACCCCCTCCGCGTCCCGCACCCGGCGGTCCTCGGCCAGCCGCTGCAACTCGCTCTCGGTGCGCGCCAACACTTCCGGATCCAGCAACTCGCGCAGCTCGGCCTGCCCCAGCAACTCGGCCAGGAGCCGCGAGTCCAGCGCCAGCGCCGCCGCCCGCCGCTCGGCCAGCGGCGAGTCGCCCTCGTACATGAACTGCGCGACGTAGCCGAACAGCAGCGAGCGGGCGAACGGCGACGGCTCGGTCGTGGTCACCTCGACGATGCGCACCGCGCGCGTGGCGATGTCGCGCATCAGCCCGGTCAGCCCCGGTACATCGAACACGTCCTGGAGGCACTCGCGCATCGTCTCCAGGACGATCGGGAACGAGCCGTATTCGCTCGCCACCGCGAGCAGTTGGGCCGAACGCTGCCGCTGCTGCCACAGCGGGGTGCGCCGGCCCGGCATCCGGCGCGGCAGCAGCAGCGCCCGGGCCGCGCACTCGCGAAAACGCGACGCGAACAGCGCCGAGCCGCCCACCTCGGCGGTCACCAGCGGCTCGACCTCGGCCTCCTCGAACACCGCGAAGTCCGGCGGCAGCGCACCGGCCGCCAGGTCCTCGGGGGCGTCGCCGAAAGGGTCGCCGGTGTCGGGCAGCCGCAGCACGATCCCGTCGTCGCCGTGCATCGTCTGCACGTCCAGGCCGGTGCGCTCGCGCAGCCGGGCCGCGATGGCCAGCGCCCACGGCGCGTGCACCTGCGCGCCGAACGGCGAGTGCACCACCACCCGCCAATCGCCCAACTCGTCGCGGAAACGCTCGACCACGATGGTCCGGTCGTCGGGGACGTGGCCGCACGCCTCGCGCTGCTCGCCCAGGTAGCCGAGGAGGTTGTCCACCGCCCACGGGTCCAGGCCCGCGGCGGCCACCCGCTCGCGCGCCCGATCCGCCGGCAGCGCGCCCACCTCGCGCACGAACGCGCCGAGGGCGCGGCCCAGTTCCACCGGCCGGCCGAGCGCGTCGCCGTGCCAGAACGGCAGCTTGCCGGGCACCCCGGGGGCGGGCGAGACCAGCACCTTGTCGTGGGTGATGTCCTCGATCCGCCAGGAGGAGGTGCCGAGCGTGAACACGTCGCCCACGCGCGACTCGTAGACCATCTCCTCGTCCAACTCGCCCACGCGCGACTTCGCCTCGCCCGCGACCAGGAACACCCCGAACAGGCCCCGGTCGGGGATGGTGCCGCCGGAGGTGACCGCGAGCCGCTGCGCGCCCGGGCGGGCGGACAACACGCCGGCCACCCGGTCCCACACGATGCGCGGGCGCAACTCGGCGAACGCGTCGGAGGGATAGCGGCCCGCGAGCATGTCCAGGGTCGCCTCGAAGGCCGACGCGGGCAGCGCGGTGAACGGCGCGGCCCGGCGGATCAGCGCGAGCAGCGCGTCCACGTCGCGGTCCTCGACCGAGACCATGGAGACGATCTGCTGGGCGAGCACGTCCAGCGGATTGCGCGGCCCGCGCACCGACTCGATCGCGCCCTCGCGCATGCGTTCGGTGACCACCGCCGTCTGCACCAGGTCGCCGCGGAACTTCGGGAAGACCACACCCCGGGAGACCGCGCCCACCTGGTGCCCGGCCCGGCCCACCCGCTGCAGGCCGGAGGCCACCGAGGGCGGCGACTCGACCTGGACGACCAGGTCCACCGCGCCCATGTCGATGCCCAATTCCAGGCTGGAGGTGGCCACCACCGCGGGCAGCCGGCCCGCCTTCAGGTCCTCCTCCACCTGGGCCCGCTGCTCCTTGGACACCGAGCCGTGGTGGGCCCGGGCGAGCAGCGGCGGCGCCCCCTTGCTGCTGCCGGCCTGGGCCATCAGCTCGGCGGGCGAGGCGTCCTGCGGCATCTCCTCGCCGGTCGCCCGCTCGTAGGCGATCTCGTTCAGCCGACCGCACAGCCGCTCGGCCAGGCGGCGCGAGTTGGCGAACACGATGGTCGAGCGGTGCGCCTGGATCAGGTCGACGATGCGCTCCTCGACGTGCGGCCACACCGAGGCCTTGCGCTCGTTGCCGGCCTCGTCGAAGTCGCCGGTGCCGCCGCCCAGCTCGCCCATGTCCTCGACCGGGACCACCACGGACAGCTCGAACGTCTTGGCCGACGGCGGCTGGACCACGTGCACCTCGCCCGTGGCGCGCATCCACCGGGCCACCTCGTCGACCGGGCGCACGGTCGCCGACAGGCCGATCCGGCGGGCGGGCCGCTCCAGGAGTTCGTCCAGCCGCTCCAGGCTCAGCGCCAGGTGCGCGCCGCGTTTGGTGCCGGCGACCGCGTGCACCTCGTCCACGATCACCGTGTCCACCCCGCGCAGCGCCTCGCGGGCCTGCGAGGTCAGCAGCAGGAACAGCGACTCGGGCGTGGTGATCAGGATGTCCGGCGGCCTGGTCGCGAACCGGCGCCGATCGGCGGCGGGGGTGTCGCCGGAGCGCACCCCCACGGTCACCTCGGGCTCGGGCAGGCCCAGCCGTACGGACGCCTGCCGGATGCCGGTGAGCGGGCTGCGCAGGTTGCGCTCGACGTCGACCGCGAGAGCCTTGAGCGGCGAGATGTACAGCACCCGACAGCGTCGCCGGGGATCCTCCGGCACCGGCTCGGCGGCGAGCCGGTCGAGCGCGGACAGGAAGGCGGCGAGCGTCTTGCCGGAACCGGTCGGGGCGACGACCAGCGCGTCCTTGCCCTCGGCGATCGCCCGCCAGGCGCCTTCCTGGGCCCGGGTCGGCGCGGAGAAGGCGCCGGTGAACCACGCCCGGGTGGCGGGGGAGAAGCCGGCCAGGACGGAAGCGGAATCGTCGTGTGGCATAACTCCCCATGGTGCCGGGTGGCTCCGACATTCGCGTCGCTCGACAGGCGGGCGGCGGTGTGAGCGGTGGTGTGGGCGACGGTGTGGGGGCGGGCCGGCCGGCACCGGGATACTGGTCGCATGGGACTCACCGACTTCTGGCGACGCATGCGCGCGCACTTCGGCGACTCGTACTTCGAGTCCTTCGCCCGCGACCACGTGATGTCCGAACTGGGCGGGCGTACCGTGCACGAGGCGCTGGCCGCGGGCATCGACGCCAAGGACGTCTGGCGGGGCGTGTGCGTGTCGATGGACCTGCCGACCACCAAACGCGCCTGACCCCTGCGACGGGCGGCCGGGCTGGGACCCGGCGGGTCCACACCGGTCCGTGCGGGCGAATCTGTACAAAGCGACCCAGCGTGACGCTCTAGTCTCTTTCGGTCATACGACGCATGGCACCACACATGCCACGCGACCGGACAGGGAGCCCACGTGACCACACCCGACACCCGGACCACCCGGGTCGAGGCGCGCGACCGCATGCCGTCCTGGTTGCCGCGGGCGGTGTTCCTGGTCCTCGTGATGATCGCCGGCTTCCGGCTGCTCGGCTGGACCCTGGCCCAGTTGCGCACGCTGCTGATCGACCTGCTGGTGGCCTTCTTCCTCGCGCTCGCGTTCGAGCCGGCCGTGGACCGGCTCGCCCGCCGCGGGATGCGGCGCGGCGTGGCCACCGGGATCGCGTTCGTGGTGGTCTTCCTGGCCTGCGCGGGATTCCTGGCGGTGGTCGGCTCGCTCCTGGTGGACCAGGTGGTCGCCTTCGCCGATCACCTGCCGCGCTACCTGGAGGACCTGGTCGCGTGGGTGAACCGCACCTTCGGCACCGATCTGACCGTGGAGAAGATCCAGGGCAGGATCTTCAAGGACACCGGCACCGTGCAGGGCTACGCCGAGCAGGTGGCGAACCACGCGCTCGGCTGGTCCGCCCGGATCGTCGGCGCGCTGTTCCAACTCTTCACCATCGCGCTGTTCACCTTCTACTTCACCGCCGAGGGCCCGCGGATACGGCGCGCGGTGTGCTCGCTGCTGCCGCCCGGCCGCCAGGCCGAGGTGTTGCGCGGGTGGGAGATCGCGATCGACAAGACCGGCGGATACCTCTACTCGCGCGCCGCGCTCGCGCTGATCTCGGCGCTCGCGCACTACGTCGCGTTCCTGGTGCTGGACCTTCCGTACGCCATCCCATTGGCGTTGTGGGTCGGGCTGATCTCGCAGTTCGTGCCGACCGTGGGCACCTACATCGCGATCGTGCTGCCCGCGCTGATCGCGCTGACGGTGAGTCCGGCCGCCGCCGTGTGGGTGGTGCTGTTCGCGACCGCCTACCAGCAGTTCGAGAACTACCTGCTGCTCCCGAGGATCACCGCGCGCACGGTGGAGATCCACCCGGCGGTGGCGTTCGGCTCGGTGATCGCCGGTGCCGCGCTGCTCGGCGCGGTGGGCGCGCTGATCGCGATCCCGGCGACGGCGACCGCGCAGGCGTTCATCGGGAGCTACCTGCACCGCTACGAGGTGCCCGAACACCACCTGACGCCCGACGAGACCCGGCCGCCGAAGCGGCCGGGTCGGCTGAGCCGGCTGTGGCGGCGGCAGGGCGGGGACCCGGCCGGCCCGGCGGGGGACGCGGACGCTCAGGACCAGAAGCGGAACAGCCGGTAGCCGTCGTTGGCCAGGTACGGGGACACGTCCAGCGCGTCGGTGATGTGGTCGACCACGTCGTAGAAGTAGTGGTTGACCGACGGCGACCACAGCAGCGCGAACAGGAACAGGATCGCGTAGGGCGCGTACGGCGCGATGGCGCGGCGGAACTCGAAGGGCAACCACGGCTCCAGCACGCCGTAGCCGTCCAGCCCCGGCACCGGCAGCAGGTTGAGCACCGCCGCGATCACCTGGAGTTGGATCAGGAACGAGAACGCGGCCACGAAGGTGGCACTCGCCCCGTCCACCACGCCGGACGACAGCAGCAGCGCGAGCACACCGGCCAGCACGGCGTTGGTCAGCGGTCCGACCGCCGACACCAGGCTGTTGCGGGCCCGGCCGCGGATCGCGCCGCGGTCCAGGTAGACCGCGCCGCCGCTGAGCGGGATCCCGCCGAGCAGCACGAAGACGGTCGGCAGGATGAAGGACAGCAGCGGGTCGCTGTACTTGAGCGGGTCCAGGGTGAGATAGCCCTTGCCCACCACGCTGTGGTCGCCCGAGCGCAGCGCGGCGAAGGCGTGCGCGAACTCGTGCAGGCACAACGAGACCAGCCAACCCGACATGACCAGCAGGAACACGCTGGTGCGGGTGGCGGGTTCGGAGGTGCCGTCGTCGTGCCACGCGTACCAGCCCGAGGCGACGCAGACCGCGACGATGGCGAGGAAGACCGGGCTCGGCCGCACATGGCGCAGCGCGCCGGCCGCGGGGCGGCCGTAATCTCCGTAGGGGTGCGTCACGAACTGCTCCAGACAGGCGGAAGGGCCGTACGACCGGGAGTTCGCATCGTACGGCCCTGCCGGGACACTCAGTGGAACGCGTGTTCCGGAGCCGGGTAGGCACCCCCGACCACGTCGCCCGCGAACGCCTTGGCGGCGTCGCCGAGCGCGCCGCGCAGGTCGACGTACCGCTTGACGAACTTGGGGGTGTGGCCGGTGGTCATGCCGGCCATGTCGGTCCACACCAGCACCTGCGCGTCGGTGCCCGCGCCCGCGCCGATGCCGACGGTGGGGATGTCGAGGAGGTCGGTGACCCGGGCGGCCAGTTCCTCCGGCACACACTCCAGGACCACCGCGAACGCGCCCGCGGCCTGCATCGCCTTGGCGTCGGCGATCAACTGCTCGGCGCTCTCCGCGTCCCGCCCCTGCACCCGGTAGCCGCCGAAGGCGTGCACCGACTGCGGGGTGAGCCCGAGGTGGGCCATCACCGGGACACCCGCGGCGACCAGGGCCTCGACCTGGGGCACCGAGCGCCGCCCGCCCTCCAGCTTGACCGCGCCGGCACCGGCCTCCTTGAGGAAGCGCACGCCGTTGCGCAGCGCCTGCTCCGGGGACTCCTGGTAGGAGCCGAACGGCAGGTCGGCCACGATCAGCGCGCGCTTGGTACCGCGCACGACCGAGCCGGTGAGCATCACGAGCTGGTCCATCGTGACCGGCACGGTGTTCTCGTAGCCGAGGTGGTTGTTGCCGGCCGAGTCGCCGACCAGAAGTACGGGGATGCCCGCGTCGTCGAAGACCGAGGCGACCATCGCGTCGTAGGCGGTGAGCATCGGCCACCGCTCGCCGGCCCGCTTGGCCCGGGCCAGGTCGCGCACGGTGACCCGGCGCCCGGTTCCGTCGCCGCCGTACAGGGTCAGTCCCGGACCCTCGGCCGAAGCGGATATCGGCTGCGCGGACTTGTTGCTGGACATGGTGTTCTCCCGACTCGAGGCGCTCGGACGGCGTCCCCGGACAAGGCCATGGTGACATGCCTCCGAACAGCACAACAGAGGCGTCGGGCGGGGGATTCCGGGAGGCCGGAGGCGGGTCGGGAGCCGGTCGGACGCCGGTCGTGGGCGGGTCGGGAGCGGGACGCGGGCAGGTCGGGGGCGGGACGCGGGCTCGTCGCGCGCCGTGACGTTTACCGAGGTTTTGCAATACGAGACCGTCTCGTTTCGTAAAGTCTCGCTAGCCTGAAGGGGAATCGAGCAGTGTCTACGTGTCGTACGAATCGAGCCTCACCCGTGACCGCAACGAACGTTCCCCCGATACGCACCGTCGACGAGCACATACACCGCCGGCGCTGGGCCATCCTCGGCGTCCTGGTGATCAGCCTGCTGGTCGTCGTCCTCGACAACTCCATCCTCAACGTCGCGATCAAGACCATCGCCGACCCGGACAAGGGTCTGGGCGCCACCCAGAGCGAACTCCAGTGGGCGATCAACTCCTACACGCTGGTCTTCGCCGGACTGCTGTTCACCGCCGGCATCCTGGGCGACCGCTTCGGTCGCAAACGAACGCTGTTGTTCGGCATGGTGATCTTCGGTCTCGCCTCGCTGCTGTCCGCCTACTCGCAGAGCCCGGGGCAACTGATCGCGGCGCGCGCGGTGATGGGATTCGGCGGCGCGTTCGTGATGCCGGCCACGCTCTCCATCATCAGCAACGTCTTCGAGCCGCAGGAACGACCCAAGGCGATCGGCATCTGGTCCGGCGCGGTGGGTCTCGCGATCGCGATCGGCCCGATCACCGGCGGCGCGCTGCTCGACCACTTCTGGTGGGGCTCGGTGTTCCTGATCAACGTCCCGATCGTGATCGTCGGCATCGTCGCGATGCTGGTGCTCGTGCCGGACTCGCGTGATCCCCGGCCGGGCCGGCTCGACCCGATCGGGGTGGTGCTGTCCATCGCGGGCCTGGTCTCGCTGGTCTACGGCATCATCCGCGGCGGCGACGCGGGCTGGGGCAGCGTCGAGGTGATCGGCACGATCGTGCTCGGCCTGGCCGTACTCGCCTTCTTCGTCTGGTTCGAGAAGCGCAGCGACCACCCCGCGCTCGACGTGCGGTTCTTCCGCGACCCGGCGTTCTCCGCCGCGGCCGCCGCGATCGGCCTGGTCTTCTTCGCGCTCCTGGGCGTGACCTTCTTCATGGCCTTCTACCTGCAGAGCGTACGCGGCTACACCCCGCTGCAGACCGGTCTGCTGCTGCTCCCGCTGGCGGTCGCGCAACTGCTGTTCTCGGCGCGCAGCTCGGTGATGGTCAAGCGGTTCGGGGTGCGCGCGGTGACCACCGGCGGCATGCTGCTGGTCGGCCTGAGCTTCCTGTCCTTCCTATGGATGGACCGCACCTCGCCGATCTGGATCCTGTGCGTGGTCTTCTTCGTCCAGGGCGCGGGCATGGCGCACGTGATGCCGCCGGCCACCAACTCGATCATGTCCTCGCTGCCGCGCGAGAAGGCCGGCGCCGGATCCGCGGTCAGCAACACCGTGCGCCAGGTGGGCGGGGCCCTGGGCGTGGCGATCCTGGGTTCGGTGTTGTCCTCGGTCTACCGCGACCGGATCTCCGGCGACCTCGACAAGCTCCCGCCGAACGTGCCGCGCGGCCCGGCCGGCGACTCGGTCGAGGCCACCCTCGCGGTCGCGGGCAGGCTCGGCGACCGGGGCGCGGCGCTGGTCGACCCGGCCAAGGACGGCTTCATCGACGCGATGCACGCGGCCTCGATCGGCTCGGCGGTGGTCGGCCTGATCGGCGCGGTTGTGGTGTTCCTGTGGATGCCGCGCCGCGATGCCGGGCAGACTGGCCCGGGAGCGGGCCGACCCGGGGAGCCCGTCGAGGAACAGCGCTCCGCGAAGGTCTGACATGCAGCCTGCGACATCCCGATCAACGGTCGAACCGACGGCCGGCCCCACCGACCCCACCGTCGAGGCCGGCGTCGACCCCGGCGCGGCGGACAAGCCGCGCCGGGGCCGGCCCCGCAGCGAGGAGGCCGAACGGGCGATCCTCGACGCGACGTTGCGACTGCTCGCCGAGCACCGCAGCGTCGCCGGCCTCTCGGTCGAGGCGGTGGCCCAGGAGGCGGGGGTGGGCAAGGCCACCATCTACCGCCGCTGGCCCGGCAAGGAGGCGCTGATCATCGCCGCGCTCGAGGCCGCGGAGGTGACCCCGACGGTGCTCGCGGGCCGCTCGTTGCGCGAGGATCTGGTCAGCGTGCTGGAGAACATGCGCCGGCAGGCCATCGACAAGCGCGGCGACGGCCTGATGGGAATAGTGGCGGGCGAGATCCGCAGCCATCCGGAGCTGTACCGGCGCTACCACGAGGTCGTGGTGGAAAAGCGCCGGGCGATCCTGCGGGATCTGCTGCAGCGCGGGATCGACTCCGGCGAACTGCGCGCCGACCTTCCGATGGAAGTCCTGATGGACCTCGTCACGGGCCCCATACTGGTACGCAAGCTCGTACGGGCGAACGCGAGTCTGGATCCGGAACTGCCGGCCCAACTCGTAGACGCGCTGCTCGGCGGAATCCGCGCTCGCTCCTGAGCCCAAAGGGAACCTATCGGCCGCTTTCCGGCGTCCGTTTCGACGTAGGCGGCGTTTTGTTCGTACGTTGACGCGGACAGTCGGGACCCGCACCCCGGGACATCAGGAGGCAGCATGACGTGGCCCACCACGACCGATACCGGAGCCGAGCCGCAGCCGGCCGGCGACGGCGGTCCGCGGCGCGGGTCACGTTGGTCGTGGGAGTCGATCCGGGACGGCGCGGTCCGCGTCTGGCACACCCCGCCGTGGCGGCGCGGCCGGGTGATCGCGGTGTTCGCGGTGCTGGCCGCGCTGCCGATGGCCTTCCACCGGCTCGTGCCCAACACCCCGGGCAACTGGGGCAGCTTCGTCGAGACCTTCCTGCCCTGGGCGGGCCTGGTCATTCCGCTGCTGCTGGTCTGCGCGGCGATCCGCCGCTCGTGGACCGCGGTCGCCGCGACGATGCTGCCGGTCCTGGTCTGGGTGACCATGTTCGGCGGCTTCTTCCTGCCCGGCCGCGGCGGCGGTTCGCACGACCTGCGGGTGGTCAGCCACAACGTCAACGCGGACAACCCCGACCCGGCCGGCACCGCCCGTTCGCTGCTCGGCTCGGGCGCCGACGTGATCGCGCTCGAGGAACTGCCCGAGGGCGCGTGGAAGCAGTACAACGCCGTGCTCAAGGACCGCTACCCGAACGTGCAGCACGAGGGCACGGTCGCGGTGTGGACCACGGCCCGCTTCCCGATGAGCAGGGCCGAGGCGATCGACGTCGGGATGGGCTTCACCCGGGCGCTGCGCACGGTGATCACCACGCCCAAGGGCGACGTGCCCTTCTTCGTCGCGCACCTGGCGTCGGTGCGTTTCGGCCCGAGCGGCTTCACGGTCGGCGACCGCAACCGCACGATCGACCGGCTCGCGTCGTCGCTCGCGGTCGAGACCGCGCCGCACGTGATCCTGGTCGGCGACCTCAACGGCACCACCGACGACCGCGCGCTGCGCCCGGTCACCCGCTACCTGCGCGACGCCCAGGACGCGGCGGGCACGGGCATGGGCTTCACCTGGCCCGAGTCGTTCCCGATGGCCGCGATCGACCACATCATGTACCGGGGCATGGCCGCGGCCGACGCCAAGGTCCTCGGCAGCACCTCGAGCGACCACAAGCCGATCCAGGCGGACCTGCGCCTGAACTGAGCCACCGCGAACCCGAACGCCGCAGGGCCCGACCACATCGGCCGGGCCCTGCGGCGTGTCGGCTTCCGGGCCGTGGTCAGCCGCTTTCGCGCCAGTGGTTGGTGATGGGTAGGCGGCGGTCGCGGCCGAAGGCCTTGAGGGAGATCTTGGTGCCCGGCGGGTATTGGCGCCGCTTGTACTCGGCGGTGTCGACGAGGGCCAGGATGCGGTCCACCAGGGCCGGTTCGAAGCCCGCGGCCACGATCGCGTCGCGGCCCATGTCGCGTTCGACGTAGTCGTCCAGGATGGCGTCCAGCAGGTCGTAGGGCGGCAGCGAGTCGGTGTCGACCTGGCCGGGTCGCAGTTCGGCGCTGGGCGGCTTGGTGATCGAGTTGACCGGGATCGGCGCGACCTCGCCGCGCCGCTCGGCCTCGGCGTTGCGCCAGCGGGCCAGCCGCCACACCGCGGTCTTGGGCACGTCCTTGATCGGTGCGAAGCCGCCCACCGCGTCGCCGTACAGGGTGGAGTAGCCGCAGGCCAGCTCGCTCTTGTTGCCGGTGGCCAGGACCAGGTGGCCCTCCTGGTTGGACAGGCCCATCAGGGTGGTGCCGCGCACCCGGGCCTGGAGGTTCTCCTCGGCCAGGCCGGTCAGCCCGAGCGCGGCCAGGTAGGCGTCCACCATCGGCGCGATCGGCACCTGCCGGTAGTCGAGCCCGATGCGCTCGGCGGTGTCGGCCGCGTCGTCCCGGGAGTGCTCGGAGGAGTAGCTGCTGGGCATCGAGACGCCGTACACGTTGCCGCCGCCCACCGCGTCGGCCGCGATCGCGGCGACCAGGGCCGAGTCGATCCCGCCGGACAGGCCGAGCAGGACCGACTTGAAGCCGTTCTTGGCCACGTAGTCGCGCAGACCGGTGACCAGCGCCCCGTAGATCTCCGCGTCGTCGGACAGGGCCGGCGCGATGGTGTGCTCGGCGGCGGGCCCGGGCGGCGGCGCGGACTCCTCGGTCAGCACCACGTGCCGGATGGTCAGGTCGTCGGCCACCGTGTCGTCCGTGCGGGCGAGCCGGGCGTCGACGGTGCGCTGCGGCAGGTCCAGGTCGGCCACGAGCAGTTCCTCGTGGAATCGGGCGGCGCGCGAGAGCACCCGGCCCTCGGCGTCCACGATCAGCGAGTCGCCGTCGAAGACCAGTTCGTCCTGGCCGCCGAAGGCGTTGACGTAGGCGAGTGTGCAGTCGGCCTCGCGGGCCCGGCGGCGGACCAGGTCGAGCCGCGAGTCGTCCTTGCTCACCTCGTACGGCGACGCGTTGATCGACAGCAGCAGCCCGACCCGGGCGGCGCGCGCGGCGGCCACCGGGCCGCCCTCCTGCCACAGGTCCTCACAGACCGCGATCGCGATGTCCACCCCGCCGATCCGGGCGACCAGGAGCCGGTCGCCGGGCACGAAGTAGCGGTATTCGTCGAACACGCCGTAGTTGGGCAGGTGGTGTTTGGCGGAGCGGGCCGCGATCCGGCCCCGGTGCAGCACCGCGACCGCGTTCTGCGGGGCGCCGGCCGGGCGGCCCAGGCGCGGTGTGGACGCCTCGCACCGGTCCAGATAGCCGACGACCACCGCGATCTCGCCCAGTCCCTCGGCGGCGAGCCGGCCGGCGAGGTGCTCCATGGCCAGCCGGGAGGCCTCGACGAAGGACGAGCGCAGCGCCAGGTCCTCGACGGGGTAGCCGGTCAGGGCCATCTCCGGGAAGGCCACGAGTGTCGCGCCGCGCTCGGCGGCCCGTCGGGTGCGGCCCAACACCAGTTCGGCGTTGCCGTCGAGATCGCCGACCGTGGGGTCGATCTGGCTGAGGGCGATGCGAATCCGGGTCACGCGTTCCAATGTACCCGACCCTTGACGTCAGAGTGACGAATACTCCGGAGGAGGGGCCGCGGCATGCGGCCCGCCGCGCGATGGCGGCCCCTCGGCCGGACGGAAAACCGCAGGCCAACAGCGGGCGAAAGGCGTTCACCCGAGCCGGCCCGGGGCTCGGCGTCGAACCGCCCGGAGGATACCCTTGGCACGGTTCACCACCGGGCCTTGACGACTCGCCCGACGGGATCGCCCGACGGGTGTGATGCCGTACGAAACAGCCGTCCCGCAGGTCGTCCCCGAGCGGTTTCGGGGTACCGGAGCACGGGGCGTGGCGAAGCACGGCGATAGCTGTACGCGACCGAGGACGCAACGCAAAGGGCACGTAATGTGCTCGAAACCCCGCAGCGGGATACTCGGGTGCCCGCGGTGCCCCGCCGATCGCTCACAGGCCGTCCGACCTGCAAGGATAGGGAATTATGGATAAGCAGCAGGAGTTCGTGCTCCGCACCCTCGAGGAGCGCGACATCCGGTTCGTGCGGCTTTGGTTCACCGACGTGCTCGGCTTCCTGAAATCCGTCGCGGTGGCACCGGCCGAACTCGAGCAGGCGTTCGCCGAGGGCATCGGCTTCGACGGCTCGGCGATCGAGGGCTTCGCGCGCGTGCACGAGTCGGACATGCTCGCCAAGCCGGACCCGGCCACGTTCCAGATACTGCCGTGGCGGGCCGAGGCCCCCGGTACCGCTCGCATGTTCTGCGACATCCTGATGCCCGACGGCTCGCCGTCGTTCGCCGACCCGCGCTACGTACTCAAGCGCACCCTGGAGCGGGCCTCGGAGAAGGGCTTCACCTTCTACACGCACCCCGAGATCGAGTTCTTCCTGTTGAAGGAGAAGCCGGTCGACGGGACCCCGCCGACGCCGATCGACCACAGCGGCTACTTCGACCACACCCCGCAGCCGGTCGGCCAGGACTTCCGCCGCCAGGCGATCACCATGCTCGAGAACATGGGCATCTCGGTCGAGTTCAGCCACCACGAGGGCGCGCCGGGTCAGCAGGAGATCGACCTGCGCTACGCCGACGCGCTGAGCACGGCGGACAACATCATGACCTTCCGGCTGGTGGTCAAGGAGGTCGCCCTGGAGCAGGGCGTGCACGCGTCCTTCATGCCCAAGCCGTTCTCCGAGCACCCCGGCTCGGGGATGCACACCCACCTGTCCCTGTTCGAGGGCGACCGCAACGCGTTCTACGAGGCCGGCGCCGAGTACCAACTCTCCAAGGTCGGCCGCTCGTTCATCGCGGGGTTGCTGCGGCACGCGGGCGAGATGGCCGCGATCACGAACCAGTGGGTCAACTCGTACAAGCGACTGTGGGGCGCGTCGGCGCGCACCGCGGGCATGGGCGGCGAGGCGCCGTCGTACATCTGCTGGGGGCACAACAACCGCTCCGCCCTGGTGCGGGTGCCGATGTACAAGCCCACCAAGGGGCAGTCCACCCGGATCGAGGTGCGCCAGATCGATTCGGCGTGCAACCCCTACCTGGCCTACGCGGTGCTGCTCGGCGCCGGGCTCAAGGGCGTCGAGGAGGGCTACGAGCTGCCCCCGGGCGCCGAGGACGACGTGTGGGCGCTGACCGATGCCGAGCGGCGTGCGCTCGGCATCGCGCCGCTGCCGCAGAACCTGGCCGAGGCGATCGCGCTGATGGAACGCAGCGAGCTGCTGCCGGAGATCCTGGGCGAGCACGTCTTCGAGTTCTTCCTGCGCAACAAGCGGCACGAGTGGGAGGAGTACCGCCAGCAGGTGACTCCCTTCGAGCTGAAGCGCTACCTGCCGGTCCTCTGAGGCGGGCGCCGGCTCCGTTGGGGGTTCGGCTCCACTTCCCAATCCGGCTCCGCCACGTCGAACGGCCCGACCCCACCGGGGGATCGGGCCGTCGATCGTCGGGCGGCGCGGGACGGTCGCGCGTACGGGCCGCCGGCGGCCGGGGGACGTCCGCGCCCGATACGTCCGCGCTCGGGACGTTCGCGCCCGGGAAGTCCGCCCGGGACGGCCGCGCTCAGGACATCGGCGGGCCCAGCAGCTCCAAAATGTACCGGACGTAGGCGTCCTTCTCCTCGCCCTGCGGCAGCAGTTGCGGCGCGCCTCGGCGGATCAGCGCGATGCCGACGGTCATGGTCAGCGCGGTCAGCGCATGCCGGTAGGCGGCGTCGGCGGGCAGGCCCAGTTCCTCGGTCAGCCGGGCGCCGAACTCCAGCCGCCGGCGGGTGACCTGCTCCAGGATCGGGCCGACCACCGGGTGCTGGGCGTGGATCAGCAGCGTGGTGGTGATGTCCGCGCCGCTGGGCGCGGTGAACGCGTACTCGGTGAGCCGGCGCCCGCGTTCGACCGGATCCTCGATCCGCTCGGCCGCGGCCATCAGCTCCTCGGACTCGGCCACCCAGCGCTCCAGGGCGGCCTGGATGAGCGAGTCGCGATCCTTGAAGTGCCAGTAGAAACTGCCCTTGGTGGTGCCGAGGCGTTCCGCGAGGGGTTCCACCGCGACCGCGCCCAGGCCGCCTTCCCGCATCGCCTCCAGGGCCGCTCGAGCCCAGTCCTCTCGGCTGAGGGTGCGGCGGCCGGGGCGAGCGGACCGTTCCGGTTCGTCGTCTGATTGAACCCTCTCCGAGGGAACACCGTTGCGCATGGCACCTACGCTAACGTAGGGTGACGTCCCGTACGGTGGCGTATGGCGGCTCGTCGCTACGGAGGCCTCTTCGGGCCGTGGGACGGACGGCTCGCAGAGTGGAATCGCCGTTCACCACCGGACGAGGGCGCGCCGCACATGTGTTCGCCGCGGTCGGGGGGCTCGGCGAACCCCCGGTGCGGCGCGTCCACATTCCCAGTTCCGTTCTTGATCGATCAGTCGTTTGACCGGATACGCTCGGCCGGTGACCTCTGCGGATCAGCCTCGCGAACCGGCGGCCACCGACGGGCGTCTGGTGCGACTGGGCTTCACCGACATCGCGAGCGCCGCGCGCAACCTGCGCGATCCGGCCCTGCTCGGCGCGGGCGACGACCCGCTCTTCCTGGACGCGCTGGCCGCCACCGCCGACCCCGACCTCGCGCTGCTCGGCCTGGTCCGACTCGCCGAGGCCGCCGCCGATCGCTCGGTCCTGCTGTCCACGCTCGCGTCCGCGAAGCCCTTTCGGGACCGGATACTGGGCGTCCTCGGGGTCAGCGCCGCGCTCGGCGACCACCTCGCCCGGCACCCCGACGACTGGCGCTCCCTGGTCACCTACGACGTGCGGGACGCCCGGCCCACCCCGGCCTACTTCCACACCGTGCTCGCCGGCGCGCTCACCGGCCTGCGCGGCGACCCGGCGCTCGACGCGCTGCGCGTCGGCTACCGGCGCTGCCTGCTCTCCATCGCCGCGCGCGACGTGTGCGGCTCGGCCGACGAGCCGACCGTGGCCGCCGAACTCGCCGACCTGGCCGGTGCCACCCTGGACGCCGCGCTCGACCTGGTCCGCCGCGAGCACCCGGTCGAGGCCGAACAGTGCCGGCTGGCGGTGATCGGCATGGGCAAGTGCGGCGGGCGCGAACTCAACTACATCAGCGACGTGGATGTGGTCTTCGTCGCCGAGGCCCCGCCCGGCGTGTCGGAGGGCATCGCGGTCGCCGCCGCCAACCGGCTCGCCGGCGCCCTGATGCGGGCCTGCTCGGCGACCACCGTCGAGGGCTCGATCTGGGAGGTCGACGCCAACCTGCGCCCCGAGGGCCGCAACGGCCCGCTCACGCGGACCCTGGCCAGCCACCTCGCCTACTACGAACGCTGGGCCAAGACCTGGGAGTTCCAGGCCCTGCTCAAGGCCCGCCCGGTGGCCGGCGACGCGGCCCTGGGCCGCAAGTACATGGACAGCGTCTCGCCCATGGTGTGGACCGCGGCCGGCCGGGAGAACTTCGTCGCCGACGTGCAGGCGATGCGCCGCCGGGTGGTGGACAGCATCCCCGCGCGCGAGGTGGCCCGCGAGGTCAAGCTCGGGCCGGGCGGGCTGCGCGACATCGAATTCGCCGTGCAGCTGCTCCAGTTGGTGCACGGCAAGTCCGATCCGACACTGCGCCGCGGCTCCACCCTGGAGGCACTCGCCGCGCTGTCCGCCGCCGGCTACGTGGGCCGTGACGACGCCGCCGGGCTGGACGCCGCGTACCGCTTCCTGCGCACCCTCGAACACCGCATCCAACTCTTCCGGCTGCGCCGCACCCACCTGTTGCCCACCGACGCGGGCGAACTGCGCCGGATCGCCCGCTCGATGGGCATGCGCTCGGATCCGGTGGGCGAGTTGGAGAAGGCCTGGAAGCAGCAGACGCTGGAGGTGCGCCGGCTGCACGAGAAACTGTTCTACCGGCCGCTCCTGGACGCGGTCGCCCGGCTCAAGGCGGGCGAACAGCGGCTTACCGCCGAGGCCGCGCGGGCCCGGTTCGAGGCGCTGGGCTATGCCGACCCGGCCGCCGCGATGCGCCACCTGGAGGCGCTGGCCTCCGGGGTCAGCAGGCGCGCCTCGATCCAGCGCACGCTGCTGCCGGTGATGCTGAGCTGGTTCGCCGACTCGGCCGACCCCGACGCCGGGCTGCTCGCCTTCCGGCAGGTCTCCGACGCGCTCGGCAACACGCACTGGTATCTGCGGCTGCTGCGCGACTCGGGGGCGGGTGCCTCCGGGGCGGCGGCGGAGAACATGGCCCGGGTGCTCGCCTCCGGGCGGCTCGCGCCGGATCTGCTGCTGCGCGCGCCCGAGGCGGTGGCGATACTCGGCGACGGGGACGGGTTGCGGCCGCGTTCGCGGGCGGCGCTCGAGACCGAGATCCTGGCCGCGGTCGGGCGGGCGCCGGGGCCGGAGAGCGCGGTACAGGCGGCGCGCAGTGTGCGCCGACGGGAGCTGTTCCGGATCGTCGCCGCCGACGTGCTGGGCCGGCCGGCCGTGGACGCCATCGGCCGGGCGCTGACCGACGTCAACGCCGCCACGTTGACCGGTGCGCTGCGGGCCGCCGTCGACGGGTTCGAGCGTGAGCGGGGGCCGATGCCGGCTCGGATCGCGATCATCGCGATGGGCCGGTTCGGCGGTTACGAGCAGGGATACGGCAGCGACGCCGACGTGATGTTCGTGTACGAACCGATCGAGGACGTGCCGGAGGAGTCGGCCGCCAAGGCCGCACAGCGGGTGTGCAACGAGGTGCGCCGGCTGCTGCAGATCCCGTCCACCGACCCGCCGCTGCTGATCGACGCCGACCTGCGCCCCGAGGGCCGGCAGGGACCGCTGGTGCGCACGCTCGCGTCGTACCGGGCCTACTACGAGCGCTGGTCCAAATTGTGGGAGAGCCAGGCCCTGCTGCGCGCCGACGTCACCTCGGGCGACGCCGACCTGGGCCGGCGGTTCCTGGCACTGGTCGAGCCGGTGCGCTACCCGTGTGGTGGGATCGACGACGGCCAGGTCCGCGAGATCCGCCGGATGAAGGCCCGGATCGAGGCCGAGCGGCTGCCGCGCGGGGCCGACCCGACCACACACACCAAACTCGGCCGAGGCGGTCTGGCCGATGTCGAATGGGTGGTGCAACTGCTCCAGCTGCGGCACGCGCACGAGGTGCCCGCGCTGCGGGTGACCGGCACCCGACAGGGGTTGGCGGCGGCCCGGGACGCGGGGCTGCTCGACGCGCACGACGCCCGGATCCTGGACGATGCGTGGGTCGAGGCCACCCGGGTGCGCAACGCGGTGATGATCGTGCGCGGCCGGTCCTCGGACAGCTTCCCGTCCGATGTACGCGAACTGGGCGGGGTGGCCCGGCTGCTCGGGCACGCCTCGGACGAGACCGGCAGCCTGCTCGAGGAGTATCGACGGGTGACCAGGCTGGCACGGGCCGTGGTGGAGCGGGTCTTCTACGGCGAGGACGAGACTTCGACGGGCTCGCGCTGAGGCTTCCCGCGAGGGGCGTCGGGTGCGTGCCCGTCGTGCCCGTCGGCGGCCTTGGGGACCGGCGGCGGCGGTGGCGGCGCGGCCCGCGGGTCGTCCGGCGGATACTGCGGGAAGCGGTACGCGGAGCGTCCGTTGACCAGGCACTGGACGCCGAAGGCCGCGGCCAGGGTGATCCAGCCGCCCACCGCGTCGAGTACGAAGTGGTTGCCGGTCGCCACGATCACGAACAGCGTGGTGATCGGGTACAGGACGCCGAGCACCTTGGCCCACAGCGGCCGGGCGAACATCACGATCGCGAGCGCGCACCACGTCGACCAGCCGATGTGCATCGACGGCATCGCCGCGTACTGGTTGGAGACGTTCTTCATGTCGCCGGACGCCATCGATCCCCACGTGTGGTGGATCAGGACGGTGTCGATGTAGTCCGCCCCGGGCAGCAGTCGCGGCGGTGCGAGGGCGTAGAAGAAGTAGCCGAACAGGGCCATCCCGGTGGTCAGGAACAACACCGTGCGCACGGCCCGGTAGCGGCCGGGATGTTTGTGGAACAGCCACACCAGGACACCGATGGTGACCACGAAGTGCAGGGTGGCGTAGTAGTAGTTCATCGGCACGATCAACCAGGTGACGCCGTTGACGGCGTGGTTCACGCTGTGTTCGATGTCGATGTGCATGGTCTTCTCGACATCGAGGAGTTGCCAGGCGCGGTCGATCGCGGTCCCCTGGCGCTCCGGGACCGCGTTGCGGATCAGCGAGTACACCCAGTAGCTCAGCGCCACCAACGCGAGTTCGACCACGAATCGCGGACGACGCGGCGTGTGCAGATATACACGCAATCGGGTCATCGTGGGGATTGGCTGCATGGTCTTCCGTCCGGCTTCGTCGGTCAGCCGTCGCCCCGACGGCGGCATGGTCTCTCGGCTCGGATTGCCCCCCATGACTCAAGTCTGCCAGAGCCCGCCGCCGAGCCGATCACCCCGTGGGGTCGTCCGGGCACGATCTTCTCCTCCCGAGGACGGAGAAAAGGCACGTCGCGGTGGGTGCGCGAAGGCCGCCCCCCGCGGGATGGAGGGCGGCCTTCGGAGTTTCGGACGGGGTTCGTGACATCGGACGGGGCCGGTGGGCCGGGGTGTGATCAGGGAGACGGGACGGACTCGGGGGCGGGGTCGGCGGAGGTCGGGTCGGTGGCACCCGCGGGCTTGCGCAGGGTGATCGCGGCGATCACCGCGCCGGCGGCGGCGATGGCGGAGGCACCGAGGAACGCGGCGGAGAAGCCGTCGGTGAGCGCGTCGGGGTTGCCGACCTCCTGGGCGCCGTGTGCGGCGGCGACGGCGGTCATCGCGGCCAGGCCGAGGGCCGAGCCGATCTGGTAGCTGGTGTTGACGATGCCGGAGGCGAGACCGCCCTCCTCGGGGCGGGCGCTGGAGATCGCGGTGCCCAGGGATGGGATGAAGGCGAGCGCCATGCCGGCGGCGGCGAGCAGGGAGGCGGGCAGCACGTCGACCCAGTAGTTGCCGTCGGAGCGGACGAGGGACAACCACAGCATGCCGCCGGCGAGCGCGATCAGGCCGGTGACCACCAGCGGGTTGGGACCGAAGCGGGCGATCAGGCGCGGCGCGAGCACGATCATCATGAGCATGATGGCCACGGTCATCGGCAGCAGGGCCGAGCCGGAGGCGAAGGCGCCCAGACCGAGCACCTGCTGAAGGTAGAGGTTGAGGAAGAACCACATCGGAATCCAGGCCGCGGCCATCAACAGCTGGGCCAGGTTGGCCCCGGCGAGGTTGGGCGTACGCAGGATGCGCAGCGGCATCAGCGGCTCGGCCCGCTTTGCCTGGACCAGCAGGAACAGGGCGATCAGGCCGATGCCGGCGGCGAGGACTCCCAGGGTCTCGGCGGAGCCCCAGCCGGTCTCGGGGGCACGCACGACGGCGTAGACGGCGACGCCGAGCCCGGCGGTGGCGAGGATGGCACCGAGCACGTCGATCGAGCCGCGCCGGGCGGGGGCGTCCGGCATCAGCGACGGGGTGGCGACCAGGGCGAGTACGGCGACGGGGATGTTGATGTAGAAGACCCACGGCCAGCTGGCGTATTCGGTGATCAGGCCGCCCAGGAAGACACCGGCGGTGCCGCCGGCGGGCGCGGCGGCGCCGTACAGCGCGAACGCCTTGGTCAACTCCTTGGGGTTGCCGCCGAAGAGCATCATCAACAGGGTCAGCGCCGAGGGCGCGATGAGCGCGGCACCAACTCCCTGGACGGCCCGCCCGACGAGCTCGACCCACACCTCGCCGGCGAGCCCGGCGGCCAGCGACCCGACCCCCAGGATCGCCCAGCCGACCGAGAACACCCGCTTGGCGCCGAACAGGTCGGACAACCGCCCACCGAGCAGGAGCAGCCCGCCGAACGCGACCACGTAGGCGTTGAAGACCCAGGACAGGTTCTCCTGCGAGAACCCGAGATCGGTCCGCATCTCGGGCAGGGCCACGCCGATGATCGACGTGTCCATGATGACCATGAACTGGGCGAGCGCAATCAGCGCAAGCGCCGCCCAACGACGCGGATTGGCTTGTGGTTCGGACATCACGATCACTCCATAGATACGACCGGGGGGTATCCGGCGACCAGGAACATACCCGAGGGGGGTATACAAAATCCAGAGGCCGGCCATAAATACCTGCCGGGGGTATGCGATCGGCGTCCGCGAGGCCCACAAAACGCCGCAAAGGCCGACTCTGGCCGGAGCCGACGAGGGGCCTCGCGGGGCCGCTACTTCGTGATCAGCGCACGGAGCTGGTCGATGGTCAGCCACGGGTTGGCGCGGTGCACCATGCGGTGGCAGTTGGCGCAGATGAGCGCGAGGTCGGAGAGCTTGGTCTCCCCCTCGCCGGCCACGTGCAGCGGAACGACATGGTGGCACTCGATGTAGCCGGCGCCGTGCGCACCGTACTTCGCCTCGAAGTCGAAGTCACAGACGGCGCAGCTCAAGTGGCCCTGCTCGTCGAGCACCTCGGCGAGCTTGCGCTCGCGCAGGCTGTGGTTGCGTTCCCGGTAGAGGTGCCGTCGGGCGAGGATGCGCCCTTCGGGTGCGCTGTACTCCTCGAATTCTTCGAGCGGAGCCGGGGGAGGCTGAGCAATTCACCGGAGCGCAGGCCCGACCGGATACGCCGCGCGGCCTCGGCCATGGTGCTCGGTGCCGCGAGGAACGCGTGCAGGACCTCGTAGTCCAACGTGTTTCGGTGGGTGCGGGTCGGCTTGCCGATGTTGTCCGAGTGGCACGTTCGGATGTCCGAGATCTTCTGCGCGACACCATCGGCGTTGCGGAAGGTTTCTCCGCGCGTGGCTTCGGGGTGGAAAGGAAGCTTCTGCAGCAGGCGGGAGAGTTCGATCACGCGCTCGTCGCTCGCGTCGATGTGCGCCCAGTCGTTGCCGGCCAACAGGGCGCAGGCAAGCACCAGTTCGTCCCAGACCCAGTCGAGGCTGCGCATGGGGGCGCGCACTTCGAAGCCGAGCTTCAGCAGCCACCCCGCTGCGGCGGCCTTGCCCCCGCTGAACTCGTCCGCCCTGAGCGCTCTGCCATGGCAGTACCGATGGGCCACGCCTGCGATGGCCTTGGAGTCGTACTCCTTGCCGTCGTGAACCAGAACGTATTTCCGGGCCGACCCGAAGCCGTAGGTCTCCCGGAACGCTTCGGGCCCGAGTCGATCGCACTCCGCAAGGGCCCGCAGAACGGCGTCGCGGGTCAGCTCCCCGATCTTCATCGCCCGAGTCTGTCAGCGGCGCGAGAGCGGCCACCACAACCCCGAGCGGAAAACCCCGCCAGGCCGATCCGGCCGCGGCCCCGAAACCGACGAAGAAGGCCGCCGACCGCGTGATGGCAGCGGTCGACGGCCTTGTCTTCGAGAGGGGGCGAGGCCGCCCTCGGGCAGGCTTAGATGTCGAAGAAGTGATCAGGGGGATCCGCTGACCTGCGGGAACGCCGTGGTATGGGCTCTGACCTGTACAAACGCCTTGCATGACTGCTCAGTGTTTCGCGCCATTTCTTGCCTTGGTGTGCCCTCTCCGTGCCCTACTGTCCGCCTCCCAGCGCTCTCGGCAGCAAACGCCAAGCTCTCGCCTCGCTCGTGCCCGACCGGCTGTATAGGCCCGTTGCCACCCAACAGCGGGGCCAGGGCCGCGCCGTTCCTTCGGACACTGGTCGCCCGTGATCGTTCTCGACTGTCTTCCTACACCCTCATTGCCGTCAGGACTGCCGTCATTCTGTGTTGGCTCGTCATGGACTGCGCCGCCTTCGTCAGCGGACAACCAACGCTCAGCTTCCTGGGGCGTCCGCGCCCACCGCCCCGGTTCCCGGGCGGGCTTCCTCTGGGGCTGCAGGGTTGCCGTCGGCAGGACGATGTCAGTGGGGACGCCTACAGTAAAAAAACAGCGATAAGCGCACAGATTGGCTTCATGCCCTCGACCGCAGGCGCGCTCGTGATCTTGGCCTATCGCCAACTCCCGTCCCGGCCATACGGCTCTGCTCTCTTTCCGAGGACAGCACATGCAACTCGCCGACCATTTCAACGAACTCCTGGGCAACACGGTGAACCTGGGACAGGTCAAGCTGAACCTGCTAGAAACACGGGTGGAGTCGATCTACCGGGCGCTGAAGGCCGATCCGGTGATTGGCCAGTTGATCCTCGACAAGATCCCGCAGGGCTCCTGGGCGCACCGCACGATCATCGACCCGGTCCGCGGCGCGGAGTTCGACGCCGACGTGATGCTGCTGATGGCCGAGAACTCCGGCTGGAGCCCGAAAACCTACATCGAGGAGGTCTATGCGGCCTTGCACCGGCACAGCGTCTACAAAGACATGCCGCACTCGCGCAAGTGCCGATGCGTGCGGCTGGTCTACAGCAACTCCATGCACGTCGACCTCGTGCCCTCCGTGCGACTGGCCGATGGCAGGGAGGTCATCGTTAACCGCGATGAGGACCGCTGGGAGTACACCGACTCCGAGGGCTTCACGACCTGGATGCGCACCCAGGATCAAGCCGCCCAGGGAAACCTGCGGAGGGTCATCCGGCTGATGAAGTTCCTGCGCGACCACAAGGGGTCGTTCACCGGAACCCGGTCTGTGATCTTGACGACGCTGCTGGGCAACCAGGTCAGCACCTACAAGAAGCTTTCCGACCCGGGCTACTACCGCGATGTGCCCACCACGCTGCTGCACATCGTCGAAGACCTGGACATCTACCTGCAGGCTTACCCGGTCAAGCCGTCGGTTGCGGACCCCTCCGGGTCTGGGCTGACCTTCGACCACCGCTGGGAGCAGAGCACCTACTCCTACTTCCGCGACCGGATCCACACGCACGCCAGCGAGATCCACGACGCGTATCACGCCGCGGACAAGGACACGAGCGTGCGGCTGTGGCAGAACCTGTTCGGCCCCGGCTTTAAGGCGCCGGTGGTGGCCGCCAGCAGCGCGAAGTTCCCGGCGACTGCGGCTTCAGCGGGCGCTGCGGCAACCGTCGCCCGGCCCGGCCGTGCCGGGTGACTCGCAAGACCCGCCCTGGACTCACGCATTGGCAGAAGCAGGCCCTGGCTGATCTGCGCCAGGTATCGGCCGAACAGCCTGATGTGCTGCGCTTGGTGGGGGCCCCAGCTCACGGCCGAGACGGGTCACTCTTGGTGAGGCTGCGACTGCACACCGGCCCCTTGGCTACCGGCGCAGATGGTGGCCTTGCCCTGCAGGAACACGAGGACTTTGTCGTGACCCTTCCGGGCTCCCCGTTACCGATGCCTACCATCGAGGTGACACACCCGAGGTTCACCGGCTACCCCCATGTCCTGGCGGGCCGCCGGCTATGCGTCTTCCTGGACCCTGCCCGCGAGTGGGACCCACTACGCGGGGGTATGCGCGCGCTACTGAGCCGCCTGTGGGCCTGGCTGGCGGATGCGGCCGCAGGCCAGTTCGATGCCTCGCAAGCGATGTACCACGCGGTCGGCGGGGTGCTCCACCACACACCCGGAACCCCGACCTTGGTAGTGCGCGCCCCCGGCCCCGACCGGCGCATCCAGGCCGGTTACCTGATCACCCGCACCAAGCACCGCCTCGACCTGGTCTACGGCCCGCCGCCGCAAGGCGGCGGGCTGCGGGTACCGGTGGTCAGCCTTGCCGCAGCGTTGCCGCTGGGCGGTGGCACCACCCTCGCCGAGCTCATGGCCCATCTGGACGGCCGCGGCCCGGCCTCTGCGCAAGGACGACCAGTGCGGGCGGCTGTGTCCCCCCAGTCCCCGGCGATCTTGACCACGCTCGCAACGAGTGCAATCCGCAACCCTGACAACACCCACCAGTACCTGATACTGGCGGTCCCGCATCCTGTCGGCGGACCACCCCACCTGCTGGGTGCACGCCTTCCCGCGCCCGCCGCGGACGCGCTGCGCCACGCGGTCCGCGCACAAGGCGCCGCCCTGAATATTGACGTCTCCCGCATCCGCCCCGACCTGCCGATCGAATGGTGCCCTGTGTCCGATGAACGGCCCGCCGTGACCACCCGCCGCGATCAGGGCACTCCGATCAGCGGCTTCCTGGGCAAGCACGTGCAGGTCTGGGGCTGCGGCGGGATCGGCTCTTGGATGGCCGAATTCGCCGTACGCGCTGGCGCCGCACAGGTCAGCGTGTGCGACCCGGGAACAGTCACCGGCGGACTTCTGGTCCGGCAGAACTACACGGAGGGCGACGTCGGAGCGCCGAAGGCCCAAGCCCTGGCGCAGCGCCTGCAGGCCATCAGCGACACGGTAGTGGTCGACGCCCACGACGGAGCAGTACCTGATAACGCCGCCGACCTCACCGGGACCGACGTGCTCATCGATGCAACCGTCACCATCGCCATGGGCCATGTCCTTGACCAGTTTGCCGCCGTTGAAGGCCCCCGCCCGGTCCTGGCCCAGGTTGCCACCGACACTCGCACTGGCACTTTGGGCCTGCTGAGCGTCTGCGCTCCGGGTACCGCGCACGGGCCCAGCAGCATCGATACCGCCGCCGGAAAGACCGTGCTCGCGGACCCGGCCCTGGAGCTCTACCACTCGCTGTGGCAGGCCACTCTGGGCGGCGACGAACTGGTGCCCACCCGCGGCTGCTCGGTACCCACCTTCCACGGATCGTCGGCTGACCTGGCCGCCGTTGCAGGAACACTCACCTCCCTGCTGGGTATGCATCTGGTGGCGCCTGCCTCCGGCACGCACCTCGTCGCGCTACCCCACGCCGCCGGCTCACCCCATCACCGCTTCCTGCCCCACGACCTGCCACCGGCCGTGCCCTGAGCCCGGGCGCAGCGGCGGGGACAATTCAAAGCCTGTGGCTCCGGACGACGTTCCGGCAAAGGGGAGCACGCGGGGCAAGCCTCGTCAGGGGATCTCCATCGCTGCGTTGTAGCGGCCATCACTGCGGTCGTAGATGACCAGGACGGGATGGACGTTCGCGTCGTGGAGACGGCCGAGGGCCACGGCGGCAGACACGGGGGCCGCTGCCAGCACGTGCAGGCGCCTGATGTGCTTGTGCCGGGCTTCGAGATCGGACATCAGCGACCTCAACGTGGAGCTGTACGCGTTCAGCGTGTCCACGGAGTTGACGACGTCAACGGACGGGGTGACGCCATGCGGACTAACCCGCCAGCGGGGCAGGTCCTGCAGGTCGCTGGGAAGCTCCGCCTCCTGGATGCTGCCCGAGATGTTCAGCAGCAGAAGTCCCTCGGTGGCCTGTTTCTGAGCACCAGGCATGGCCTCGACGCTGAAATCTGCTGGTGCCGTCAGTGTCTCCGGCCATGTCCAGGCTTCCGTGCTGCGGTGGCGCTGGTAGATGGTCACCGCGAAGGTGTCATCAAGACGGGAACCGAAGTACACCAGCAGCGGAAGGCGGGCAAACCCGAAGACGCTGACGTGACGCACCGAGTCCTGCCGTACGGCCTCCGCCAGCCGGTATTCGAGCACCTGGTTGATCCTCCGGCGACACTGCTGCCAGTACGCCGGTTCTCCACGTTCCTCGCCGACCACCTGCCGCAGATCTACTTCGAAGCCGTCTCCGTGAAGGCTTAGCGGGAACTCTGGGAAGCGGCCCTCGGATCGGATCACTGCCTCCGCCGTGGTGGCCTTGGTCAGTTCGACCTCTTGGCCCCGAACGCTGCCGATGAGGCGGATGACGACTGTGCCGTCCGTGGGGTTCAGACCAGTGACCCTGCGGATCCACTCCTCGCGCTCGCGCTTGATCTGGCGCAGCCGCTCCACCGTCACAAGGTCTAGCGAACCCCTGCGGTCGATCTCATCGTGCTCGCCGCGGCACAGCAGCATCAGGTTCTCGGCCAGGTCACGCTGGTCCACCGGCAGCGGATCGCCGCCCCGTGGGGACCCCGGGGCCGTGTCCTGCCCCACGATGTGCGCCAGCTCGCCGAGCCTGAACTCCCGGTATGTCAGCTTTCCTTCCAGCAGATACGCGCCGCACAACTCGCATCTGCCTCCCGCTCGCACCCACGCCTTGAGCCGCTCCGTTTCCGAGACCGCCACCGGACACCCCCTTTTGATGCGTATGTAAACAGACAGATCACAAACCACAGCCTTACAAGCACATCACGAACCCCAGAAGCAACCGTGCAACTCACGGGCCTGTACTTCACATCCCAGGACGCAACCGCTGGCCCACTGCGTTTCCGTGCGGCGAGACTTGGGGAAGCTGTGTTCCATGGCCAGCGGCGGCAGCCCGACACCGGTGCCCTGACTGCGGGCATCCGGCGCGGGGGCGGGGGTTGCAGTGGGTGCGGATTCGGATGGTGGGCGGGTCGCTGCCCGGGGATTCCAGTACCAGTATCTGCGGACGTTGGAGGCTTTGCTTGCTTCGATGACCGATCAGTCTGCGGTGGCTTCGTGTCGGATCGAGGGGCCAGTGACCGCCACTTCGCTCCACGAGGTAGACGCGGTCGATTTCGACTTGGCGGACGCCCTTGGCCGCTCGTTGGTGGCGGTGCAGGTCAAGAGTTCCGGCCAAGGGCGGCCACTTAGCGCGCCGCGGGCTCTGGAAGTGCTCGTCCAGTTAGTGTCCGGCCTGTCCTCGCAGCGGTACGAACTGATCACCAACGCCCGACCCGACGAGCGGTGCGCACGCCTGGCCGACATGTTGGCGACGCTTAACTGCGACCCGGTACGGCTGCGTCAGGAGTTGGAGGACTTCTTCAGCGCCGCGCCGGCGTCGTTGCGACGTCTCGCGACGCTGACCCCGGAGCAGTGGCAGCGGCTGGCGACGATGCGGATCGTGTTCGACACACGGGACGAGGACGGCCTGCGCGTGGATCTCCACAATCGGTTGTGCGCACTGCGGCACGGCAGCGAACAGGGGCTGTCCGTCCGCTCTGCCGGTCTGGTCCTGGGCTTTCTGGTGGCCGAGGTCCTTCGGCGGGCCGCGAACCCGCCGTCGAGTGGGTGGGACCTGGAGGACTTCCGGGCGTGTGTGCGGGTCGACGACGATGTCCTGGTGACGGCGTTGGGCCGACAGGACTACGGCGTCGTGGCTGGCCCGCTGCCACCGGTCCCGGACATCAGCCGTCCGCAGCTGTTGGAAGAGGTCGCTGCGGTGCTCCACCCAGCTGCTCCCACTGCAGGCGTCGCCGTCTGTGTCCTCAGCGGCTTGTCAGGGATCGGAAAGTCGAGTCTGGCAGCGGGGTATGTGGCGGCGCAGGCGTACCGCTACGACATGGTGTTCTGGATGGACGCCTCCACTCCGCAGACTCTGGCGGGTGCGTTTGCGCGGCTGCTCGCGCATTTGGGCGCTCCCAACGATGCGGCGCTGGACCCGGTCTTCGTCCGGGAGCGAGTGCATATCCTGCTGCAGCGGACGCCGGGGCCCTGGCTGCTGGTGTTCGATGACGCCTCTCCCGGCATGCTGCAGGAGTGGCTTCCTCCGCTGGGGCGAGGCCAGGTGCTTGTGACTTCTACCTCCCGCAGGTGGCGCGGTGCCCTGGGCCTGGTGGAGGTGGACGCTCTGGAACCGCCGCAGGCCCTTGACCTGCTTCGGCTCCGCCTGGGTCTGCGCGACGACCAGGGCACCTCTCACGAAGAGGCCTTGACCGGATTGGTGGAGGCATTGGGGCGGTGGCCGCTGGCAATCGAACTTGCCGCGGGCTACCTCGTGGACAGCCGGCTCAGCCCCGAACGGGTCGGCGAATACCAGTCGCGGCTGCTGTCCGTCGCGCTGGACGACGAGACGGTCCTACCGCCCGGCTACCCGCGGACACTGGTTGCCGCTGTGACCCTGAGCCTGGAAAGGCTGTACGAAAGTGCCCGTCGCAGCCCGGAGATCCTGGTCGGGTGCCGAAGCCTGCTGCTGTCGTTCTGCTGCTTCGCGGCGCAGCGCATTCCGGTACACCTTGCATTCGTGAGTGCGTTCGTGTCAGGCGCGGAGTTGCCTAACACCCGTGTGCAGTTGATGTTCGATGAGGCAGCCTCACCGCTGCGCGACATCCTGCGTGAGCTGTTCGCGCTGTCCTTCGTGCGCCCCGACGCCCGGTTGCCACCCAACGAGATGCGTGATGCGGTTCCTGGCGGCGAGGAGACCGTGTCGATGAATACAGTGCTCCAGCTTGTGCTGGACCGATTACTGAGCCAGCGCTTCAACAAGGTCCAGATTCTGCAATGGGCGTGCGCCCACACGAACGCGTGGCTGGCCCAGGCAGTTGACGACGGTCAGAGCGACCGGGCATGGGATCTAGCCCAGCACGCCGCCGTCCTGGCTGATCAGGTGCAGAATGGCGATATTGCGACGCTCCATACTGCACTCCTGTTGGGCAACCTCGCCGCGTTCCAGAGCGATCATGGTCGTTATGATCTGGCCCGCCTGCTCCTGGAGCGTGAGCTGGAGTGGTTCGCCAGCGGTCGTGTCCACGCGAATCGAGTCACAGCGCAGGCACGGCTCCAACTCGCTTCACTGATTGATCTAACCGCCTCTGCGGACGCCGGCGAACAAACTGTTCTCCAACTCGTCCCCGTCCTGGATCACCTCGCTGCTCTGCCTGCGGCGGACCACCGCAACTACGCCGATGTGATCACGCAGGCTCTGATTCTCCTGCAGCGTGCATCTCGCCGTACTTCCCGCAGCACCGTCATCGATCAGCTCCTGGCACGGTTTCAGAAACTGGCCGATCCCTTGCCCGACACACCGAAGATCCGTGCCATGCAGCAGCTCGTCTCTCTCGGTGCCCTCATGGAGGAAGGGCGAGCAAGCGATGCGGAGCAGGCCGCCATCAGAGCGTTGGACCTGATCGGCTCGCCCTGGACCAGCCAGGCGGCAGAGGCCCGTCGGCTGCTGATCGAAGCGTTGGCCCTGCAACATAAATGGGAGCAGGCCGACGCCGAGTACACCCGATTTCGGCGCTACCTCGGTCCACGGACTCTGCACCGCCTCACGGTGAACTACCTCGTCCACAATCTCGGTCAGTGCACCGCGATGATGTGGGTCCTCACTGGTAACGACGCAGCGCTCGCCCTGCTCGACCGACTGGTCGAGGATACCGGCTCTTATCATGACCATCTCGCCGAGAACGACTATGACCGCACCCGCTTCCAACTTCTGCGCGCCGTACACGCCGCAGCACACGAGGTCGTCAAAGTCGACGAGCCCACCATTCCGGGAGTAGCGCGCCCCACTGATTTCGTGACCCTGTTGTCGCAGATCGCTACCCTGCCGTTCGCGGATGCGCCGCTGCGCGCACACGCCTGGGAGGTAATTTTCGGGGGACTGCATACCCGATTGACCGTCCGCTTCGGCGAAGCAATGCATGGCCGGATCCACTCCCATGAGAGCGCAGCACTTGCCGAGCTGCCACCCTCAATGGGGGCACAGCTCGATGTGGCGCTTCGTGAGACGCCCACGCTGGGGTACCTCGGCCTGTCGACCGATGCCGGCTTTGCCGCCCTCGGATTCCGCAGCAACATCGACCTGCTGGGCCCCAGCATCCCGGGGTTGTCCGGTCCGCTCCCTCTGGTGCTGCTGGAACCCAAAACTCGGCACCTGGTTAGTGCTGCCGACGGCACCATGGTCGACGCGCAGCTGCATTGGCTTTGCGCGCACGGACTACGCCGTCTATGGGGGTTCCAGGCTGTTCCCTCAAGCGCAGACCTGACGCTGCGCCCCGGCGGGACCTCCTCGCTCCTGCTCGACAGCAAGGAGGGTGTGGTGACCCGCATATACGCCAAGCCCAACCCTGCCTGGCAGAAGGCCATCCAGCGGCGCGGCACGGCTCTGATCATTGCCTGCTACGCCTTTGCTCTCGGCGAGCCCCTCCTGAGCCGGACGATCCTGTCCTCGCCCCTCAGTACAGCCCAGCGTTTCCAGGAAGCGCTCACTGAGGGAACCCTGGCCGCGTCTATGGTCAGATGGACAGACCCACGCCCGCCCTCCGCACGCAAGCGGCCATGCACCAGCAGGAAGCGCCGCCGCCGATAGCGTGTGACCAAAGGCAGTGCCCTGGAGAGGGCTCTTCCACGTTTTTCGTAGCTGGTGATCGAGACACACCGCGGGTGCACTGACCACAGAGGGGCCTCAATGTGGCGATTAGCTGACCTGGGCTGACTACGAGTGCTCAGCGCGAGCCGTGCAGGCGGTCACTGCTCGTAGGACCAGGCGCGGCCGGTCTGTCGGTATTGCTCGACGGGGATGGGCTCGACGTCGGCTCGCATTCGCGCGGTGTACAGCAGGCCGTCGAGGTGGTCGATTTCGTGGTGGATTAGGCGGGCGAGGCCGCGTTGGTAGGTGGTGATCGTCGGCTGGCCGTCCGGGTTGGTGGTCTCCACGGTGATCCGCAGCGGGCGGGGGACCAGGCCGCGGACGTCGAAGAAAGACAGGCAGCCTTCGAACTGTTCGTCCGTCTCGTCGGCGTGCCCGGTAATGCGCGGGTTCAGCAGGACGATCGGCGGAGCATCAGGGTCGGCAGGCCGGACGATGGCGGCGGCCCGGTCGATCCCGACCTGTGGTGCCGCGATGCCCATGCCCTTGGCGAAGGGGTGGACCTGGCCGATGCGCTCCATCGCGATGAACAGTTTCTCGACGACCTCCTCGGCGCTCTCGCGCTCGGTTGGCAGGTCGAAAGGGCGGGCGGGCTCGGCGAGGATGGGGGTGCCCTCCTGGACGACGCCGAGGTCACGCATCCGGTCGCTGGGCCGCACCTGGGTCACCTGAACTCCCCTTGAATCGTGTCGTGTTCGTTCGGCTCGGGCTCGGAATCGCCATTCCAGACGGTAGCGGGCGTGGAGGGTGGGCGTGGACGTGCTCCAGGAGAAGACCTGCAAACCGGCCTCGTCGCGCCGGATCGGGGCGGTTCGCAGCGGCACCGCTTCGGCGGTCATCGACGTCTCGGTGCCCCAGACCGCCGGGTCGAGTTCGGCGGGGAAGGCGAGTTCGACCTCCAGGTGCTCGGTGGGCAGGCGGACCGCGCGCTGGAACCAGCGGCCCCACTTCTCCTCGCCGACCGTGTAGGCGTATTCGATCCACACCGACTCGCCCGGGTACAGCGGGAAGCGGCCCTGCTCGTTCTCGAAGAGCAGCCAGATCTCCTTGAACGCGTCGCGGTCGTGCTTGGCCTGCCAGTTCATTGCCTCTCCGCGGCAGGTCGCGGTCAGCGCGAGTTCGTCCCAGGTCAGCGGGTGTTCGCGATAGTGCGCGTTGGAGCGCTCCGGCTCGCCGGGGTAGCGGTCCACGCTGATGCGGATCAGGTAGCGGGTGATCGGCTCGCCGCCGGTGTTGCGCAGCAGTCGGCGCATCGTCAGCCGGTAGCCGGCACCGTCGAACTCCATGCGGGCGGCGTCGTGTTCGACGATGATCGCCGATCCGGTCGCGTACGGCTGCTCTGTCCGGCGGTGCGCCGGCGGGGCGGTGCCCGGCGCGGTCCGGCTTCTGGCCGCCTCATAGTCCAACCAGCGCTTCCACAGGGCCTTGCCCGCGTTCAGGATGTCCTCGGCTCGGCGGGCGAAGTCTTCGGTGGGCTTGTGCCGCCCTGACTCCACGTGGCTCACGTACGACGGGTCGAAGCCCATCTTGATGGCCAACTTCCGCTTGGACAGGCCCCGCACCTCGCGCCAATGGGCGATCTCCGCTGCGAACGCCTCGGCGGCCTGCTCGACCGTCAGGGTGTCGTCCCGCGCGTCCATCGAAGCCCCCGCCCTGGCCGCCGGATGAGATGAGTGAACCGTGAGTGATCGCAATTCATCATGTTGTCACGGTCCTGATCGCCAGTTTCCTTCTTTCACCGACCCGGGTCGAGCCCCGGGCTCCGAGAAGGAGGGTCGCACGCGATGCGCCTGCTCTACCTGCTCAACGTCTCCAACGCCGGCCGCTTGACCGCCGATTCCGGCTTCACCTTTGCCGACCTGCTGGCTCCGGCCCTGGTGGATGCCGGGGTGGAGGTGATCGTGGCGTCCCCGGTCCCGGCCGGTGACGAGCGTGTGCACTTCACCCGGACGGCTTCGCCGTCCACCAAGTACCGGGCCCGCTTCAACCCGGGCATGGGTGCGATGGTGCGGCTGTTCCGGCACCACCGGCCCGACGTCGTCGTGGCCAACCAGATCGAGGCCGCACCGGCGATCCGGGCCGCCCTGCTGGAGGCCGGCGTGGACGCGCGGATCGCCGGCTACTGCCACTACCTGCCGTTCTCCTTCACCGACACCGGCAAGCTGGAGCTGGACCCGGCGATGGACGACGGCGGGTTGGGCCGCAGTGTGCTGCTGGCCTTCGCCGCGGGCCTGGCGGCCTGCGACCGCGTCCTGGTCCACTCCTCCACCGCGGCCTCCTGGACCAGCGCGGCTGCCGCCCGCACCGGCGTGGAACTCCTCGGCGAGAAGTTGCACGTGGTGCCCGCTCCCAGGGACGTGCGCCTGGTGCGCGACCCAGCCGACATCACCCCGCCGGCAGGGCAGGCCACCGGCATCTACAACCACCGTCTGTACGCCCACTACGGCACCTCCCGCTTCACCCGGCTCGCTCGCCGGCTCGTCGCCGAGGCCCCGGTGCGGCTCACGGTGATGGACCTGTTCGGCACCCGCAGCCCCGAGCGCGTCCGCTTGGACCCAAGCCCCGAGCAGCACTTGGGAGAGCTGGCCGCCGTCGACGGTGTGGCGATCGCCTCCGACCGCGGCGACCGCATCCGCTACCGCAACCTGCTGGCCGAAGCCCACTTCGGCATCGCGCCGTTTCGGCCCGGCTGCCCCTGGTCCATGTCGGTGATCGACTGCCAGGCGATGGGCCTGCCCGTGATCGGCCCACGCACCGGCTGGCCGGCCGAGCACATCGACCCCGAGCTGCTGTTCGACACCGACGACCAAGCCGTCGGGATCGCCAACCGCCTCGCCACAGACCCGGAGTTCTACCGGCTGCACGCCAAGCGGGCACACGCCTCCACCGCCGATCTCGCGCCCGCCGCGGTGGCCGCCCGCTACCTGGAGGCGATCAAGTGAGCGGCTTCGACGCGGTCCAACTCTCCTACGACGAGCCCCTGGCCGACTCCCTGCACACCCGCTTGGCTCGGGTGCTGGGCGACAACGTCAAGCGTCTACACGGGGTACGCGGGATGCGCCGCGCCTACCGGCTGACCGCCGAACTGGTCGACACCGACCAGTTCTTCCTCGCAGACGGTGACTTCGCCATCGACCACGCGTTCCCCGCCGCCGAGGTGGAGCCGCTGGCGAACGGTGTGTCCATGCGGGTCTGGCGGGCCGTCAACCCGGTCAACGGCCTCACCTACGGCTACGGCGGTCTCAAGCTGATTCGCACCGGTGCGCTGCGCGAGATGGGTCAGGCGGTCGACGTGCTGGCCGCGCTGCCCGGACGCGTCGAGTTCAGCGAGCACACCGCCGGCACCACGCTGTTCAACCAGACCCCGTTCCACGCCTGGAAGGCAGGCTTCCGCGAGTGCGCGATGCTCGCGCGCGGCAGCGAGTACGGCATGACCGACACCTCGGCCCAGGAACGCATCATGGCCTGGACAACGAGCAAGGACGGCGACTTCGCGCACTACGCGGCGGCCGGTGCCCGCGACGGGTGCGACTTCGCCCATTCGGCAGCCCGCGACCCCGAGCGGTTCGAGGCGCTCAACGACCCGACCTGGCTGCACCGGTACTTCACCACGCTGCACGGTGAGCAGGCGATCGCCGGATGAGTACCCACTCCGGGCCGCTGGTCCTGATCGAGCCGTACGCCCACCGAGGTGGCGGGCACCACCAGCGCACGCTGATCGCACTCGCCGCCGCGTGCCCGGGTGCCCTGGTCATCACCCCGGAGGGGATCGCAGACGGCCTCGGTCCGCTGCGGCGTGCCGGCGCCCGCATCACCACAGGCCCCATGGGTCCGACGGCGAAAACGCTGCTGGCCGGTGCGCGAGCGGCGGCACGCGTCTCGGCTGTCGGTCAGCGGCTCTTCGCCTCGCGCAGCCGGCCGGTGAGCTTGCGTCGGTTACCGCACCAGATCACCCTGATCGCTCGCTGTCTGACCGAGGCGGCGTGCCTTCGCACTGCCCGTCGTCTCGCCCCGCAGCCCGGAGCGGTGGTGATCCTCAGTGCGAGCGAGGCCCTGCACGATGCTGCCGCCCTGCTCGGCGGTGGCCGACATCTGCGGTTCATCCACGAGCTCGTCACCACTGAGGACCGACCGCTCCGCCTGTTGGGTCGGCTGGCAGGCCGGGGCGAGAAACGCGTGGTCGCGCTGTACCCGACCACCGCAGTCCGCGATCGGCTCCGGCGGAGCTTCCCCCACCTGCCCGGACGGGTACGGGCGTTCGCGGTCGACGACGGCCGGCGCCTGACCGAGGCCGAAGGTGAGGGCGCCCGATCCGCCTTCACCATCCCTGCCGGAGCGACGGCCGTGTGCCTGATCGGCGGCTGGTGGCCGTACAAGGACATCACCACCGTCGATGCGGCTCTGGCCCGCGTCACCGAGCCGCTGCACGTCCTCGTCTGCGGAACTCCGCTGGACGCCACGGTGCTCGAACGCTGGCAGCGCCTACCCCTCGTCCGAGTCCACATCGTGCCCGGCCCGGTCGGCGAGGACGTCCTACGACTCGTCTACGCCGCCGCCGATGCCGCGTTGGTGGCCCGGCGTCCCGGGACGGGTAAGGAGTCCGGACTGGTCATGGACGCCGCCCGGCTCGGGGTGCCGCTGATCGTCTCCGACCACGACCCGGACCTGACCGAGCGGCTGGCCGGACAACCCTGGGCCCGGCTCTTCACGGCCGGCGACCCGGACGCCCTCGCCATGACCCTCGACCGGCTGCAGGCCGCGCCGCCTGTCCGACCGGGGCCGCAGGCCCCCGCAGTGGTGGACATGCTCCCGGCCCGCGAACAGGCCGTCTACCTCACCGACACCTATACCGACCTGGTCAAGGAGTACCGATGACGCCCGCCTCCCCCGCCTTGGTTGCTGTGGTCGGCCCGGTCGAACCGGCCCTGCTGACCGTGTGGACCGCCCACTACCGCCGGCTCGGCGTCGAGCGCTTCCACCTCGCCTTCCACTTCCCCCAGCACGTCCCCGATGCCGGGCGCCACCAGCTGCTGGCCACCGCCCGGGAACTCGGCCTGCCCACCGGCCAGGTCAGCATGGGTCCATGGCACGAGCAAATCAACTCCAAACTGCGCGACGCGCTGCGTGAACAGGCTGGCCCCGGTTGGCACCTGCTCGCCGATTCCGACGAGCTCCACACCCACCCTGCCCCGCTCGTCGAGGTCACCGAGGCGGCCGAGGAGAACGGCCGAGCCGTGGTGGGCGGGCTGATGCTCGACCGCGTCAGCGCCGACGGCCGCCTCGCCCTCTGGCGCCCCGAGGACGGACTCGACCGCACCTTCCCTCTCGGCGGCCACCTCACCCACCGCCTCCTGCACGGCGACCCCCGCAAGATCGTTCTCGCACTCTCGGACGCCGCCGTCGCTTCCGGCAACCACCGCGCCTCCGGCCGCAAGCCCGACCCCCACACACTCGCGTGCGTCCACCACTTCAAATGGCGCTCCGGCGTCGTGGACGACCTGCGTCGCCGCGTCGACCACTTCACCAGCGGCGCCTGGACCGAGCACACCCCGGCCGTCCGCAGCGAGGCCACCCGCCTGCTTCAGCACATCGACCGCCACAACAACCGCATCGACGTCTCCGACCCCCGCCTCGGGTTCCGCCACGTCACCCTCGACCGCATGCCCGATGACTGGGCCACCGAAGCCGCCCGGATCCACACCGCTTGGCGCCCGCCCCGTCAGAGCCGGCCCGGCTCCACGATCTTCTCGCCCTCGTTCTGAGGCACCTCGAACCGCGCGAAGAAGTCGTCCAGAGCCTCAGGGGTCACGATCAGCGAGTTTGCGGTCCCTCTCCGGTTGCGCTCAGCCAGCCTGCGCAGCAGCTCGTCCCGATCGACGGGGAAGTAGAGCAGCCGCCAGCGCCCGCCAGCCGACTCCACCAGCTTCTTCATCGCATCGCGGTCCTTGCGCGGCCACAGCCCGTGGTCCCAGACCACATCCCGGCCCTCGGAGACCAGCTCGACCAGCCGTGAGTGCAACTCGGCGACGACCGGGGCCTCCTTCTCGAAGTAGGTGTGCTCCGGGTAGTCGACGCCGTACCGACCGTGCCGCTCGTGGACGACCTCGTCCACCGAAAGCCGCACCGCGCCCTGCGGCTCCAGCTTCCGCCGAGCGTAGGTCGTCTTTCCCGAACCGGTGAGCCCCACCAGCAAGAACACCACTGGAGAACTCTCGGCCACCGACGACTCCCTTCACCGCTACCGGCGTTCACCGGCAAGTCTGCCACCACGGCCAATTCCGGGAACCGCGATCCCTATCCGCTGCCACCTCAAGGAGACACACGTGCCCGCCTTCACCCTCGCTCGCCTGTTGCGGGCCTACGTCCGCCACGCGCCCGGAACAATCGTCAAGGGTCCGCTCGTCGACCGCTTCCTCGACGATCACCTTCGAACCCATCCCCTCCACACCACTGCCCGGTTGCGCTCGGGTGACCTGGTCACCGTCACCACGAGCGACGTCATTCAGCGCTACCAGTACCTCTTCGGTGAGTGGGAGCCGAACCTGAGCGCCTTCCTGCGCGACCGCCTGCGGCCGGGGGATACCTTCGTCGACGTCGGTGCCCACCGTGGCGTGTTCAGCCTCCTGGCCTCCCACGCGGTCGGACCTACCGGCCGCGTCGTCGCCATCGAGCCCACCCCGCAGTTCCACGACGACCTCACCACCGCGGCCACCACCAACCACCGCACCAACATCCGCACCGTCCGTTCGGCCGCCTCCGACACCATCGGCACGCTGGTCCTCTACCTGGAGGATCCGGCCAACCTCGGCCACACCACCGCCATCCGACCCCGCCACGTCCACACGACCTTCAAGGTGCCGACCGCGCGGCTCCCGGAACTGCTCAGCCAGGCCGAGCTCTCCACCGCCCGCGTCATCAAGATCGACGTCGAGGGCGCCGAGGCGGCGGCGGTCAGGGGACTGCTGCCCGCGCTCCCGTACCTGCGCGAGGACGCGGAACTGGTCGTGGAAGTCACCCCCAGGTTCCTGGCCAAGCAGGGCGAGAGCACCGCTGGCATCATCGACAACCTGCGCGAGCACGGCTTCCACGCCTACACGCTCACCAACGACTACGACCCTGCCACCTACCCCCGGGCCATACGCCGACCACAGGCGCCCGTCAGGTGCATCGGAACCCCGGAACATATGACCGACATGGTCTTCTCCCGTACCGACGCCGACCGCCTCGCACCCGGACGCTGAACCGGACCCACACACCCCGGCAGCGGGGGCGGCCTGAGCCGCCCACCTCGCCGTTGACAGCCCTGGCGCTATGACGAGGAGTGGGCACTGTGACGAACGGCAGCATGATGAACAGCCGCAACTCGGTCTGCGTGATCGTCCATGACAAGGACACCGACAGGATCGCCGCCGTGCACTACGCCGCCCGAAACTGGTCCCCGCAGCCGGCGTGGACCGTCCCGGGCGGCAAGGCCGAGCCCGGCGAAGCCCTCGACGTGGCCGCCGTTCGCGAACTCGAAGAGGAGACCGGCCTGCTCGTCGATCCGGCAGATCTCGTACTCGTCCACGTGATCCACGTCGAGCAAGGCTGGGACCAGGCCGGGCAGTTCATCCTGTTTGTCTTCGCCGCCGACACGTGGGCCGGTGAACTGACCAACACCGAGCCGGACAAGCACCTGGCTGCCCAGTGGGTCACTGCGGACCGGCTACCGGAGCCCGCGTTCCCGACCTCCGCGCAGGCGCTGGTCGCCTACCACGGCGGAGGTCCCTCCTTCTCCCGCTACGGATGGTCGGTCTCGCACTGAACATCCTGCGGAACGTGTCCCGGAAGGTACGGAGACGCCGACGAGTGGTAGGGAGAACTGGCCCTCACGGCGGCGAGGGGGAGGGGCTCGGTGGAGGAGGTGCCGACCTCGATGAGCTCCGGTGCTGGGCGGCACCCGGCCTGATCTTGGCTTGTATCAGTCTCTTGCGGAGAAGTCAGACAGGGCAGCATCGAGGGCAGGTCGGCTGCTAGGAGGCGCGATGCTGAACTACGCAGGGGACTGGATATTCCCGAAGGCCGAAGCCTTCAAGACCGAGCGGGAACTCAGCACACACGTCCTGGGTGTGCTCGAAAAGTGGTTCCACATCCAGGAGCAAGTGCCTGGACTGTACCGGGGGCGCGAGCCCGTGAGAATCGATGCGATTCTAGTTCCACGTGATCCCGAGCCCTGGTTCGACGAACCCGGCGTTCGGGGTGGAGTTCAAGCGCCCCGTGGAGGAAATGAATCTAGGGTCTTACCATGCGTGGGCTGGGCAGGCTGTCGACTATGCGCACTGCGAGTTCGGGCGTCATGGGCGCCTTCAGGTGTTCCTCTGTCCCTCCCCCATGGTCGGCTATCTGGCCAGCGAGCGGCACATGACTGAACTGCGGCAACGGCGTGCGAGCCTGCCGGCATTCGCAGAGCAGAGTGAGCTGAGCATTTCGGCCCGACTACCAGGCACGGGGGATACGCCCGAAATAATTCGGGCGCGAGCCAACAAGAGGAGGAGGGATCAGCAGGCCAGACTCGATGCCGAGGACACTACGGCCCGCGGTCTTGGTTTCGAGGATGATGTGCATAGGAGGCAGGAAGAACGTCGATCCACAGCGCTGGAACTTATGCGTCTTCTGGGCCAGCTCAACGTAGGGGAGCTTATGCCAAGCCGATACTACGGGTGGACGCTGCTGCGTTCCGGCATGCCGCTGTGGTCGGAAAACAGAGGCGTCCACCGTAGGTTCAGCCTCAAACCGCGGACAGCGGCTCGCGATCGTTGACCAGACGTACGGTGGACGCCGCCCGGCTCAGCCAGGAAGGCCGAGGTCCCTGAGGTAAGGCAGGCGGGCATTTATGGCCGCAGAGAAGAGCTGCTCTGCACACCGGCCCTGACCAGCTAATCAGTACCTCCCGCACATCGGGGGAAGCTCAGTCGTGCAGGGTGGTATCAGGGAACAGGGGAGTGGCCACGCGTCGACCCTACTCGGCGTGGCCTCGGCTACGGGTCCGCCTGTGGATAACGGTGAGGCTGTCGAGCTGCCCTCTGCTGGCATCGGACTTCAAGTGGGCTTGCTCCGGTTGGATGGATAACCTCCTCGAGAGGCCGAAACCCCTCAAACAGGGTGTATGTCAAACCGGATCAAGCCCAGCGGGTGTGTTCGCGCGGGTCGCAGGGTCGGTGAGTGCTCCGGTCAGCGTGAGTGATGTGTGGTGTCCCGGGCGGTTGCCCGTGTGAGGGCCGGCGGGGTCGTTGTGGCCGGGCGGGTGTGGCGGCTGGTTCGAGTGCGGGCAGCGGCGGTGCGGGGGTTGTAGGGGATTTGGCGGGCGAGGCGTTGGATGCGCCAGGTGAGGACTTCGGTGGGGTTGTCGGCGGTGTCGAGTTCGCGTTGGGCGACGGCCTGGTGGAGGAGTTGTAGGGGTGGGTGGCCTTGGCCGGCGGCGTGGTGGAGTGCGGCAGTGAGGGCGGGCCAGGCGGGGTCGGTGGTGATGGTGTCGGCGCGGGGCCCGAGGACGGTGCGCGCGTGGTCGGCGTATCGCGCGGTGGTGTCGGGGCTGGGGCTGTCCGGGGTGAGGCGGGCGAGTGCCGGTGGGGCGATGGTTCGGTACGCGGCGCGCAGATGCTCGGCCGTCCGTGCGGCGGCGCGGGCCTGTTGGCCGAGGTCGCGGGCGGCGTACCAGCGGCTGATCGCGACGACGACCAGGATCGACGAGGCGACGATGTCGGCGAGGGCTCCGTCGCCGGTTCCGGTTGCGTGGTGGGCGAGTTCGCGCACGGTGGAGCGCAGCGCGTCGGCCTGGCGGTGGGCGGCCTTGATGCGGGAGCGGGACGCTCGTTCGTATGCCTTGGCCGCGGCGGCCAGGGCGCGGCGGTCCGTGCCGGCGATCGGCGCGGTGGCCGGGGGCAGGGCGTCGAGGAGGTGCCCGACGGCGGCGATGTGCCCGGCGACGACGGGATCTGGGACGCGGCTTCCGCTCGTGCCCGTGCCGTCGGTCTCCTGTAGGAACGGGGCGAGTTGGTCGAGATGGGCGGCTGTGCGATCCCACGGGTCGGTGGCGGCGAGGTCGGGTCGTCCGGCGGGGGCTTCCGCTCTGCGGGTGGGTGTGGTGAGGCGTTCGAGGATGCGGGGCCAGGACAGGTCGGGTGCGAGGGTGCGTCCGGCGAACCAGATTTGTTCGCCGGACGCGTTGGTGTCGCCGGGGAGGGCGACCTTGTAGCCGAGGGTGTCGCCGGAGGGGCCTTCCCTGGTGTGCACGTCCACTCCGAGGTCGCGGAGGGCTCGCAGGAACGTGGGCGGGTCGGCGGCGTAGGCGATGGCGGTGCGTACCCGGGTGCGGAGTTCGTCGCGGGGTGTGGTGGTGCGTTGGGCGCGTTGGGCCTTGTGGACCTCCGGGGCGGTGGCGGGTTTGGCTGCGGTGCCGTCGCCGGGTGCGATGCGTCGTAGGCCGAGTTCCTTCTCGATGCGGCGGCATTCGGTCTGGGCCTTGGTGCCGTCGCGGTAGGGGTGGACGGGGGTGAGGTCGGCGTTGACGAGGGTGGCGGCGATGTGGATGTGGTCGTCGGCGTGGCGTACGGCGACCCAGCGGCAGCCGTTCTGGTCGCCGTGGGGGTCGATGCCGGTGGCGGCCAGGACGCGGCGTGCGATGTGGGCCCATTCGTCGTCGGTGAGGTGGCGGTCCTCGGGGGCGGCGCGGATCGACAGGTGCCACACGTGCCGGTTCGGCGCGCGGTCGCCGGCCTGCTTGACGGGCACGTCGAGGATCCTGGCGAGTCGGCCCGGGGTCACGGTGGGGTCGCGTCCGGGGTCCGGGGTGAAGTCGTCGAAGGAGGCGACGATGTGCGGGTCGGTGTGCGCCTCGGCGGTCTTGCCCGGCCCGTACAGGTAGTGGAGCAGACCGACGACGCGGCTGTGACGCTTGTGCACGCGCGGGTACATCAGCGCCCTCGTTCGACCATGTCCTCGACCGCGAGGTCGAGTCGTTGGAGCGACCCGGACACCTCGGTCAGGACGGTCCGCAGGTGGGCGAGCAGGTCGTCGTCGGTGGGTTTGCCGGCGAGACGGTCGATGTTCAGGGCCCGGGCGATCTGGTTGAGGTTGGTGCCCACCCGGCCCACCTCGGTCCGCGCGGCGGACACCTGCAGGCCGGTGTCGTGGAGTTGGGTGTCGCGGGTGAAGTCCTCACCGGCCGCGGCGGCGAGGGCGGCCTCGGCGAGGAACCCGGAGGGGCGCATGTTCGCCCGTGCGGCGGCGTCCTCGATGCGTCGTTTCTCGTCCGGGTGGACCCGGGCCTTCATGGTGAGTTCGCGCCGGTTGCCGGCGCCGGTGCGGGTCTGGGTGTCGGGCAGGCGTCGGGCGGGGCGTGGCGGTGCTTTGCGGGCGGTCCGGCCCCGCCGTGCGCCGGCGGCTTCCCCCTCGACGACCCCCGGCGGCGAGTTCCCGTCCGGTCCTCGCGCGCCCTCGTGCGAAGACCGGACGGCGTCGCCCCGCCCCTCGGGCGGGGCCACTGTTCCGGAAAGGCCCCCTGGGGCCTCCGGAACACCACCTTGCTCGCCCCGTCGAGGAGGAACCTGCCTTGTGGAGAAGGGGAGTTCGTCGCTCATGCTTCCGGCTCCTGACTGCGGAAGAGTCACCCGCCCGGAACGCCCGGGCGGGTGTGGATCGGTGACGGGTGATCAGCTGTGGGCGGGCGCCTTCGAGGCGGCGTCGGCCTCGTCGCGCAGGGTCCGCATCAGGTCGGTGAGACGCTCGTTGGAGACACGGTGGCCTTGGTCGCGCAGGGCGTTGGCCACGATTGCCCGGGTGATCCGGCCTCCGTCCGCGACAGCCCGGCGGGCGGCCGGCAAAAGGTCGTCCTCGGCCGTGACGGGGTCCGGCTCGGCGGCGAACACGGTCGCCTCCGGTCCGGCGAGGGCGAGTTCGCTCTGCTCGGCGTCCCCGGTCACCGTCGCTGTGGGCAGTCGGTCAGTCACCGGGTCGCCGGTCCGGGACGGGTGTCCGGGCGCGATCCGCCGGTCGGTCGCGACGGTGGCGGTGGCCGGTTGGCGGGCGATGAGGATGTACAGGTGGACCGCCCCGGCGAGGGCGAGCGGCGCGAGCGTCGACAGCACACCAACGGTGGTGTCGCCCAACCGCAGCCCGGGATTATCTCCCGGGTCGGTCTGCTGGTTGATGCGGACGGCGTGCAGGGCGTTGGCCCAGATGCTCGCGCCGGTCGCCGACCCGAACAGCAGCCACACGTACACCCGGGCGGCCGGCGGCGCGGTCCGCAGGACCAGGAGCGCGCGGATGCCGTAGGCGATGAACCCGTCGATCAGCAGCGGGAACAGGAAGCTCAGCGCGCCGCGCACGTGGACGGCCACGGCCATCTGCCGCAGCGCGTCGTAGGAGAGGGCGAATCCGGCGAGACCGAGCCCGGCGATCGCCGCACGGTCCCAGGCCGTTGCCCGGGCGGGACCGGTAGTGGTGTCGGTGATGGTGGTCAGGGTCGCTCCTTGAGGGGCGTGGGTGGGGTGGGCAAGGGTTTGGGCGAGGGTCGGGCGCGGTGCCGTTGCACTCGTCCCACCCGTTGCATCGCTGGTCAGCGCGGTACGGGTCGCAGGTGTGGGACGGGTCGACTCGTTCCGCGTCGACGTTCATCGGCGCGCCGACCTGCGCGGGGACGGTTGGGACGAGTGGGATCGGTAGCGGCCCGATCCGGTCTCGTCCCGGCCTACCTGCGGGCGGAGCGTCGCGAAGGCGCGCACGGCGGTCACAGCCGAGGTCGGTTTCCTGAGTGGACAAGGCGAGCGTCCACCGAGTGGACGGTCCTCTCGTTTCCTGAGTGAACAGAGCGGGCGTTCCCCGAGTGAACAAAGCTGCCGTTCCCAAAGGGAACAGTCGGGCATCTCGCTGGGCGTGCCCGGGACGGGTCGACTCGTCCCGGGCCGGGACTCGTCCCCGCGCCGACCTGCGCGGGGACGAGTGGGACGGATGGGACGGGTTGCGGCCTCGTCAGGGCTGCCGGGGCGGCTCCGGGTCGGGCTCGGGGCAGTAGCGGTGCCAGGCGTCGACGAACTGGCTGCGGGTGAAGCCCTTGCGCTGGTTGCCGTCGGGGAAGCGGATGTTGGACGAGGAGATCCCGTAGTCCTTGAGGTGGATCCCCAGCGCGCGCGGGGTCAGTCCGCCGGCGCCGTGATCGGCCCAAGGGGCCTCGACGTCGTCGCGTAGCGCGCTCAGGAGTTGCGCCGTGGACAGCGCCGCGATGTCGTTGAGCCCTGCGAACACCCGCCGACAGTCCGAGAGCAGGCGGATACTCAGGCCGCCCTGGTCGTCGTTCGCCTCCTCGGCGGCGGTCATCTCCGCGCAAGCCACCCGCGCCGCCCTGGGCCAGGACCCGCCGGCGAGGTCCGCGACCACGACCAGGGGCTCCCACGTGTCGGCCGCCCGGTCCTCGACCGGCATCTCGGGCTCCGCATCGGCGGCGACATCGGCCACCGAACGCAGCCACGCCGCGAGCCGGTCGCGCAGTTCGTTGAGCCCCGGCTGGTCACGGCGGGTCCGGAAGGGCGCCGCCCGTTCCCCCTTGACCTTGCGGCGCATGCGGATCACCACCGCCCGGTCCATGATCGTGTCGGGGAGGTCACCGATCCCGGCTATCGCCGCCATGGCGAACGTGTTGAAGCGGTGCGGCTTGTGGTCGTTGCCCACCACCCGCAGCGTGTAGCGGTTGCGCTGGTGGCCGGCGTTGAGGAGACCGCGCATCTCCTCGTTCTTCTCCGCGACCTTCGCGCTGCCGAACAGCGTGTCGGCCTCGTCGACCAGCAGGGTCGGCGGCTCGTCCGTGATCGAGCGGAAGATCGCCGCCGGGGTCGCGTTCACCGTGATGCACGGGTCGTGCACCGTCTCGTGCAGGACGTCCAGGAGCCGGGACTTCCCGCACCGCTTCGCCGGAGCCACCACCGCCAGGCGCGGCGCGTGCTGCAACACCGGCTGCAGGTGGGTCGGCGCCGTCCACAGGGTCACCGCGTCCAAGGCCGCGCCGTGGGGCAGGATCACGTATCGCGCGATCGCGGCACGCAGTTCGTTCAGGAGGGCGTCGCCCTCGGTCGCGGGCATGTCCGGCAGGGCGACCGGCGGGCGCGGGCCGTCCGCATCGTCGGGCACCGACGCGTCGGCCGCCGGGCCCGGCTCGGCTGCGGGCGGTCGGCCGGGGGTTCGGACCGGAGGCCAATCCGCGTAGCGCGGCGGGCGCTCGTCGGTCGACGACGCGCTTGGCGTCGGAGGACGCGGCGTCGTAGTGTGGGGCACAGATTCTCCTCACCCGGTGGCGACGAGCCCGGCAAGGCCCGCCGCCACCGCATAGTGATCGTTCAGGAGTGGGCGTATCCGGTGTGGATCCTGAAGCCCTCGACGTTCACAGCGTCGGGGGCTTTCTGCTGTGCGCTCAGGCGGCGCGTTCGGTGGTCCGGCTGTCGAGCCACGCCTCCACCTCCGACCAGCGGTAGCGCAGGTGCCGGCCGACCTTGATGCTCGCCGGCCCGAGCCCGCGGTGGTTCCACGCGTACAGCGTGGCCAGCGGGACGCCGAGATGGTCGGCGAGTTCCTCGGCGGACGCGAGCTTGCGGGTGTCCCGTGCTCTGGTCATCTTGGTGACGTTGTCACGAGCTATGTTGCCTCCGCTGATTTATCGGCCCCGGGTGGGCGGACGACGAAGCTAGCCGAGAAGTCCCCGAGTAGTCCAGGAATTGTGGACCCAACCCGCGACGCCGCAAAATCGTGCATCGTTTTACGCGGTAAACGGCTGTGGACTGCGTATATGTCATCCGGATGAGCGCGGACGAGACCAGGCTCTGCCGGATTATTCGGCCCTCGCGCGGATTTTCCGACACTTCCCGGGGCTGGATAACACCGGGCGCCACGAACCGGCACGGGAAACGTATTGCTGTTTGACAATTCGGCGGACCGGGATCAACATCCCCATCATGGGAACACGGGTAGTGGAGATCGGGCCGACCGGCGTGATGGTCGCCCACAATGTCGAACGCCTGCGGGTGGCCGCCGGACTCAGCCAACGCGCGCTGGCCGAACGCCTGACGGATCTGGGGCGGCCGACGGCGTTCACCGCGATCAGCAAGATCGAGCGCGCGGAGCGGCGCGTGGACACCGACGACCTCGTCGCGTTGGCCGTCGCGCTGAGCGTTGCCCCCACCACGCTCCTGCTGCCTCCGGTGGCCGACGGCTCCCCCACCCGCGTCACCGGCGGAGGAAGCGTCACCACGGCCGAAGCATGGGAATGGGCCGACGGCAAAAGACCGTTGGTCCGGCTCCCGGAGGTCGACGGCGGCGCCCTCGCGCACGCCCGTCGCGCCCGCCCGTTGGGGCGCCGCGCCGATCACCTGGTCACCGGGGCCGCCGACACCGATGCGGGCGACCGGCCCGATCCCCTCGCGCATCTCACCAAGCAGGAACTGCTGGCTCTCCTCGACAACCTCACGGAGGTACTCCGGAATGGCTGACGTGTACGACCGCTGGCACAAGTCCCGCCCGAAGGCGGACGAGAAGGAATGCCGCGAGCACAAGGGTAAGGTGCCGTCCGCCGATCACGGCAAGGGCAAGCGCTGGCAGGCCCGTTGGCGGGACGCCGCCGGCAAGCAGTGCAAGGAGAACTTCGACCGCCGGGTCGATGCCGACGCCCGCGCGACCAAGGTTGACAACGACCTCAACGAGGGCACCTACCTCGACCCGAGCGCTGGCAAGGTCACGTTGGCGGCGTTCGCCACGAAGCGCCTCGCCTCGCTCACCGGTGACCCCGGGACGTACGTGGCCGTCGAACTCCGTATACGGCTGCACGTCCTGCCGCACCTCGGCCACCACCAGCTGCGCGCGCTGCGGCCGTCCATGCTCCAGACCTGGATCCGAGACCGGGAGAAGGCCGGCCTCGCCTCGTCCTACATCCGTGTCATCTTCGCGAACCTCTCGGCCATCCTCGTCGCTGCCGTGGATGACGGTGTCATCGCCAAGAACCCGTGCAGCGCCGGTTCCATCCGCCTACCCAAGAGCACCAAGCCCCCGATCGAACCGTGGTCCTCACAGCGCGTCCTGGCCGTCGTCGGGGCACTTCCCACCGCCTACGCCTGCACGGCCGTCATCGGGGCCGGCTGCGGGCTTCGACAGGGCGAGATCTTCGGCTTGGCCGAGAAGGACATCGACCAGGCTCGCGGCTACATCCGTGTGCGCCGCCAGGTCAAGCTGATCGGCAGCAAGATGGTTTTCGCCCTGCCCAAGGGCGGAAAGGTGCGCGACGTTCCGCTGCCGCCCAAGGTGCTGCAAGCGATCCTCGCTCACCTGGAGGCGCGCCCCGCTCGTGACGTGACCCTCCCGTGGGCCGATGTCGACGGCAAGCCCACCACCGTGAAACTCATCTTCACCGGTCGCGAGACCAAGGCGATCAACCGCAACTACTTCAACCCGAACATCTGGAAGCCCGCGCTCGCCAAGGCCGGCGTCATCGAGACGCCGGACGAGGGCGAGCTGTACGCGGAGTCCCGCAGCGAGGGGATGCACGCGCTCCGGCACCACTACGCGAGCGTCGTGCTCGACGCGGGTGAGAACATCCGGGCGCTCGCCGAGTACCTCGGACATGCCGACCCCGGCTTCACCCTCCGGATCTACACCCACCTCATGCCCGCGAGCGAAGAGCGCACGAAGAAGGCCGTCGACCGCGCTCTTGAAGCAGCGGTCGACGGCCTTGTTCTTCGGGGGGAGTGCCCTCGTTGTGCCCTCTCGGGCTGCCTGGAGGGTGAACCCGCGCGGCGGCGCTGTTTCGGCTTAGATGTCGAAGTAGAGCTCGAACTCGTGGGGGTGGGGGCGCAGGCGGACCGGGTCGATCTCCTTGGTGCGCTTGTATTCGATCCAGGTGTCGATCAGGTCCTGGGTGAAGACGCCGCCTTCGAGGAGGTAGTCGTGGTCGGCCTCCAGGGCGTCGAGGACCTCGGCGAGGGTGCCGGGGACCTGGGGGACGGCCTGGTGCTCGTCGGGGGCCAGTTCGTACAGGTCCTTGTCGACCGGCTCCAGCGGCTCGATCTTGTTCTTGACGCCGTCGAGGCCGGCCATCAGCTGGGCGGCAAAGGCCAGGTACGGGTTGGCCGACGGGTCCGGGACGCGGAACTCGACGCGCTTGGCCTTCGGGTTGCTGCCCGTGATCGGGATGCGGATGCAGGCCGAGCGGTTGCGCTGCGAGTAGACCAGGTTGACCGGCGCCTCGAAGCCCGGGACCAGGCGGTGGTACGAGTTCACCGTCGGGTTGGTGAAGGCCAGCAGCGACGGGGCGTGCTTGAGCAGGCCGCCGATGAAGTAGCGGGCGGTGTCGGACAGCCCCGCGTAGCCCTGCTCGTCGTAGAACAGCGGCGAGCCGTCGGCCCACAGCGACATGTGGCAGTGCATGCCCGAGCCGTTGTCGCCGAAGATCGGCTTCGGCATGAAGGTCGCGGTCTTGCCGTTGCGCCACGCGACGTTCTTGACGATGTACTTGAACAGCATCAGGTCGTCGGCCGCCGCGAGCAGCGTGTTGAACTTGTAGTTGATCTCGGCCTGGCCGGCGGTGCCCACCTCGTGGTGCTGGCGCTCGATTTCCAGGCCCGCCGCCTCCAGCTCCAGGGAGATCTCCGCACGCAGGTCGGCGAAGTGGTCGACCGGCGGGGTCGGGAAGTAGCCGCCCTTGTAGCGGACCTTGTAGCCGCGGTTGTTCTCCTCCGCGCCGGTGTTCCAGGCGCCCGCCTCGGAGTCGATGTGGTAGAAGGACTCGTTCGCGCCGGTCGCGAAGCGCACGCTGTCGAACACGTAGAACTCGGCCTCGGGGCCGAAGTACGCCGTGTCGGCGATGCCGGTGCCGGCGAGGTAGCGCTCGGCCTTCTTCGCGACGTTGCGCGGGTCGCGGCTGTACTCCTCATCCGTCAGCGGGTCGTGGATGAAGAAGTTGATGTTGAGCGTCTTGTCCTTGCGGAACGGGTCGAGGCGCGCCGTGGACAGGTCCGGGCGAAGCGCCATGTCCGACTCGTGGATCGCCTGGAAGCCGCGGATCGAGGATCCGTCGAAGGCCAGCGTCTCACTCGGGTCGAACGTCCTCGCCGGAACCGTGAAGTGCTGCATCACGCCAGGCAGGTCGCAAAAACGAACGTCGACGAACTTGACGTCGTTGTCGGCGATGTATCGCGACACCTCTTCGGCGTTGTTGAACATCAATCCTCCTCGACCCGGCGCCAGGCGCGGGTAGTTGCGTTCGCGGGGAGCGGCCTCCTCCCCGGTGGCCACTAGGCCATGAAGGTAGGCGCGAGCGGTTTCCCGTCGGTGTCCCTCGTGTTTCCGGGATGTTACGCACCCACCCGTACGGTCTAACCGGTTTGCCTGGATGCGTGTGCCCGTGATCGGCCGCCGGTACGCCCACCCCGAGGCGGGTGAATCGGCCCGGCTCGTCTACTTTGGAGGGGTGGACGAGAACACGAGCGCATCGCGGACCCAGGCCTCCGGGGCGGCGGACGACGAATTCGCCTACCGCGGCAAGCGTCTCGGGCTGCCCGAGGACGGACCCAATTCCCTGGCGCCGACCGGCCGCCGGCTCCTCGCCCTGGTCATCGACTGGGGCATCTGCTACGTCATCGCGCTGTCCTTCCTGGGCGGCGGCAAGCTCAACGCCATCGGCACCAGCTGGGGCACGCTCGGCGTGTTCGCCGTGGAGAACCTGCTCCTGGTGAGCACCCTCGGCTGGACCCTCGGCAAGCGGATCATGGGCATCCGGGTGGTCTCTGTCACCCGCGGCTCGCTGCTGCCGCTCGCGGTCGTGGTGCGCACGTTCCTGTTGTGCCTGGTGATTCCGCCGGCCATCTACGACCGGGACGGGCGCGGCTTCCACGACAAGGCGGTCGGCACGGCGGTGGTCCGGGCCTAGGCCCTTCTGCGACATCCGTGCTCCGAAACGCAGGAGAGCGGCGGCGATCCGGGTTCGGATCGCCGCCGCTCTCGCGTCGAACGGGGGACGGGGGACAGGGCGCGGGTGCCGCAGGGGCGCGGCGCCGGGTTGGGTCAGCCGCGCGGGCCGCGCGGCATGCGCGCGCCCTTCGGCATCGGGCCCTTGGGCACCGGCATGTTCTTCATCAGGTCGCCGACCGCCCGCAGCCGGTCGTTGACCTGCGCGACCTCGGGCTTGGCCATGGTCGGGGTCAGCTTCATGATGTGCCGCTGGAGCTTGAGCAGCGGGACCTGACCCTCGTCGTTGCCGACGATGATCGTGTGCACCGTGGTGTTCGCCGCCAGTCGGGACATGCGCTTCTTCTCATCGGCCAACAGTCGCGTCACGCGACCCGTCTGACCCTCGCCCACCAGGATGATGCCGGGGCGACCCACGGCGCGGTGTACGACATCCTGGTTGCGGGTGATGGCCACGGTGGGGGTCACGACCCAGCCACGCTTGAGTGACTGCATGACCGCCAACGCGGCGCCGGGCTGGCCCTCCATCTGGCCGAGCACCGACTTCTCGGCCCTGCGTCCGAAGATGAAGGCCGCCGCGAGCAGACCCACGAGGGCACCGAAGATGCCCAGGTAGATCGGATGTCCCCACCAGAAGCCGATGGCCAGGAGTACTGCGAATACGCCCAGGCCCCAGGCCGCCACAATCAAGCCGACCCACGGATCGGCCTTCTTCGTCTGCTGGTAGGCGAGCCGGATCTGCTTCAGCCGGCCGCTCTTCTCGGATGGTTCCTTGCTCGCCATGTGAAAAGGATACTGGCGTGCCGTCCACCGGGGACAATGCCTGGCGCCGGCTTGTCGCAACCTTCCCGCCCAAGGCGCGGCGATCCGGCCGTCCGGCGGGAAATCCATCCCGGAGGACGGCCGAACCGCAGGCCGGCGGCTCCCGCGGTCCTAGTGCGAGCCGGTGCGCGGTGCGGGATTGACCGGGGCGAGGCGGGCCAGGATGTCGGAGGCCTCGGCGCGGGCCCGGGCACGGCTGCGGTCGGCGCACACGGCGGCCCACGCGTTGCGGCGGGCGGTGCGCTGACCACCCTCGAACATCAGGACGGTCTCGACGGCCCGGAAGACCCGGCCGACGGTGGCCCGACGTGCGGCGAGGCCGCGATCGAACGCGCCGCGCAGCACCGAGGCGTTGTCCTGCTGCATGTCTTGCATGAGGTCGTCCCCCTAGCTGTGCTCGATGCGAGGTTCCGCCGCATCGCGGCCGACTCTCGCAACACTGTGTTGCCGGATGATGGCGCCCGGGTCACACCGAGGTGAAGCTCTGCGCACCCTCGGCCGACGCGGCGCGCGTCTCGCGCACCTCCAGGGCTTGGCGGTACAGCCGACCCGCGCGGTACGACGAGCGGACCAGGGGTCCGGAGAGCACGCCCGCGAAGCCGATCTCCTCGGCCTCCTCGTTCAGCTCGACGAACTCCTCCGGCTTCACCCAGCGCTCGACGGGGTGGTGTCGCACGCTCGGCCGCAGGTATTGCGTGATGGTCAGCAGTTCGCAGCCGGCGTCGTGCAGGTCCTGCATCGCCTGGCTGATCTCGGCGCGCTCCTCGCCCATGCCCAGGATCAGGTTGGACTTGGTGACCAGGCCGGCCGCCCGGGCCTGGGTGATCACGTCGAGCGAGCGCTCGTAGCGAAAGCCCGGCCGGATGCGCTTGAAGATGCGCGGCACGGTCTCGATGTTGTGCGCCAGCACCTCGGGGCGCGAGGAGAACACCTCGGCCAACTGGTCCGGCTGCGCGGTGAAGTCCGGGATCAGCAGTTCGACGCCGGTGCCCGGGTTCAGCTCCTTGATCTGGCGGACCGTCTCCGCGTACAACCACGCGCCGCCGTCGGGCAGGTCGTCGCGGGCCACACCCGTGATCGTGGCGTACTTCAGGCCCATCGCCTGGACCGACTCGGCCACCCGACGCGGCTCGTCGCGGTCCAGCTCGGCGGGCTTGCCGGTGTCGATCTGGCAGAAGTCGCAGCGCCGGGTGCACTGGTCGCCGCCGATCAGGAAGGTCGCCTCGCGGTCTTCCCAGCATTCGTAGATGTTGGGACAGCCCGCTTCCTCGCACACCGTGTGCAGCCCCTCGCGCTTCACGAGTTGCTTGAGCTCGGTGTATTCGGGGCCCATCTTCGCCCGGGTCTTGATCCACGAAGGCTTGCGCTCGATGGGAGTCTCGGCGTTGCGGACTTCCAGGCGAAGCAGCTTGCGGCCGTCGGGTGCGACAGCGGACACGCGCGACTCCCTCTTCTCGGGTCAGCCTGCGGGGCGGGACGGACTGCGGTGGGCCCGGCAGGATGGGACGGGCCCGTGGTGGGGCGGTGCGTCCAGAGTACGCCGAGCGAATCGGGGCTCCGGACGCCCCGTCAAGTGGCAACCGGGACGAACCCGGGTGGATTCCCCGGCGGTCGGGTCCGGGACGAGGCGTGCGTCACGTGGTGCGGGTCGTGCGGTGCCGGTTACGCGGTGCGCGTCGTGTGCCGCCCGTCACGCGGCGCGCGTCACGCCGGGACTTGGGCGAAGACGTCGGCCAGGTGCCGCTCGGCCAGCGGCAGGACCACGGCGACGGTGACCTCGCGGCCGAGTTCGCGGCTGAGCGAGGTGACCCCGGCGTCCTTGATGCCGCACGGCACGATGCGGTCGTAGTAGGTCATGTCGGCATCACAATTGATCGCGAAGCCGTGCATGGTGACCTTGCGCGAGACCCGGACGCCGATCGCCGCGAGCTTGCGGTCGTCGCCGCGCTGCCCCGCGTTGGAGGGCGCGTACTCCGGACCGGCCAGGCGCGGGTCGAACTCGGGGTGCAGGCGCGGATCGGGCGCGGCCGTGAGCCGGCTGTCCAGGCGCAGGTCGAGGCCGCCGGTCGGGGCGGCTCCTTGCGGCACCGCGTCGCCCAGGACCCAGACGCCGCTGCGTCCCTCGATCCGGGTGGTCTCCAGACCCAGGTCGGCGCAGACTCGGATCAGCGCCTCCTCCATCCGACGCACGTGCGCGACCACGTCGACCGGCTCGGGCAGGCGCACGATCGGGTAGCCGACGAGTTGGCCGGGACCGTGCCAGGTGATCTTGCCGCCGCGGTCGACGTCGACCACGGGGGTGCCGTCCATCGGGCGCTCCGAGGGGTCGGTACGGCGGCCGGCGGTGTAGACCGCGGGGTGTTCCAGGAGTAGACACGTGTCGCCGACCTCGCCGCTCACCACCTGCTCGTGCACGCGGCGCTGTTCCTCCCAGGCAGCCTCGTACGGAACGGCGTCGGTGCCGAGGCCCAGGTGCACGAATCGCAGGAAGCTGGTCACGTCCACCAGCGTACGACGGGGTCGAACGTCACCCGCGACCGGCGTCGAGGCCGCGGACTCGGCAGGTCACGCCGGTGAAGGTGCAGCCGATCGCATCGACTCGGCCGTACAGGCCGAACTCGATCACCACGCTCGCCCCGGGCGCCAGCGGTCCGCGGCCGCGGGCGGTCGCCACGCCGCGATCGGTGCTGGTGCGCATGTCCTCGCCGTAGAGCATGGTGAAGCCGCTCTGCCGGCCCGAGGTGGTGAGCGTGAGGTCCCAGGCGGGCAGCGGGCGCGGGGTGCGGTTGGTGATCACCACGGTGCCGTCGGCGCCCCAGCCGGAGTCGGTCACGGTGGCGTCGACGGACATGTCCGCGGGGCCGGTGGTGGCGGGCGGCGGCGGGACGGGCGGGGCCGGCGGCGCGCTCGAACGGGTCGCGGTCGCGCTCGCCCCGGGGTTGGCGCTCGCCGAGGCGGACGGGGAGCGGGTCGCCGACCGGGTCGCGCTCGCGGTCGTCGGCGGGCCCGGGGCGGTGGCCGTACCCGCGCCCGGGCTCGCCGCAGCGGTGCCGGGCAGCGGAAACGCCGGTGCCGGCAGCGGCAGGTTCCGGTCGAGCGAGACCGGGCCGTCGGCCCGGTCCGAGTCGCCGAGGCCGGCGAACAGGAAGACCCCGCTGGTGAGCAGCAGGCAGACGATCGCGACCGCGGCGAGGGGGATCACGATCCCGCGGGCGGTGTCGTCCGATTGCCGGGTCACGCGTGCGTTTCCTTCGCCTGGTCGCGGACGGCTCGCGATTCCCGGACGCTTCGGCCGATGTGGCCCGACGCCCCCGAGGCGCGTCCGCACGGACGTCGGCCGCGCGGAAGTCGATCATCCCAACGGGTGAACTACCTCGCGCATGTTCCACCACCGCTACGCGCATCGCAAGCGGCGCCGGGCTGGCGACAGCGCGGTGGATCCGGGTCGCCGATTCGGCAGGTTTTGCCGAACTTGGCCGAACCGGGGCTTCCTCGGGGCGAATTCGCCCCATCCCCGCGGGTCCTTCGGGCGTAACTCGAAAGGGTCATTGTTGTGAGCGTTCGGGTTGTAGCGCTCCAGAAATCGCTAGATTCTCGCGCGATCACCCACCCACCCCCGAACCACCGCACCAGCGGGAGGCGTTCATCTCCATGGCAGCCAGGGTCGAGCGGCGCCCCAATCACCGGCTGGCGGCGCTTGTCGAGGAAGCCGGCTTCTCGCATGCCGGTCTGGCCCGACGCGTTGACCAACTCGGTGCGGAACAGGGCATCGATCTCCGGTACGACAAGACCTCCGTGGCGCGCTGGCTGCGTGGCCAACATCCGCGCGGGATCGTGCCGATACTGCTCGCGGAGGTCTTCACCCAACGACTCGGCCGCAAACTCAGCGCCGAGGATCTGGGCATGGCCGGATGCCGGCCGGACTATGCCGGGCTGGAATACGCGTCCGGTCCGCCCGAGGCGGTCGAGATCGTCACCGGCATGTGGCAGGCCGACTCGGCGCAGCGATCCGCCCTGGTGGAGGCCGCGTTCACGCCCGGGGCGCTGGTGGTGCCCAGCCGGGACTGGCTGATCGGCGCCGGCGACGAGCGGCCGGCGCGGCAGGACGGCGACCGCGTGGGCCTCGGCGACGTGGCCGCGGTGCGTGCGGTCGGTGAGGCGTTTCGGCGGTTGGACGACTCGTTCGGCGGGGGCACGGCCGGCAGGCGCTGGTGCGCTACCTCGACACCGAGGTGACCGCGATACTGCGCGGGACCTACGACTCGCGCACCGGCAGCGCGCTGTTCGGCGCTGCGGCCACGCTCACCCGCCTGGTCGGCTGGATGGCGTACGACGTGGGCGTGCACGGGATGGCGCAGCGCTATTTCGTCCAGGCGCTGCGGCTGGCCCAGGCGTCGGGGGATCGCGCGCTCGGCGGGTTCGTGTTGTCCACGATGAGCCGGCAGGCGGTCTACCTCGGGCACGGGCGCGAGGCGGTGCAACTGGCGCGGGTCGCCCAGCAGGGCGCGTCGGTGGTGGCCACGCCCCGGGTGCGCGCGCTCTTCCACGCGGTCGAGGCGCGCGGGCACGGGCTGCTCGGCGACGCGCGGGCGTGCGGGGCGGCGCTGTTGCGGGCCGAGCAGGCGTTGGAGTGCGTCGCGCCGGGGGACGAGGAGCCGGAGTGGGTCGCGTTCATGGACGAGGCCCAGTTGGCCGATGATCACGCGCACTGCTACCGGGACTTGGAGGACTACGACAAGGCGCGCGAGTACGCCGAGCGCTCGTTGCGGCTGCGCGGGAGCGAGTACGCGCGCAGCCGGTTGTTCTGCCAGACGATCCTGGCCACCGCGTTGCTGGAGTTGGGCGAGGTGGAGCAGGCGTGCCGGGTGGAGGCGGAGGCGACCGAACAGGCGGAGGGGCTGCGGTCGTCGCGGGCGGTGGACTACGTACGCGAGTTCACCCATCGATTGGCGCCGTATCGGGACGTGCCGGCGGTGCGCGAATTCGAGGCGCGGTCGGGCTGCTTCGTCCGTACGGCCTGAGCGGCGCGGCGGGTCAGGCCGCGAGGGCACCCAGGTCGGCGAGGGCGGAGCGGGCCGCTCTGCGACCGGAGGCCAGGGCGCCCTGGATGGAGCTGGAGTCACGATGGTCGCCGCAGACGTACAGGCCGCCGATCAGCCGGACCGGTCGGCGGAAGTTGTGGCCGGGCTCGACGACCGGGACGGCCTGCGGGATGTGACAGGTGGTCAGATGTGTCCACGTGGTGGTGGGCGTGTCGTGGACGACCGCGAGCCGTTCGCGGACCCGTAGTTCGAGTTTGGCCGGCTCCGAGCCGTCGTGCCCGAGCACGGTGGTGGCGATCAGCGCCCGGCGGTCCGGCGTGTAGGTGGGGGCGACCTGGCTGACCACCGTCGTGTGCGTGAACGGGCTGCGGGCGTCGGCCTCCACGAGCAGCGACGCGTCGGCCCGGGGCGCGCCGCGGGCCACGTGGTACAGCGTGGTCACCGGGTGGAACGCGGGCATCCGCAGGCCCGGCAGCAGCGCCACCGCCGTACTCGGATCGGTGGCCACGATGACCGCGCGGGCCCGGATCTCGCCCGCCGCGTCGGTCAGCACCCGATCGGCCGAGACGGACGACACCCGCACGCCGTAGCGCACCACGTCCGCCGGCAGGGCCGCCGCGAGTTGGCTCGGCACCGCCGCCATGCCCCGGGCGGGCAGCGCCACCCGGCCGCGCAGGAACGACCGGAGCATCAACTCGGCGAACCGGCTGGACGAGCGCAACGCGGGGTCGTGCAACAGCGCGGCCAGCAGCGGGCGCAGGGTCCGCCGGGTCAGCTCGGGTGGCAGCGCGCGCAACACCGGCGCATCGGCCGCGGCCGTCTCGGCGGCGCCGAACACCCGCGCCACCGGGGCGGACGCGGTCCGGGCGAGCAGGGCGGCCAACCGGGCCCGATCGGTGCCGCTGCCGTTGCGCAACCCGCCGATCGCGTCCCGGACCCGGCGCACGTCGCCGATCCGATGCGTGCGGCCGTCCTCGTACAGCAGCACACCGGGCTGGAAGGCGCGCAACCCCAGTGCGGCGACGTCGAGTTGCCGGCGCACCTGGGGCCAGGAGGTGGTCAGCGACTGGAAGCCGCGGTCGACCCGGAAGCCGTCCACGAGATCCGTCCGCACCCGTCCCCCGGGTCGATCGCCCGCTTCCAGCACGGTGACCGGCACCCCGGCCGCGGCCACGGTCCGTGCCGCGCTCAAGCCGGCCAACCCGGCCCCCACCACGATCACCTCGGTACGGCGCACGTCGACCACGATCGTCCTCCCGTCCCCCAGCCCACGACCAACCACGCCGCGGTGTCGGTTCCGTCGCCTACAGGTCATGCCCCTCGATAGCCCGGTCGGTTTCACCGCCTACAGGTCATACCCCTCGAAGCCCGGTCGGTTTCATCGCCTACGGGTCATACCCCTCGACGCCCGGTCGGTTTCATCGCCTACGGGTCATACCCACCAGAAGCCGGAAGGAGCGCGCCGACCAACACCGGTTGTCCGGTGGGCGACAGCAGGGCGTCCACCGGTCGACGGGCGGGCCGGACGTGACGTCGGGGTCACTTCGCCAGGGCGGCGGCGATGGCGGTGTCGATGGTGGGGTGTTCGAAGGTGAAGCCGGAGTCGAGGAGGACCCTGGGCACCATGCGCTGACCGGTGAGGATCTCCTTGGCGAAGTCGCCGAGGGCGATGCGTAGCGCGAATGGGGGGACCGCGAGGAGGGTGGGGCGGTGCAGGGCCCGGCCCATGGCCCTGGTGGCCTCGGCGTTGGTGACCGGGTTCGGGGCGGTCAGGTTGACCGGGCCGGACAGGGTCGGGTGGTCCAGGACGTGGCGGATCGCGGCCACCTCGTCGATCAGGGAGATGAAGCTCCAGTACTGCCTGCCCGAGCCGAGTCGGCCGCCGAGGCCGGCCCGGAACAGCGGGAACATCCGGCCCCACGCGCCGCCGGAGCGGGAGACCACCAGGCCGGTGCGCAGGTGGGCGACCCGGATGCCGGCCTCGACGGCGGGCGCGGTGGCCGCCTCCCACTCCGTGCACAGGTCGGCCAGGAAGCCGGTCCCGGGCGGGGACGACTCGTCCACCTCGCGTTCGCCCGTGTCGCCGTAGTAGCCCATCGCGGAGCCGGCCAGCAGTACCCGCGGCGCCGGTCGCAGGGCCGCCAGCGCGCGCGAGACGGCCGCGGTGCCCAGGACCCGGCTGTCCCGGAGTTCGCGCTTGTACGCGGCCGTCCAGCGCCGATCGCCGATGCCCGCGCCGGCCAGGTGCACCGCCGCGTCCACCGGGCCCAGCGCGGCGGTGTCCACCGTGCCGCCGTGCGGGTCCCAGCGCACCTCGTCGGGCCCGCCGGGGGGCCGGCGGACCAGCCGGACCACCTCGTGGCCGTCGGCGGCGAGCGAGTGGACGAGAGCGGAACCCACGAGGCCGGACGAGCCGGTGACGGCGATACGCATGAGAGCATCCTGACCTACCCGGCGCCGAACATGCCGAAGGCGGCCCGGACCGGGGTCCGAACCGCCTTCGGGTCGTGCGTGTCGCCGGGTGCCTGCAGACGGGGCGCCTACAGACGGGTTCCTACAGGTGACTGCCTACCGGCGGTCGCCTACAGGCCGAGGTCGCCCTCGAAGGCGCCTTCCTCGAGACGGGTCTTCACCGTCTGCAGGAAGCGGGCCGCGTCCGCGCCGTCCACCAGGCGGTGGTCGTAGGACAGGGCCAGGTACACCATCGAACGGACCGCGATGACCTCGCCGAGCGTCGGGTCGTTGACCACGACCGGGCGCTTGACGACCGCGCCCGTGCCGAGCATCGCGACCTGCGGCTGCGGGAAGATCGGCGTGTCGAACAGCGCGCCGCGCGAACCGGTGTTGGTCAGCGTGAACGTGCCGCCGGCCAGCTCGTCGGGGCTGACCTTGTTGGTGCGGGTGCGCTCCGCCAGGTCCGAGATCTTCCGGGACAGGCCCGCGATGTTCAGGTCGCCCGCGTTGTGGATGACCGGGACCATCAGGCCGCGGTCGGTGTCCACCGCGATCACCAGGTGCTCGGCGTCGTGGTAGGTGACCGTGCCCGCGTCCAGGTCCATCGAGGCGTTCAGGACCGGGTGGACCTTGAGCGCCTCGACCGCCGCCTTGGCGAAGAACGGCATGAACGACAGCTTGACGCCCTCGCGGGCCACGAAGTCGTTCTTCGCCCGGTCGCGCAGGCGGGCGATGTTGGTGACGTCCACCTCGACGACGGTGGTCAGCTGGGCCGAGGTCTGCAGCGACTCGACCATGCGCTTGGCGATCACCGTGCGCATCCGCGACAACTTCTCGGTGCGACCGCGCAGCGGCGACGGCTCGATCGGCGCCGCGGCCTTGGCGGCGGGAGCGGCGGCGGCCGGAGCCGGAGCCGAGGCCGCCGCGGCGGCCTGGGCCGCCTGCTGCTTGCGGGCCGTCTCCAGGACGTCCTGCTTGCGGATGCGGCCACCGATGCCGGTGCCCTCGATCGCGCCCAGGTCCACGTTGTGCTCGGCGGCGAGCTTGCGCACCAGCGGCGTGACGTACGCGCCGTCGGCCTCGGCCGGCGGGGCGAGCTGCGGCGCCGGGGCGGCAGCCTGCGGAGCGGGAGCCGGCGCGGGCGTCGGAGCCGGCTTCGGCGCGGGTGCCTGGGCCGGCGCGGCGGCGGGCGCCGGAGCCGGAGCCGCGGCCTGGGCCGGCGCGGTGGCCGGAGCAGCCGCCGGAGCCGGAGCAGCCGCCGGAGCCGCAGCCGCCGGAGCGGGCGCCGCGGCCGGAGCCGCACCGGGCGCGCCGATGACGGCCAGCTCGGCGCCGACCTCCACCGTCTCGTCCTCGGCGACCTTGATCTTCAGCAGCACGCCACCGACCGGCGACGGGATCTCGGTGTCGACCTTGTCCGTCGAGACCTCGAGCAGCGGCTCGTCGGCCTCGACCGTGTCACCCTCCTGCTTCAGCCAGCGGGTGATGGTGCCCTCCTGCACGCTCTCGCCGAGCGCGGGCAGCAGCACCGGGGTGCCCTGCGCGTCGCCGGCGGGCGCGGCCGGAGCCTGGGCGGGCTCCTGTGCGGCCTGAGCGGGCTCCTGCGCGGCCGGCGCCGCCGGCGCGGCGGGAGCCTCGGCGGGCGCCGGAGCCTCGGCGGGCGCCTCGGCCGCCTGCGGAGCCGGTGCGGCGGCCGGAGCCGAAGCCCCGGTGCCGTCGTCGATCACGGCCAGTTCGGCGCCGACGTCGACCGTGTCGTCTTCCTGGGCCTTGATCGACACCAGGATGCCCGCGGCGGGGGAGGGGATCTCGGTGTCGACCTTGTCGGTCGAGACCTCGAGCAGGGGCTCGTCCAGCTCGACGCGCTCACCCTCCTGCTTCAGCCAGCGGGTGATGGTGCCCTCCTGCACGCTTTCGCCGAGCGCGGGCAGTGTTACGGAGACCGGCATGGGTCAATGACTCCTTCTCAACGCTTCAAGGCGTGGGTCTTGGATGACGGGGCGCGATAGGGGCGCGTCGTCAGTCGTGGACGTGCAGGGGCTTGCCCGCCAACGCGAGGTGGGCCTCGCCAAGCGCCTCGGACTGCGTCGGGTGCGGGTGGATGAGCTGGGCGACCTCGGCCGGCAGGGCCTCCCAGTTGTAGATCAGCTGGGCCTCCGAGGTCAGCTCGCCCATCCGGGCGCCGACCATGTGGATGCCGACGACCGGGCCGTCCTTGACCGAGACGACCTTGACCTGGCCGGTCGTCTTGAGGATCTGGCTCTTGCCGTTGCCGCCGAGGCTGTAGCTGATCGACGCGAGCTTGTCCGAGCCGTAACGCTCGACCGCCTGCGCCTCGGTGAGGCCGACCGAGGCCACCTCCGGGTCGCAGTAGGTCACGCGCGGCACGCCCGCGTAGTCGATCGGCACCGGGTTCAACCCGGCGATGCGCTCGGCGACCAAAATGCCCTCGCCGAAACCGACGTGGGCGAGCTGAAGGGTGGGGATGAGGTCGCCCACGGCCGAGATCGTCGGCACGTTCGTGGCGCAGTACTCGTCGACCAGGACGTAGCCGCGGTCCATCGCGACGCCGGCCTCCTCGTAGCCCAGGCCTGCCGAGACGGGGCCGCGGCCGACGGCGACGAGCAGCAGCTCGGCCTCGATCTGCTTGCCGTTCTCCAGCGAGACCCGCACGCCCGCGTCGGTGTACTCGACGCCGGAGAAACGCGCGCCGAGTTCGAACTTGATGCCGCGACGACGGAAGGCGCGCTCCAGGAGCTTGCTGCTCGCCTCGTCCTCCAGGGCGACCAGGTGCGGCAGCGCCTCGACGATGGTCACGTCCACACCGAAGGACTTCCAGGCGCTGGCGAACTCGACGCCGATCACGCCGCCGCCGAGCACCACCGCGGACTGCGGGACCCGGTCGAGCACGAGCGCGTGGTCGCTGTTGAGCACGCGGTTGCCGTCGATCTCCAGGCCCGGCAGCGACTTCGGCACCGAGCCGGTCGCCAGTACCACGTGTCGACCCTCGTAGCGCTGCCCGTTCACCTCGACCGCGGTCGGCGACACAAGCTTCCCGGCGCCCTCGACGACGGTGATCTTGCGGCTCGCGATCAGCCCGGTCAGGCCCTTGAACAGGCGCGAGATCACGCCGTCCTTGTACGCGTGCACCGCGGCGATGTCGATGCCGTCGAACGTCGACTTGACGCCGAACTGCTCACTCTCGCGCGTCTGGTCCGCGACCTCGCCGGCGTGCAGCAGCGCCTTGGTCGGGATGCAGCCGTTGTGCAGACACGTGCCGCCGAGCTTGCCCTTTTCGACGAGGACGACGCGCATACCGAGTTCGGCCGCGCGCAGGGCGCACGCGTAGCCGCCACTCCCGCCGCCGAGAATGACTACATCGAAAACGGCTCCGGCGTCGTTCGCCACGTCACGTCCTCCTGTGATTGCGATGCCGACCCGCGCGGTACGCGGCGGGCGGCACCCCCTTCTTGTGGAAGGTCTCAAGTGCCGGTACAACATCCTCCCACTTGTCGGAGGCGACCGAGCACTCCGCCCCGGTGTTGCCTGTCCCACAGGGGCCGCGCCGAAATGGCGGGTCGGGGGCACAACGTGCCCTCGCGAGTCGTTGTTCCGGCACGATCCCGACGTCCGCGCCGGACGGACGCGGGCGAACGCGCGAACGACAGGAAGGAAATCCCCGTGGGGCTGTTCCGACGCAAACGCGGTGCCGGCGCGGACGCGCCCGATCGTAAACAGGCCGCCGCCGCGGCCGCCCACCTGAGCGAATTCGCGCACAGCCGCAAGGGTGTCGAGGCCTACATCGAACCGGTGACCACGCTGAGCGGCACGACCGTGGTGTTCATCGCCGACACGGGGGAGTGGACCCGGCGCCGGGTCGCCGATCCCGCGGCCGCGCGCTCCCTGGCACGCAAGCTCGGCATCCCGGTGTACGAGGCGGCCCTGGTGGGCTACCCCAAGCGCATGCGCGAGTGGACCCGGCGGCAGTCCGGCGACGGCTCCTGACCCGATCCGCCGCCGCACCGCCGCCGTTGCCCGGCGACGGGCGATCCACCGCGGTACGGCCGGCCGGTCCGGTCGGGGCGCCTGCGTGCCCCGCCCGGACCGGACCGCCGTCCCGTTCCGGTCAGATCCGGTTGTCCGCCACGTCCTGCGCGACCTGGAGCAGCGAACGCACCGCGACGCCCGTGCCGCCCTTGGCCCGGTAGCCGCCGGCCTCGCCCTCGTGGAACGCCGGGCCGGCGATGTCCAGGTGCGCCCAGTGCACGCCCTCGGCGACGAACTCCTGGAGGAAGATGCCGGCGATCAGGCCGCCGCCCATCCGCGAGTTGCCCATGTTCTTCAGGTCCGCGATCGGCGAGTCCATCTGCTTGCGCATGTCGGCCGGCAGCGGCATCGGCCAGGCCTGCTCGCCCGCCCGCGTCGCGGCGTCGTACACCGCGTCGCGGAAGGTGTCGTCGTTGGCCATGATCCCGTAGATGTCGTTGCCCAGGGCGACCATCATCGCGCCGGTCAGCGTGGCCACGTCGATCAGCATCTGCGGCGACTCCTCGCACGCGCGCGTGATCGCGTCGGCGAGCACCAGGCGGCCCTCGGCGTCGGTGTTCAGCACCTCGACGGTGCGACCGCCGTACATCCGCAACACGTCGCCGGGGCGGATCGCGGTGCCGGAGGGCATGTTCTCCGCCAGCGCCAGCCAGCCGGTCACGTTGACCTCGAGGCCGAGCCGGGCCACCGCGGTGACCGCGCCCAGGACGGCCGCCGCGCCGCCCATGTCCATCTTCATCGTCTCGTTGGACCCGGCCGGCTTGAGCGAGATGCCGCCCGAGTCGTAGGTGATGCCCTTGCCGACCAGTGCGATGGTGCGCTTGGCCTTGGGGTGCGTGTAGCCCAGGCGGACCAGGCGCGGCTTGTTGGCCGAACCCTGGCCGACGCCGAGGATGCCGCCGAAGCCGCCCTTGGCGAGCGCCTTGTCGTCCAGCACCTCGACCTTGAAGCCGGCGTTCTTGCCGGTGTCCACCGCGATCGCGGCGAAGTCCTTCGGGTTCAGGTCGTTCGGCGGGGTGTTGACCAGGTCGCGGGCGTGGTTGACGCTCTCCGCGGTGATCGCGGCGCGCTCCGCGGCGGCCTTGACCGCCTTGTTGGCCTTCAGGCCGAGCAGCACGACGTCCTTGACCGCTTCCTTGCGGCCCTCGCGCGACTTCTCCCGGTAGGTCTCGAAGGAGTACGCGCCGAGCAGCACGCCCTCCCCGAACGCACCCACCGCCTCCGCACCGGCCAACGGCAGCGCCACACCCGCCTTCTTGACGCCCGCGAGCGCTCGCGCCACGGTGCCGCCCACGCGGCGCAGCGTCTCGTGCGCGAAGCCGTCGGCGGGCTGCTCGCCCAGGCCGACGACCAGCACGAGCGGGGCCTTGGCCACGCCGAACGTCGGCACCCGGTGTAGTTCGCCCTCGGCCCCGCCGGCGTCGACGGCGGACAGGGTGGCGGTGAGCCGGCCGTCGAGCGCCGCGTCGATGCTCTCGGCGCCCTCGGCCAGGACGGTGCCGTCCTTGCCCTTGACGGCGCCGATCACGAGAACGTCGGCGCGCAGGGAAAGGGCCGCGGTGGAGCCGATACTCAGTGTGGTCACGAGTGTCCTGTCTCTCATCTCTCGGAGGTGCTGAGTGCCCGCACGATCGGTGGGGCACCGACGCGGCGATCCTTGCTCGGGATGCCTCGTCGAGCGGTGACGAGCCGTATGGAAGATACGTTCGCCCTCAGCATTTCACGCCTTCCCGGCAAACGTCTCAGCCAGTGGACAGGACCACGAGCGCGACGCAGCCGGCGGTCTCCACGAGGGCGCCCAGCACATCACCGGTGATGCCGCCGAATCGGCGGGTGGCGTGCCGCAACAGCAGGGCGGCGGCGGCGAGTCCGGCGATTGCCGCGCCGAGCGCGCGCAGTGCCTCGGTGGGGCCTTGGACGAGGCCGTACAGGCCGGCGCCGGCGACCAGGACGAGCGACCAGGCGAGCAGGACGCCGCGCCCGACGGTGCCGGCGACCATCGCCCCGAGTCCGTCGGGGCGCGCGGACGGCACGCCCGGGCCGCACCCGATCGACAGCGCGACCCGGCCCGTGACCACCGCGAATCCCAGGGCGGCGGCGGCCGGTCCGCTGCCGTCCCGCCCGAGCCGACTCAGCGCGCCGATCTCGATCAGGACCAGGAAGAGCAGGGTGAGTACACCGAACGGGCCGATGTCGGACGCCTTCATGACGCGCAGCGCGTCCGGGGCGGGCTTGGCGGAGCCCAGGCCGTCGGCGGTGTCGGCCAGGCCGTCCAGGTGCAGCCCTCGGGTGAGCAGGGCCAGGGTGGCGACGGCGAGCGCGGCGGCGGTGAACGCGCCGGTGCCGGCCCATCCGGCGAGCGCGAGGACACCTGCGGCGAGGCCGCCCAGGACCAGGCCGACCAGCGGCGCGCAGGCCATCGCGCGGCCGGCCACCGGGCGGTCCACCCGCTCCACCTCGACCGGGATCACCGACAGGATGCCGAATGCCAGGCGCAGCCCGGCCGAGGTGGTACCGGCGCTCACGGGGTGGGCTGCACCCGGGCCACCAGGTCGACCGCGGCGCGCAGCACCGGGAGCGCGAGCAGCGCGCCGACGCCCTCGCCGCCGCGGACCCGGTAGTCCAGGACCGGTTCGAGGGCGAGCCGGTCCAGCGCCTTGACGTGGCCGGGCTCGGGGGTCACGTGGCCGGCCAGCCACCAGTCGGGCGCGCGGTAGGAGATCCGCTGGGCGACCAGGGCCGCCGCGGCGGTGGCGACGTCGTCGAGCAGCACCGGCGTGCGGCGGACCGAGCACTGGAGCAGGAATCCGGTCATCGCGGCGAAGTCGGCCCCGCCGCTGACGCCGAGCAGCCGCATCGGGTCGCCGAGCACCGGCCGGGCCCGGCGCAGCGCGTCGCGGATGGTGGCGCACTTGCGGATCCAGGTCGCGTCGTCGATGCCGGAGCCGCGGCCGATCACCGCCGCCGCGTCCATGCCGGTGAGCGCGCCGATCAGGACGGCCGCCGGGGTGGTGGCCGCCGCGCCCAGCGAGCCCAGCAGCAGCACGTCGGCGCCCGAGTCGATCTCGGCGTCGGCGATCTCGGTCCCGGCCCGGAACGCCGCCTCGGCTTCGCCGGGGGCGAGTGCGTCGGCGCTGTCCAGCGCGCCGGAGCCGCGGCGGATCCGGTGGCGCGTGATCGGCTCGGGGAAGGCGTCGGGCTCGGCGTCGACGGCGATGTCGACGACCCGGATCGGCGTGTCGAGCGCGGCCGCGAACGTGGCGGCGGGGGTGGTGCCGGCGAGGGTGGCCCGCACCTCGCGCGCGGTCCAGCCGGGCGGGCGGACCGAGACGCCGTGCGAGGCCACTCCGTGGTCGGCGGCGAACAACACCACGCGGGGGGCGCCGATGGGGGCGGTGGTCTTGCCGCCCCGGATCGAGGCGTACCGGATCGCGAGCTCTTCGAGTCGGCCGTACGCGCTCGGTGCGCCCGCGAGGTCTGCGAGGTGGGTGCGGACGCGGGCGCGGGCGTCGTCGTCCGGGCGCTCCACCTGTGCGGCCAGGGAGTCGAGGTCGATTGTCACCTGGTCAGGGTAGTTGTCGTCGGCGCGACCGTTGCGCCTCGGTGGGCTCGGGTTGGTTTACCCGCCCGCTCCGCCCGTTGCGTTGCGATCGAAGGCTGCGGTCGCACAGCACAGGGACCCCGCCGACCCCGCCCGCAAGCCGATTCGGGGCCGTTGTGAATGCTGACCGATCACGGGCTGCGGTTGCACCCCCGCCCGCCGGCCTGCTCGCCCGCTCACCTGCTCGGCTGCTCACCCGCTCGCCCGCTCATTTGTCCGTCCGCCGGCCTGCTCGCTCGCCGGCCGGTCGCCCGTCCGCCTGCCTGTCTGCGCGCCTGCCTGTCTGCGCGCCCGCCTGTCTGCGCGCCCGCCGGCCCGTCCGCCTGCCTGTCTGCGCGCCTGCCTGTCTGCGCGCCCGCCTGTCTGCGCGCCCGCCGGCCCGCGCGCCCGCCGGCCCGCGCGCCCGCCGGCCCGCGCGCCCGCCCGTCCGCTGGCCTGTCTGCCTGTCTGCCTGCTCGCCTGCCTGTCCGTCCGCCGGCCTGCTCGCTCGCCGGCCGGTCGCCCGTCTGCCTGCCTGCCTGTCTGCTCGCCCGCCTGACCGCCGGCCTACCTGCCTGCTCGCTCGCTCGCCTGCCCGTTCCTCCACCGGCCTGCTCGCCGGCTCGATCGCTCGCTTGCCCGGCGGCCTGCTCGTCTGCCCGTCCGTCTGTCTGCTCGCCTGCGCGCGCCGGCCTGACAGCGGCCGGCCACCGGTCGCCTGTCTCCCCACCCGCTCTGCTCGCCTGCCTGCTCGCTTGCTTGCGGGGGTGCCTGCCGTGTGTTTGGGGGTGGGGTCAGTCGGTGGCGTGTTTGGCTTGGTTTGGGAGGCTTCGGAGGGTGAGGGGTTGGCCGGCCACCACCAGGAGGACCTCGTCGGATTCGGCCGCGATCGTCGCGTTGAGGCGGCCCAGTTCGTCGCGGAAGCGGCGGCCCGCGGGGGTTGCCGGGACCACGCCGCTGCCCACCTCGTTGCTCACGCCGACCACGGGGACACGGCACGCCCGCCACGCGGCGGCCAGCGCCGCGACGTCGGCCCGTACCGCCTCGCGCGCGCCGCCGTCCGCCCACGCGTCGTCGTCCCACGCGCCGTGCGCGTCCATCACCGCGGTCAGCCACAACGACAGGCAGTCCACCAGGAGCGGCCGACGGGCCTCGGCGAGCAGCGCGGTCAACTCCACCGTCTCGGCGGTGCTCCAGGTGTCCGGTCGGCGATTTTGGTGCAGCGCGATTCGCTCGGCCCACTCCGGATCGCCCTCCCGGGTGCCGCCGGTCGCCACGTAGAGCACGTCCGGACAGGCCGCCAGGCGCCGTTCGGCCTCCGCCGACTTGCCCGAGCGGGCCCCGCCCAGAACGAGGGTGCGATGCGGACGCGGCGTCGGCGAGGGGTCGGCGCCGACCCGCACCACGCCGCCGTCCGGCACCGCGCGAGCGCCCCACGCGGCCAACCGGCGGTGCAACTCCTCGCCCGGCGGCGACTCGTGCGACAGGTGGATCGCCAGTACGTCGGTGTCCTCGGTGACCGCGCCGTCGCGCCGCAGCGTGGCCAGCCGCTCCGGCCACGACACCACGTCGAGCAACACCACGTCGTAGGGCCCGCCCCCGCGTGTCCAGGCCCGCCCGGCCTCGGCCTCGGGCGGCAGCGTCGAGGGTGGCACGTACAGCAGCCGCGTACCGTCGGCTCCGATCACCTCGTAGGCGACCCGCCCGGGAGTCCCGCCGGGCAACACCCGTATTCGCCGACCGTCCACCTCGAAGGCGTCACCCGCCGCGACCCGTCGCCACTGGGGGCCGCCCGCCGACGGCGCCGGCAACCAGGCCGGCGGCGCGGACGGCGCGGCCACCTCGTCGAGCCCCGCCGCGGGCAGCCAGGCCAGCGGCGCGGTCTCGGCCGGACCGCTCAGCAACAGCCGTCGCACCCCGGTCAGCGGGTACCCGGCCCGCGCGGCGGCGTGCGCGGGCTCCGGACCGCAGTCGAGCAGCAGTGTGCCGTCGAGCAGCACGCACGCGGGTCCGCGCACCGCCGGCCCGGTGCACCCCAGACACGAGGCACAGGTGCAGAACGGCTGGGGCCAGCCCTTGGGACCGGCCGTGCCGAGCAGCGTCAGCTCCATGGGTGTCGTCGAGCTCCTGGCTATGAGGCGGGTGGGCTTGATCTACTGTGCAGGTCTTTTGACGGTCCGAGATCCGAGATGAGGAGCCCGACATGTCGTGGGTGTGGCGGTATGAGGACGCGGACGGTGCCCCCGTCGAGGGCCCGGAGGCCGAGGACTTCACCAACCAGTCGGACGCCGAGAGTTGGCTCGGCGAGACCTGGAAGGACCTGCTCGCGGCGGGCATCGAGCAGGTGAGCCTGCTGGAGGACGACGCCGTCGTCTACGAACACATGAGTCTGCGCGCCGCCGAGGGCTGACCCCGCGCGGCGGACCGCGCCGATCCCATCCGCCGCGGGGCGCGGCCCAGGCCGCGCCCCGCGGCGTTTTCGGCTACGGACGCGTGCTCGGGCTCAGGGTGAGTGCCGGGTCGCGGTTGACCACCGGGTCGAGGATCACGTCGATCTTGTTCAGCAGGCTCTCGTCCAGCCGGACACCCGCCGCCTTGACGTTCTCCCGCACCTGCTCGGGGCGGGACGCGCCGATGATCGCGGCCGACACGTTCGGGTTCTGCAGTACCCACGCGACGGCGAGCTGCGCGAGCGAGAGACCGGCCTCGTCGGCCAGCGGGCGCAGTTGCTGCACCCGGGTGAGCACATCGTCGGTGAGCATCCGCGAGACGAAGTCCTGGCCGCCCTTGTCGTCGGTGGCGCGCGATCCGGCCGGCGGCGGCTGCCCCGGCAGGTACTTGCCGGTGAGCACACCCTGCGCGATCGGCGACCAGACGATCTGGCCGAGCCCCAACTCCTCCGAGGCCGGCACCACCTCGGCCTCGATCACCCGCCACAACATCGAGTATTGCGGCTGGTTGGAGACCAGCGGCACGCGCAGCTCGCGGGCGAGTTCGGCGGCGGCGCGGATCTGCTCGGCGTTCCACTCGGAAACCCCGATGTACAGCGCCTTGCCGGCGCGGACCACGTCGGCGAAGGCCGACATGGTCTCTTCCAGCGGCGTCGAGTAGTCGAACCGGTGGGCCTGGTAGAGGTCCACGTAGTCGGTGCCCAGGCGCGACAACGACCCGTCGATCGCCTCGAGGATGTGCTTGCGCGACAGGCCCCGGTCGTTGCGACCGGGACCGGTGGGCCAGTAGACCTTGGTGAAGATCTCCAGGCCCTCGCGGCGTTCGCCCTTCAGCGCCCGGCCGAGCACCGATTCCGCGCGCGTCTCCGCGTACACGTCGGCGGTGTCGAAGGTGGTGATGCCACAGTCGAGCGCGGCCCGCACACACGCGAGTGCCGCGTCCTCCTCCACCTGGGAGCCGTGGGTGAGCCAGTTGCCGTAGGCGATCTCGCTGATGACGAGACCGCTGCGGCCGAGGTGTCGGAAGTCCATGCGAACACCCTATGTCGGACACTCGCGCGACGATCTTCCGCCTCACCGGACACACCCGTCGCCGTGGTGGGCCGCCCGGGTCCTGCCACGCGCCGCCGCGTCCGGCGCACCCCAAGCCCCGGGCGGG